>DNYS01000098.1:364-13067 GCA_003506735.1 Nitrospinota bacterium
ACCGACGGGCCCGGGCGGATCGATTCCGCGCCCCGATGGGGGTAGAATTCGCGGATCGAAGGTTCGACCGGACCCTTCCGCTCCTCACCGGAGTTCCAGCGCCGGATCCGTCCTGAACCCGTGGAGGGGCGAGGATGAGCGCACTGCCAGAGTCCATTCGCCCCGGCCCCGCTGGCTGGGTGTATGCTGCCCTTTTCGCGGCCCTTTTCCTGTTCCTCTTCCTTCCCCCGCCGCCCGGCCTCTCGGTCCAGGGCTACCGGACGCTTCTCGTTTGCGCCACCGCCGTCGTCCTGTGGACGAGGGAGATCCTGCCGCCCGGGCTGACCGGCGGGCTCGTCATCCTGCTCCTGATCCTGACGGGCGCCTCGTCGTCGGTGAACGAGGCCCTTGTCGGATTCTCCCAGCCCGTGATTTATTTTCTCATCGGCGTCTTCACGATCGCCATCGCCGTCGAGCGGGTCGGCCTCGCCGAAAGGATCGGGCGGTATTTCCTGCGCTACTCAGGAGGAAAGAGCCGCTCGCTCTTCTGGTTCATGGTGCTCTCGTTTCCTCCGATGGCGCTGATCATGCCCTCCTCGAACAGCCGCTCCATCATCCTGGCCGAGGTGTTCGACCGCACATTTTCCCTCGCGGGCGTCGAAAAAGGGGCGCCCCTCGCCCGCGCCATCATGATGGCCCTCCATTCGCTGAACCGCCTCGCCTCCTCCGCCCTGCTCACTGGCGGGATGACCTCCATCGTGGCGGCGAATCTCATCGGCGGATTGGGCTGGACCCGGTGGTTTCTCCTTCTGGGGGTCCCCTACTACCTGACGCTGTGCATCGGCTCCCTCGGCCTGCATCTGAAGTATCTTCGCGGCGGGGACCGGCGGCTCACCCTTCCTCCTCAGGAGAAAAAGCCGCTGAACGGCGGGGAGATCCGCACCAGCCTGATCATTCTCATGGCCTCGCTCCTTTGGCTGTCTGACGCGGTGCACGGCCTCCACCCCGCCGTCCCGGCCATGATGGCCTGGACGCTCCTTCTGCTGCCCGGCATTGGCGTTCTGAAATGGGGAGATTTCGAATCCCGGTTCTCCTGGGCGACGTTTTTTCTCCTCGGCGCCTCGCTCTCCCTGGGCTGGACGCTGGCCCATACCGGGGCGGCAAAATGGCTGGCGCTGAGCCTCCTCCATCTGGCCCCGGCCCTCGCCGGGCGCCCCTATTTTCTTTTCGCCGCGATCCTGATCGTCAGCGTTCCGATCCGCATCCTCGTTCCCAACATCACCGGCTACCTCGCCATCACCATCCCGATCAGCATCGAAATCGGACAGGGAGGCGGCCTGAACCCGCTGGCCTGCGCCCTGGGCGTTCTGCTCATGGGCGATTCGATTCTCTTCTACCCGGCGCAGAGCCCGGGCAGCCTCGCCGTCTACGAGCGCGGCCACCTCACGGCGGGCGAGATCTTCCGCTTCGGCCTGTTCATGACCGGGGTGTCGTTCGTGACCACCCTGACGACCACCCTCCTCTGGTGGCGCATCGCGGGGTTGGACTGGCTCCAGTAGGCGAAATCGGTCGGGGGACCGCCCCCGCGCCCGGCCTAGATGCGCATGAACTTCATGGGAAATTTCTGGAGCGAGCGGGCGCCGTTTTTCGTTACCTCGACGAGGTTGCCCACCTGAAGGCCGCCCTTGCTGTCCGGGGTGACGAGGTTGGGCTGGATCACCATGAGCATCCCCTCCCGGAAAACGATTTCGTTCTGGGGCCGTTCGATGAGGGTGGCATCGACATCCACGCGCGGGTTTTCGATGAGCAGCCCCCAGCCGTGGAAGGTCGTGTCGAAGGTGGTGAAGCCCTCCTCGCCGATGATCGACCCCGCCCGTCGCACATCGTCCTGATTCGCGCCGGGTTTGACCGCCCGGAGAATCCGCTCGTAGGCCTCAACCGCCACCTCGTAGAGCCGCCGGTAAACGGGGGTGGGGCCTGCGCCCACCGATATCGGGCGGTGGGCCTGGCCCGAATGCATGTGATAGCCGGCCGAGAGTTCGGTCAGCACGATGTCGCCCTTTCGGGTCCTCCGGTGGGTGGGAAACTGGTTCGGAAAGATCAGGTGAGGCCGCGCCATCGAGGTGGAACCGATGAAGATGAGCTGTTGCCCGCCGCCGCTGGGCATGTAAGCGTTCGATACGATCGCCGCCAGCTCGTAGTCGGTCATGCCGGGCCGGGCCATTTTCTCAAGCGCCTCGAACGCCATGTCGGTCAGGGCGGCGCCTCGCCGGAACCACTTGAGTTCTTCCTTGCTCTTCACGGCGCGGACCTCGTGGAGGAGTTCCGTCGCCTCGGCGAACGAGGCCCCCGGGAGCGCCCGCCGCCAGTGGTCCATCACGCTGAAGGGGATCGAGGTCTTCAAAATTCCCCGGTAACCGACCACGCCGATCGCCCCCTTCTCGAGGCCCAGCTCGCGGATGCGCCGCTCCACCTTGGCCCCCGGATCGTAATCGACCGCCTCGGTGCGTCCGAAAACGCTCATCTGCTTCGCGTAGGGCAGGTAGAGCCTGTTCGAGATATACAGGGCAGGCTCCCCCTTCAGGGGGAAGACGGCGAAGCTGCTGACCGGGTCCTGGTAGTTCGTCACGTATTTGATACTGGCCTGATTTCCCCCGTGGCTTCCCGAATCGCCGTACATGACGAGAACGTCGAGCCCCCGCGCGCGCATCCGTTTTCGAATCTCGCGGTAGCGGCGGCTGTATTCCTCCTTCGGGAAGCGGGGATGATCCTTCGCGGCGGGCATTCGGCGATTCTCCTTCTTGCATTCCAACCTTCTTGCATTCCAAAAAAAACGCGGGGGGCCGTCTCCGGCCCCCCGTGCGCGCATGCTGTGTTCGGATGCGTCCTAGTTCGACGCCTTCATGCTGATCTCCCACGGATAGAGCGTCTCGTCGTGCCGGGGAGTCCAGTTGATGCGGTTGCTGTAGCCGAGCACGTCGTGAATCTTCGCCACGACCTTGGCCGTCGCTTTTGCCTTCGTCATCCCGACTACCTTGTCATATTCTATCCACTGCTGTTTGGGATCGGCGGTCGCATTCGCCTTCATCACCTGAGCGTCGATATCCTTGAAGCAGTGACCGCTCCAGGCGCCGCCGCACATTGTCGTGCCTGAGAACAGGAGGCCCGGCTCGCCGCCGCCATTGCCGAATCCCATGTAGTACATCGCGGCGCCCTTGCGTTTTCCGGCCTGGTAGGCGCGGTGATACTTCTTGAAGAGCGGGAAGCGCTGGGAGTTGCAGGTGGTGTTGATCTTGATCTTCTTGAGCATTCCGGCGATGGCCTCGCAGGTCGGCTTGTCGCCGGGATAGCGGCCGTTCGTCGCGATGAGCTCGGCCTTGAAGCCATTCGCGTAGCCGGCTTCCTTCATCAGGCTTTTCGCCTTCGCCACATCGTAGCCCCACCATTTCCGCTTCGGGTTGTAGCCCGAGAAGTTCCACGGATGGAGTTGGCCTCCGATGGCGTCCGCCCGTCCGCCCAGGATCGTCTTGCGGATCAGGGCGTCGTTGATGGCGAAGTTGACCGCGAGGCGAACCTTCAGGTTGGCGAAGGGGCCGCCGTGCTTGCTGAAGAAGCTCAGGAACATGATCCGGACAGCCGGAACGGCCTTCACGTTCGTCTTCGGGTTTTTCACCAAGGCGGCGACGAACTGAGGCAGAACCCCCCAGGCCACGTCGAGCTCACCGGCCTCGAGCGCCTTCACGCGCGTCGCCGCTTCCTTGATCCGCCGGAGAACCACCGTTTTCGGCATCCGGGGGAACTGCTTTCTGCCCCACCATTTTTTGTTCTCCACGAAAACCATCTTCTGGCCCTTCGTCCACGATTTGAGGATATAGGGGCCGGAGCCGTAGGTGTTCCGCGAGAGATGGGCCTTCTTCTTGCCCTTGGCGTTGAGGCTCATCAGGCCCGCCCAGCGGCTGACCCGGGATAAAGTGCCGTTGTCGTGCGTCTTGTTGTGCCAGATGAAGGTCTTATCGTCGATGATCTCGATGCGGTCGAAGGAGGCGAAATATTTCTTCTGCCGGGCCGCTTTGAGCACGCGGCTGATCGACCAGACCATCGCCTGGGAGGTGACGGGCGAGCCGTCGGCGAAGACCGCGTCCTTGCGGAGCCAGAACTTGATCTTCTTCGTTCCCTCGAGCAGTTCGTACTTCTCCGCCAACCAGGGGATGAGTTTCCCGGTGCCCGTCTCGCGGGAGAGAAGGGTGTCGTAGGGCCAGCGCCAGACCATGGCGCCGACGAAGTTCGAGGTGCGGTGCGGGTCCATGGTGGGCGGCTCGCCCGAGAGCGCGATCACCACCTGATCCTTCGCGGCGGCGTCTGCCTGGATGGCGCCAACCATCCCCAGCGCAGCCACGAGGAACAAAACGATGCCTAATTTACGCATGATTCTTCTCCTCCTTCGTCATGAAGTTCAGTGAGTGCTACCCTCTGAAGAAACAGATCCCCCACCCACGGTGGGGTGGCATTAGTTGTGAAGATTAGCTATTACGGTATCACTGTTGAATCTAAAGGTCAAAATGATTTGCGCGTGGATTTGTCCGGCTTCGCGCCCAAAACGGCCAAAATCGCCCCGCGCCCAGCGTAGCGGCCAGCCGCGCCGCGCCAAAGAGGAGAATTCGATGAGCACAGAAACCATTGCGGGCTCGTGGTTCCGGTACTTTCCGGAACACTACCTCTGGTCCCAGATCATGAGCGCCCTCATCAACATCGCGCCCATGGGCGGCTCGAATTTCCACGAGATCGACCAGGTCGGCAAGCGCCTCGCCGGCAAGGAGGGCGACACCGGGGCCTGGGGCGAAAGCTGGGCCTGGATGGCCGACAAAACGCTCGCCCTCGCCGAGGCCGAGGACAAAAAGGGCCACGCCCGCACCGCCGCCGCCGCCTACGTGCGGTGCGCCATCTACCGCTTCAACGCCGAGCGCTTCGTCCACCCGGACAACCCCGAGAAGGCGGACTCCTACCGCGCCCTCCTCCCCCACTACGAAAAAGGGATAAAACGCCAGGTGCCCGGCTTCGAGCGCGTCGAGGTCCCCTACGAGGAAGGCCCCCTTCCCGCCTACTGGCTGCCGCCCCTCCATCCCACCGGGAACGATCCGGCCGTCGCCTTCTTTGACGGCCTCGACGCCTCGAAAGAAATCACCGTCCTCTGGGGCGGGCTCGCGCTTCGCGAGCGCGGCATTGGCGTCCTCTGCATCGACGGCCCCGGCCAGGGCGAAGCCCTCCGCCTCCGGAACATCCCCAGCCGCCACGACTACGAAGCCGCCGGCACGGCCGCCTTCGACTATCTCGACGCGCGGGAAGGCGTCGATTCGGCCCGCATCGGCATCATGGCCATGAGCTTCGGCGGCTACTACGCCCCGCGCATCGCCGCCTTCGAGCATCGCTACGCCGCCTGCCTCGCCTGGGGGGCGCACTTCGACTACCACGAGGTCTGGGTCCACCGCCGAAAGGTCCTCGAAGCCGGAGGCACCGTCTCCTCCTCCGCCATCTGGCAGCTTCCCTGGGTCCTGGGCAAACCCGACATGGACTCCGCCATGGAAAAATGCGCCCTCTACACCCTCGAGGGCATCGCCGAAAAAATCCGGATGCCCATCTGCATCACCCACGGCCATGACGACAACATCGTCCCCGTCGAGATGGCGCATCGCCTCTACGCCGCCTGCGGGTCGGAGGATAAGGAACTCAAAATCTTCACCGTCGAGGACGGCGGCAGCCAGCACTGCGTCAACGACAACCTCCCCATGGTCCGCGGTTGGATCGGCGACTGGTGGATGGATCGGTTCGGGACGGGGGGATGAGACAACCCCATAATGGATGTATTATTTGGTTCTTTAAAACATACGCGGTTGAGTTGGGTGCAGTTGCCCTCGCTGGGCAAAGGCGCTGGAGCTATTCCAGGAAATCGGCATACCGGATAAAATCGCTGCAGTTCAATCCTTGATGAAGGAAGCGGGCTGCGGGGATACGCCATCATGACGGGAGGGAATTCATTTGCCTGATTCGGCGGGAAGTTTCACGAAAGAGAAGATGGGCGAGATGTACCGGACGATGGTGCGCATCCGCCGCTTCGAGGAGAGGACGCAGGAGCTTTTCGAGGCCGGGCGCGTGGCGGGCGGGATTCACGTGAGCGTGGGCCAGGAGGCCTGCTCGGTCGGGGTGTGCTCGGCGCTGAACAATGAGGATGCCATCCTCACCACCCACCGGGGGCACGGGCATTCCATCGCCAAGGGCACGCAGCTGCCCGAGATGATGGCCGAGCTTTTCGGCAAGGCGTCGGGGCTGTGCCACGCGAAAGGGGGCTCGATGCACATCGCCGATGTCTCCAAGGGCCACTACGGGGCGCACTCGATCGTGGGCTCGAACATGCCCCTGGCCGCCGGCATCGGGCTGGCGTTCCAGTTCAACGGAAAGGGCCAGGTGGCGGTCTCGTTTTTCGGGGACGGGGCCTCGAACCAGGGCGCGTTTCACGAGTCGATGAATCTTTGTGCCATCTGGAAGCTGCCGGTGATTTATTTTTGCGAGAACAACCGCTACGCATCGAGCACGGGGGTGGCAACCTCCACTTCCGTCGAGGACATCAGTGTCCGCGCCCAGGGCTACGGCGTGCCGGGGATCACGGTGGACGGCATGGACGTTCTCGCCGTCCACGAGGTGGTGGCCGAGGCCGTCCGGCGCGCGCGCGCGGGCGAGGGCCCGTCGCTGGTCGAGGCGAAGACCTACCGCTTCTACGGCCACTCGCGGCGGGAGGAGAAATTCGGCACCTACCGGAGCGAGGCCGAGTGGAACGATTGGCGCGAGCGCGATCCGCTCACCGTCGCCGAAAGGGTTTTGGAGATCTCCCCCGAAGAGAAGGAGGAGCACTTCCGCGCCGTCGAGGCCGAACTCGCCGAGGCTGTCGAGTTTGCCGACGCGAGCCCGGCGCCCAAGATCGAGGACGCCTACGAAGACTTGTATGCCTGATCATTGCGGCGGAATTATATTGGGGATAACCGATGCCTGAGATGACATATGTCGAAGCGATCAACGCGGCGCTGCACGAGGAGATGGCCCGCGACGAGAAGGTCTTCGTGATGGGCGAGGACGTCAACAACGAGAGAATCTCGCCGGCCGAGGCCGGGCTGGCCGAGAGGTTCGGGGCCGCGCGTGTGCGCGACACCCCCATCAGCGAGCTCGGTTTCACGGGCGCCGCCGTCGGGGCCGCCATGGCGGGCTACCGGCCCGTCCTGGACATGCGCCGGATCGATTTCATGATGCTGGCCATCGACCCCATCGCGAACCAGGCGGCCAAGATGCGCTACATGCTGGGCGGGCAGGTGAAGATTCCCCTCGTCATCCGGGCGCCCGAGGGGGGCGGAATCCAGAACGGCCCGACCCACAGCCAGTGCCTCGAATCGATGTTCCTGAACGTGCCCGGTCTCCGGATCGTCGTGCCGACCAACCCCGGGGACGTGAAGGGGCTGCTCAAATCGGCCATCCGGGACGACAACCCTGTCCTCTTCATCGAGTACAGGTGTCTTTACAACGACAAGGGCCCGATCCCCGAGGGCGACCACACGATCCTCTTCGGGCAGGCGGCCGTGAAGCGCGAGGGCTCGGACATCACCCTGATCGGAACGGGCTCTCAGGTGGCGAACTGTCTCGAGGCGGCCCAAACGCTGGCCGGGGAGGGTTACAGCGCCGAGGTGATGGACCCGCGCACCCTCCGCCCGCTCGATACGGCCGGGCTGGCGGCCTCGGTGCGCAAAACGGGACGGTGCGTCATCGCCGAGGAGGGACACCTGCACGGCGGGGTGGGGGCCGAGATTGCCGCCTCGCTCCAGGCGGCGGCCTTCGATGCGCTCAAGTGCCCCATCGCCCGAGTGGCGGCGCTGGACGTTCCCGTACCCGTCCAGCCCAAGCTCGAGGCCTTTGTGCTTCCGAGCGCCGAGAAGATCGTGGCGGCGGCGAGGGCGGCGCTCGCGGTTATCTAGACCCGGATTGTTTCGGCCAGGCCCGGATCATTCCGGCGCGACGATGGGGTTGCGCAGGATGCCCAGGTGCTCGACCTCGCACTCGACCACATCGCCGGGCTTCATGAAAAAGGGCTCGGGGTCGGGCTGCTCGTGGGCGACGCCTCCGAAGGTTCCCGATGAGATGATATCACCCGGCTCCAGGGTCATCTGGCTGAAGAAGGCGATCAGGGTCGGGATGTCGAAAATCATGTCGGTCAGCCGTTCGTGCTGGCGAACGTCGCCGTTCACCCGGCTCTCGACCAGGAGCTCTTCGGGGTTGGGCACCTCGTCCGAGGTGACGAGATAGGGGCCGATCGGATTGGTGGTGTCGAAGTTTTTCCCTAGAAAAACCCCGCCCAACGCCTGGGAGCGCTGGACCTCCCGAGCGGTGATGTCGTTGTAGATGGTATAGCCCACGATCTGATCGAAGGCGTTCTCGGACTTCACGTCCTTGCAGCGCGTTCCGATGACGATGCCCACCTCGACCTCGTAGTCGAACCGGGTCGTCTGCGCCGGGCGGACCACCGGCTCCTCGTGCCCGATGAGGGAGCTGATGAACCGGGGGGCCCCGGCGACGTTTTCGGGCGCCTTGTTCCCGGTGTTTTCGACGTGCTTTTTCGAGTTGAGGCCGGTGTGCAAAAACTTGCCCGGCCGCGGGATGACGGCGCACAGGCGAAAGTGCTTGGGCTTGAGGGCGCACAGCTCCCTGCCCGGGCCCACGGGGTCGCCGCCCGATCGGAGGGCGCTCTCGGCGAAATCCACCGCCACGCGGGCGGCGTTCAGGGCGGGCGCGCCGCCGGCGAGAAACTGGGTCATGTCGCGGGGGATTCGCGCGTTGGCCATCGCGTAGGGGCGGCCCTCTCCTTCCTCCTCGGCGAGATAGCCCGCGTAGGCGAGGCGCAGGTCGGCCATGTTTCCGTTCGACAGCAATGCGCCCAGGCGATCTCCGGTCGCGCCGGGCGCGGTGTTGCGGTAGGTGGCGAGTTTCATTAGGGTATCCTCTGAGATATTCTCTGGGGTAACTCGAATCCGGTTGAAAAAATCCGTCAGGTCGCCGCCATCTTCCGGGCGATTTCGTATTGGCTGCCGTAATCTAGATCAACAGTTTTCATCCCGCTCGAAATTTCCAGCTTGGTTCCGTCCGGATCCCGGAAGTAGAACTTCATCCCGCCGCTCCAGTTCTGGGGGCGCGGGGGCACGACGATATCTACCCCCTTTCCGGCCAGATACTCGTGCGCGGACATGAGGGCGTCGGTGCTCTCGATGTCGAGGGCGATCTGCTGAAGGGAGCCCCGCCCCCCGAAGGGAAGCGGCCTTCCGATCTCCTCCGGGGCCAGCTGGACCAGGACGAGATTATGGTGTTCCTCGGTATTGCTCATCCAGGCGATCCCGTGCGGCGCGCTGGTCTGGAGGACGGGTTCGGGCGGGTCAGCCCCGCGCTTGTCCGCGAGGCGGAAGCCCAGCATCTCCTCGTACCAATCGATGGATTTTTCCATGTCCCCGGCATAGACACCGACATGAGACAAGAAATCGACCCGGATGAGGCCCGGGCTTTCGACGCTCCGCTCCGGCCGGGGCGCCAGGCCGGGAGTGTGAAAAATTTCGACCTTGTTGCCGTCCGGGTCGGCCATGTAGAACTGCAAAATTCCCAGAACCGGCCCCCGCTTGAGAGGGCTGACGATGGTGACACCCGCCGCGGTCACGGCCTCGTAGGCCGCCTCGACGGCACCCTCGGAAGCCACGTGGAAAGCGAACTGCTGGAGATTGCCGGGCTGGCCCGTTTCGGGTTCCGAAAGGGCCTCGACCGGATACTGGACGAAGGTCAGGTCGTGGTGAAGATGAGAGTAGCGCATCCAGGAGATCCCGTCCGGGGCGACGGGCTCCTCGGTGTTCCCGGGGGGCAGGTAATCCGAGACGCGAAACCCGAGGATTTCGTGATACCAGCGCATCGAACGCTCGATATCCTCCGTGTAAAGGCCGAGATGGTCCAGCTTCGCATCTACGGGCATGCGCCTCTCCCCTCCACGGTTCGCCGCAACGGGCTTCCGGTGACATTCCTTCATATCCGGACAATGGATAGGCCCTATCCTAAGGACCCTCCCGCCGGATGTCCATGGGCGGCGCGCGGGGAGAGGCCGAAACCGGGTCCCGGCGGGGAGTCCCCGCGGGGGGNNGGGGGGGCCCGCCGCGCGCATTCGCGCCCGCGCCCGCCTTGACGGAGGCGGAGAAGATAGCGACGATATCCATCAACCATAGACGATAAAACACCGGTCATCGAAACTGTCATATACAAGGAAACCCATGCGCGCATACATCATTCGGCGGGTTCTTCAGAGCCTCATCGTCTTCATGGCGATTTTGGTCCTCGTCTTCTCGATGCTGCAGATCACGGGGAATCCGGCGGCCATCCTGATGCCCCTGGAATCCACCCAAGAGGAAGTGGCCGCCTTCTCCAAGGAGATGGGCTTCGACCAGCCGCTCCCCATCCAGTTCGCCAAGTTTCTTTTCGGCGTCGATACCGTCGATTATATTTTGCTGGGGGAGACCCAGAACATCAAGACTTCCGATGTCGATATCGAAAATGCCGAGCGGGTGAAAACCCTGGGGGTCATACGGGGGGACTTCGGCTTCTCCTACCGCCACGAAATACCCGCGATGGGCCTCGTCCTGGAGCATTTCCCCAACACCATCCTGCTGGCGATAACGGCGGTGATCCTCGCCATTTTGATCTCCATACCGGCCGGGGTCCTGTCGGCCACCTTCAGGAACACCTGGATCGATCATGCCAGCTCGATTGGATCGATGTTCGGCCAGTCCATGCCCAATTTCTGGCTGGGCCTCCTGCTCATCATTTTTTTCGCCGTCTATCTCGGGTGGCTCCCCACGTCGGGCTTCGAGGCCTGGTACTACATCATCTTGCCGGCCGTCACGGCGGGCCTTTACGCCACCGCCCGCATCACGCGCCTCGTGCGCTCGCAGATGCTCGAGGTCCTCGAGCAGGACTATGTGCGCACCGCCCGCTCGAAGGGCATCGTCGAGTGGCTCGTCATCGTCCGGCACGCCCTGAAGAACGCCGCCATCCCCGTGGTGACGCTGGTGGGGCTGGAGCTGGGAATCCTCCTCGGCGGGACGGTCGTGACCGAGGCCGTGTTCGCCTGGCCGGGGGTGGGCTTTTTGGTGGTGGACGCCATCAGCAACCAGGACTACCCCATCGTCCAGGCGGCGGTGGCGCTGCTTTCGTTCGTATTCGTGGGGGTGAACCTGGCCGTGGATATTCTCTACGCCTGGCTCGACCCGCGAATTTCATACAGCTAGGGAATTAAAAACCGGGAGCGAAAACGAAAATGGCAGTCGAACAAACGCACACGCTGGCACCGCCGCTGGCAGCCTTGGAGGACGAACCCCGGGGGCCTTCGGATTTTCAGCTCGCCATCCGCGAACTCAAAAAGAGGCCTCCGGCCATGATCGGACTGGCCTGTCTGATCATCGTGATTTTGTTCGCCATCATCCCCGGCTTTTTCTCTCCGCTGGACCCGATCGATCAGGACCTGATACGCTACATCAAGCCGCCCGGCTTCACGGACAAGGCCGGCAACGTCTACCATCTCGGAACCGATCAGCAGGGCCGGGACATCCTCAGCCGCATTATCTGGGGCTCGCGAATCTCCCTCCTCGTTGGGATCACCGCCGTACTCATCAGCGGCTTCATCGGAATCTCCGTCGGAATCGCCGCAGGCTATTTCGGAGGATGGGTGGATACCATCATCAGCCGAATTGTCGATACGGCCCTAGCGGTTCCGTTTATCCTGCTCGCCATCACCCTGGTCGCCATCCTGGGACCGAGCCTGCAAAACATTATTCTGGTCATCGCCCTCAGGACGTGGATCGTCTATGCGCGCGTGGTTCGGAGCGAGGTGCTCTCCCTCAAGGAACAGGATTTCGTGATGGGCGCGAAAGCGGCCGGATGCAGCACGTTCCGCATCCTGGCCTTCTACCTGTTCCCCAACGTCATCTCCACCACCATCGTCATCGCGACCCTTTATCTGGGGCGCATGATCATCATCGAATCGGCCCTGTCCTTCCTGGGGCTCGGGGTGCCGCCGCCCACGCCCACCTGGGGCGGAATGCTGGCCGACGGCCGCGCCTTCCTGGACACCGCCTGGTGGATCGCCCTGTTCCCGGGGCTGGTCCTGATGGTCACGGTGCTGAGCGTCAACCTGCTGGGCGACTGGCTCCGCGACGTCCTCGACCCGAGGATGAAGCATACGGCCGACTAGGCCGCTCCGGAATACGGCGATGGGATACGACGGTCTCCACGTGGTGGATGTGGACGCCCACTACCTCGAACAAATCCGTGAATTTTCCAAATACCTTCACGGCCCCTCGGTGAAGCGGTTCGCCGACTGGAGCGGGCAGTACCACATGCCGGCGCTGGTGGGAGATCAGTACGACGTCATGCTTCACGGCCACACCGTCCGCGGCGGCGGGGCCTCGGGCATGGGTGAGCAGGACGAGATGCTCGGGATGACCAGCCCGAGGGACATCCCCAAGGCCATGGCCCACTTCGGCATCGACACCATCGTACTTCTGCCCACCTACATGCTCATGGTCGAGTTCGTCCGGGACCGCAACCACGCGATGGACATCTGTAACGGATATATCGACTACAGGGCGCCTCTAAAAACCCTCCC
>DNYS01000002.1:0-5076 GCA_003506735.1 Nitrospinota bacterium
CGGATTCCCTTTTCAATACGGAAAATCCAGCCGCTCCGGACCGGCCAAACCAACGCCGAATTCGTGAGGCGGAAACGGAATATAGACCTCGCTACCCCAATTGTCAAAGGAAAAATGACAAGCGTTCCATTTAGGCCGGTTCCAGGCCGGTTTTTTTTATAAGGTGCCTATATTCAGCTTGTTACAGGATCCGTTCGATCTCCAAAAACCCTCATTCCACGGGTATGGCCGCCGTTGAGGGGACCCCCGGGGGCGGATCCCCCACCCCCTCGCCCGGAATCTCCTCCCGGCGGGCCGATATTTCCCCGTTATGAGCCCGCAAAACAATATTGCATCTCCAATTCTCATCGTCCAGGTCGGGAAAATCGAAGCGAAAATGCCCGCCGCGGCTCTCCTCGCGCATGAGGCCCGCCGTCGTGAGCATCCTGGCCACCTGAATGAGGTTTCCCGTCTCCAGAATCCGGCGCATGCACTCCCAGCGCTTTTTCGGGGAATCTCCGGAGACGGACACCTCATCGTTATCCCGCTCGAGCGCATCCAGCTCAGTCAGGGCTTTCTTCAAACGATCGCCGTCCCGGATTTGCCCGATGGTGACGGTGCCAACCTGCTGAACCTCTCTTCTGATTTCATCCACCCCCCCGCCGCCGGAGCGGTTTGCGCGCTCCTCGAGCCAGGCGATCCCCTCGCGCCATCCGCCGCCCTCCGGGTCGGGCCGCTCCCGATCTCCGGCCTCGCAGGCGGCGCCGATTTCGGCCCGAAGTCCGAATACATAACTGTCCGCGAGCGCCGCGCCGCCCGTTCTGTTGGCTCCGTGGATTCCGCCAGCGGCCTCGCCGCCAGCGTAGAATCCCTCGATCGTGGTGCGGCCCCACTCGTCGATGCGGATTCCGCCCAGGTAGGTGTGCGGGCCGCTGGCCACCTCGATGGGCGACTCGGCCATGTCCACGCCGCAGTTTCTAAAAACCCGCACAATGTCCGCCGTGGCCCCGTTGTTGACCACATCGAACACATGGCGCGCGTCGAGCAAAATTCCGTGGCTTTCGGTTCCACGTCCCTGGTAGATTTCCGTTCCCACGGCGCGGTTCACGATGGCCCGGGTGGCGCGCTCGCCGCGCTCCGGGTCGTAGCGCCACATGAACCGCTCTCCATCCTTGTTGTAGAGGTAGGCGCCCGCGTTGATGAACCCGCTCGTGTGTGGCGGATATCCCCTTATCCGCTCGGGCGCGGCGGCCAGGAGCTGGTAGTCGATGAATTCCATGTCGATCAGATCCGCGCCCGCCCGCAGCGCCATGGCATAGCCGTCGCCCGATATGTAGGGGGGCGAATCGTTGAGCTCGTGAAGCTGGGGAGCGCCTCCCGTGGCCATGACGGTCGAGCGCGCGTGGACGGCGACGGGCGTTCCATCCCGGTAGAAAAACCCTCACGCCCCCACGACGCGGCCGCCCTCTTTCATCAGATCAACGAACATCACATGGGCGGTGGTCTCGAAATCCCACTCCTTCATCTTTTTAAAGAGCGAGTTCATCAGGGGCTTGCCCATCAGCTTTCCGCAATGGAGAAGGCGGTCGTAGCGGTGCGATGCGCTGGGCTTTTGGTGATACCGGCCGTCCTTGAGCCAGACGAGCCCCAGACCCCAGGCGTCGAGCTCGATCGTCCGGTCGATGGCCTCGTGGCTCATGACGCGCATGAGGCGCAGGTTGCACAGATCGTAGGCCGCCTGCACCGAGTCCTCGTAAAGAAACTCCGGTTTGTCGTCGGGATGGGAATGACCGAAGGCGGCGGTGTGGCCGCCGCGCGCCATGGAGGAGCTTCCCGAGGGGTAGGTGGCCTTTGTCATGAGAACCGGCCGGACGCCCGAACGCCGGCATCCGACGGCGGCCATCATCCCGGCGACGCCCCCGCCGATGATGAGGACATCGGTTTCGATATGCCGCACATTTTCGGATAAACCCATCCCCGAAATCTCCTTGCGGGAGCGCTATCGGTGCGCCTTACGGGTGAGTCGTGGATTTGGCCGGTTCTTAGGCCTGCATTTTCGCTAGGCCTGCGCCGGCGCGCCGTCCGAGATGAACGCCTCGATGACCGCGGTTGTCTCCTCCGGCGCCTCCAGGCTGATCAGATGACCCACATCGAGGACGACCTCTTTCCTGGAACCCGGGATCTTTTCGGCCAACTCATCGGCACAGGCCAGAAAACCGGGAAGATCCCGCTCGCCCACCATGATCAGCGTCCGGGCGGTGATTCCTAAAACCACGTCGGCCAGCGAGGAATCCCTCGGCGGATTCTCATCGAGCCAGTGCGTCCCCGTGTAGGTGAGCATGATCTGCTCGATTTTCGACGCCACTTCCTCTTTTTCCAGTGCGGGCCCGAAAATCGGGAGCGACATCCAATACTCCTTGGCCGCCCGGAGCCCCTCGCCCCGCAGCGTCGCCATCGTCTGAAGGCGCTGTTCGGCGAATTCGGGCAAAAGGCGGTCCAGGTCGAAGCCGGCGCCCATGGCGATCACCGAAGCCGTCTTGTCCGGATGCGCGGCGGCAAAGCCCAGGGCGATGCCGGCGCCCCGGCTCAACCCCACCAGATGCGCTTTTGGCACTTTCGCCACGTCCAGGAAGCTTTCGAGATCCTTGATCTCCTCATCGCGGCCGTATCCGGTGGCCGGCTTCTCGGAGCCCCCGTGTCCCCTGAGGTCAAAGGTGATGACGCGGTGCGATGCGCGCAGGACCTGGCGCTGGCGGTCCCACATCGAGCGGTTCAACCCGTGGGCATGCAGAAAAACAATGGGGGTCTTGGTGGAGCCGAAATCGGTGTCGTCAAAAGCTATCTGAATGTCATTGCAAACGGCTTGTGCCACAAAAAAATCCTCCCGCGGGATCTGAATCATCCAAGGCCGGCCGCCCGCCCCCAAAAAGGGGACGTCCCGCGATGGCGGGCTTCCTGGGCTATGAGACCGGCAAGGTATACAATGAACGCGCGGACATGGCAAAGAGCGCCGAAATAACCTGCCGGGCGCTCCCTCGCCGCACCAAATGGGTCCGGTGAACTACCCCATGAAATCTCCAGTTATTTTTCTTCTTTTTCAGGAGGAATTTCGGCCACGTTAGGTTTATCAGGTTTGATCCCCATAACCCCTGGAGTAAAATTTAATACATGCCCAAAATTACTACAAAAAATGGAAACGTATGAAGTCTCTCCAGCGATTTCACAAGCTCCCTCAGTCCGATACCTCGGGGTTTTCATCTTCCGCCTCTGGCGGCAGGGGCACGATTCCGCACTCCCCACAAGCGACGAGGATGCTCTCCATCGGGATTCCCCGCTCCATTTCGGCCTGGATCCACTCCTGAAGCCTCTGGATTAGGGCCGCCTGCTCTTCGGTAGAGAGGTTATTCGATCGGGCCATGCGTCATCCTCCCCCAACCGGCCTAGCCGTCCACCTTCGAGACAATGCGCTTTTCCTTCCCCCGGTCCTGAACCTCCACCGTCCGGTTCTCCAGGTTGAAGCGCAGGTTTTTTCCGCTCTCGGCGTCCCCACTCACCACGCGGATAAATGTCGAATTCGCCGGATAGTCGATGGAGTGGATGTCGCCGACATCGTAGATGGAAGAGGTTCCCGCCTCGATGCGGTATTCGCTGGACACCTCCAGCTCGGCGTAGCCTTCCTTTGAGCCGTCGTCGAGACGCCGGTACTCTTTCATGTCGGTGTAGCCGGTGGCGTTTCCGTAGATGACCCAGAATGGGCCGTGGTCGTGGGGCGCGGCGCTGCCGGCGTCTTTATAAACGTGCGCCAGGACGTACATATCCGATTCCTTGTTGTGATGAATGATGTGGCGGCCGGGCTCGGAATTCTCGCCCAGTATCCCGTCTACAAATTCGGGATGCGCCAGGATTTTATCGAAATGCTTCTGGATTTCCTTGCGCCCGGCCTCGCTGGCGTCCGCTTTCAGCGCCTCTTCGCAGTCCGCGCAAAACTCCTGAAACGAATAGGCCATTGTTTTCTCCTCTCGAATTATTTTTTCCGCCCGCCCACGCTCGAACCGTAGGTTTTTTCGGACTCTTCCTGGCTGATCGGGTTCCCCTCCGGATCGTGCATGGGAAACGCCCGGAGCGTGCGCATGAAGACCTGCATGCCGTAGTGGATGGCGATGAAACCGCCGAGCTCCATGATCTGGGCCTCGGAGAAATGCTTTTTGCCCTCGCCGTAGAACTCCGCGTTCAGCTTCTTCGGCTCGCGGTACATCAGCCAGGCATAGCGAAGCGCCCACTTTTCGGCGTCGGTGAATCCCGGGTCGTTTTCAAAATCCCCGCACCCCGCCTCGATGCGCTCCTCGGTCAGGCCCTCTTTCTTGGCTTTCTCCGAGCGGAGGTTGGCGAAATAGGTGTCCTCCGCATTCCGGGAGAGCTGGACCCGGATGATCTCCTTGAGCTTGTGGTCCACGTTTCCTTCGGCGTGGGCCATGTGCATGGCACCGTGCAGCGCCTTGGCGTAGCCGGGCGCATGGGCCAGGATCCGGACAAATAGCTCGTCCGGCGCCTGGATATCCCGGGAACGCTTGAGCAGCTTCCCGAAGCCGGCCTGGTCGATCCGATCCTCCGGGAGAGGTTCGATAAATGGCACCGCGGATTCCTCCTGAATAGACGGTTTATTCGCTTCCTGATTCGATTTCGGATTCGCCCTCGCCGGTGGCGCGCGCCATCGCGCCCCGCAGGTGAGAGGTCGGGCGGTCGCCGTAGATGCGGCGCGATTCCTCCTGGCTCACCAGGTGGCCGTCGGGCGAGAACATCGGATAGAAATCCAGCGTCCGGAAAAACGTGTGGTAGCCCACGTTAAAGCCGATGAAGGCTCCGAGCTCGACGATCTCCTCGTCTGAATAAAGCTCCTGAAGCCTCGCGTAGAAAGCGCCGTCGATCTTCTCGGGCTCGAACTGCATCAGCTCGCTGTACTCCAGGGCAATCTTTTCGCTTTCGGTGAACTTGTCGCTCTCTCTGAAGTTCTCGATGCCCTCGTCGATCATCTCCTCGGTGAGACCGTCCCGCTTCGCCGAAGCGGATCGCACGTTGCCTCAGTAGTTGCAGTCGGCC
>DNYS01000002.1:5227-13458 GCA_003506735.1 Nitrospinota bacterium
CCCCCCCCCCCCCCCCGCATCCCGGAAGGACCTGATTTCAGCCTGTTTCCCCAACCGGGAAATTTTATTCCAAACGGAAAGGCGATTCGGGCGAACCGAACTTTTATCTGGAGCGCTCCCCTTCCGTTCATCCTGACCGAAGAGCAGGCCGCCCGATCCGGAGCCTACCCCCCGGCCTGGAATTTCGTGAGCCCCACTTCGATGGCCGTAGCAACCCGCGCCGCCTGCTCTTCGGTCAGGATGAGCGGCGGGGCGATGGTCAGGGTGTTCGAGGGCCCCTCGGCGATTCCCGAGCTCTTGCCGATGAGGACGCCCTCGTTCTTAACGTAGGAGACGACCTGCGCGGTTTCCTCGCCCGGCAGCGGATCTCCGCCCTCATCCACGAGTTCGATTCCCCAGAGGAGGCCGACGCCCCGGACATCGCCCACGCAGGGAATGTCCTTCAATTTTTTCAGCGCCGTGCCCAGGCCCTCGCCCACCCGCCGGGCGTTTTGGGGCATATCCTCGTCCAGCATAATCTCCAGGTTTTTCAGCGCCGCCGCGCACGAGGCCGGGTGGCCGCCGTAGGTGTTGATCTGCATGAAGCCCGTATCGCCCTCGCCGTTCATGACCTGGAACACATCGTCCGTCACCGCCGTCGCGCCGATGGGCAGGTATCCGCTGCTCAGCCCCTTGGCCATCGTCATGATGTCGGGCTTCACCCCGTAAAGGTCTGAGGCGAAAAGCTCGCCCGTCCGGCCAAAGCCCGTGATCACCTCATCGAGGATCAGGAGCACGCCGTGGCGGGTGCAGACCTCGCGCATTTTCTTCAGGTAGTCCGCCGGGGGCAAAATCACGCCGCCGCCCCCGATGATGGGCTCGGCGATGAAGGCGGCGACCGTGCCCGGGCTCTCGTAGCGGATCACGGCGTCCAGTTCCTCCGCCAGCCGCTCTGCCAGCTCGGTCTCGCTCGATGCCCCGCTCCGGAAAAAGTAGGGCGCCTGGACGTGGATGACGCCGGGCATGAGCGGCTCGAAGGGCACGCGGCGGGCGGTCTGCCCCGTCAGGCTCGCTCCCCCGATGTTGCCCCCGTGGTAGCCTTGGTAGCGGGCGATGATCTTGTAGCGGCCCCCGTTTCGCCGGCCCCAGGAGCGGGCGATTTTGATGGCAGTGTCCACGGCCTCGGAGCCCGAGTTCACGAACCAGATGCGCTCGATATTGCCCGGAAGGATATCGGCGAGCTTCGAGGCCAGCCGCGCCGCCGGGAGGGTGATTTTGCTGAGGGGATAGTAGGGAAGCTCGAGAAGCTGCCGGTAGACGGCCTCGGCCACCTCCTTGCGGCCGTAGCCGATGTTCACGCACCAAAGCCCCGCCATGGCGTCGAGAAATTCCTTTCCCTCCCCGTCGGTGACGGTGCAGCCCTCGCCCCGGACGATCATGTCGAGCGGGTTCTCGTCCAGGCCGCTGTGATTGAGGAACGGATGCCAAACGTGCGCCTTGTCGAGATCGCGGATTTGCTGAAGGTCCACTTCCGCCGCCGATTCCGGATTCATCATTCTTTCTCCCAAAAACGTAGCGGGCGCCGCCGGACGCCCAATCGATCCCGGTCTAGAGAATCGTGTAAACCGGACGGCCCGCCTGAATCTCGTATTTTTGGCGGCCGATCTTCGAAATTTCGCCCTCGATGACATCTCCGGGCCGGAGGAATTTTCCCCACGAGGCGGCGTTCCCCGCCGGAGAGCCCGTCGCGATGATGTCGCCGGGCCGGAGGGTGGCGATCGTCGAAAGGTAGGCGACCTGCTCGTCCACCTTCCAGACCATGTCGCCGGTCGAGGCGTTCTGGCGGAGCTCGCCGTTCACCCAGAGCTTGATGCGCAGCTTGTGGGGGTCCACCCCCTTGCCGTTGAGAAGAATATACGGGCCGGTCGGCGCGAAACCGTCGGGCCCTTTCATCTCGAACCAGTCGATGAACCGGTTGTCGCCGCTCAGCCGCAGGTTTCCCCGATCGCTCATGTCGTTGATGAGGGTGTAGCCGCCGACATGGTCCATCGCCTTCTCGACCGGAATGTTCCGGCCTCCCTGGCCGATGACGACGCCGAGTTCGAGTTCGTAGTCGAGCTTTTTCATCGAGCGCGGAACGATGACGGGATCGTAGGGGCCGTTGATGCTCGTGGGGGGCTTGATGAAGCAAAAGAGCGGAAGCTCATCCTTGAACTCGGCGATCTTGCTTTTCGCCATCTCGGCGGCATGGGCGACATAGTTGCGCGCCATGCAAAACAGCGTCACCTCCGAGACGGGGGGGAGCACCTCCACGCTCTCGGGATCGAAAACGATGGGCATGCCGTCGAAGGCGAGCGGCTGCTTTTTTCGGCGGAGGATCTTGAGGGCCGAGAGGGCGCTTTCGGCGATCCCCTCGGTGGTCTCGATGTCGTCCAGAAGCTCCTCGCACGATGGCGCGACGATCTCCTCGGCGGTCTCGAGCGCCTCTAAAGGATCCATGTCCGTGAGCGAAAGCGCGAACGATAGGGTCAGGTCGGCGATTCGATCGCCGAACAGGACGCCGACGCGGGGATCTCCTCCCAGGCTGAACGTGCAAATGCGCATGCTGCATGTCTCCTTGGCAGAACGATTCCAGTGCAAATCCACAATATTCGGAACGGCACCATCATACCACTCCCGGCCCCTGGAACAGACCCGCCCGCCCCCACCGCCGGGCCCGGGCGCCCTCGCCAGCTGAAAAATTAAAGTTTCCGTTACAAATCAAGTATTTGAGTGATTCTAAATAAAACTGCCCCTTAGAGACTCACGCATCCACCCCGCGCATCAGCGCCGCCACGCCGTCCGCTCCTCCCCGGCCGGCAGGCTTGCGCTGTTTCGGTCGGGGCCGCCGGGTTCATCCGGTTTCGAATCGCTGTGCTCGATCATCCGCGCGGGCCGGCAGATGGCCCCGTACATCCCCCCCGTCGCGAAGCACCGGTAAAGATCGCCCGTCTTGACGTCGAGCCACCAGGCGTTGGCCACCCTCTGGCCCGGAGTGGCCGCAATCTGATACCGGCCGCCCGGCCAGGGCAGGGGCGGGACCGGCGCGGTTTGCCCTAATTGGTTCAAGACGATGGCGCCCGCCAGGATACCCGCGGCGGCGACGATGGCTTGTGGGTAGTTCATGCTCTTCATCCCTCCAAGTCGAAAATCCGTGTCCGGCCGGTGTTTGGGGTGAAACCGGAGATGAACCGGAGACTGGTGGATGCGCGGCCGGTGTGGGTCATCCATTAAAACTGCATGGGTCATCCTTTAAACTACAGAGGAGGGGCCGGATTTATTCCACGCGCGCGAAGCAGAGAAAGGCCGGAGCCCACCTCACCAGCGGATCGCCGGCCCCCTCCTCCTCGTAATAAATATTGATCTTCCCCGGGCTCTCCAGGATCAGTGTCGGCACAAAGAAATCTCCTTCATTGCGAACTTATAAACCGAATTTATGGGTATTCCATATTTTTACGCCTTAGAATATTTCGTCGACAATTAAAACCTTCGGTAAACGCTGCATGTTCAGCTAGCGGTCCTCGTACATATGAAAGCGCTTGCGCGGGGTCTCGCTCTTTTATACCTTCACCACTATCGGTATTTTGAGACGGAATTTGGGGCCGATGGTCCCATTATCTCATAATGGAAGTTCCAGAGATGAAAACCATCAACACAATTGAAGAACTCGAGGACCTCTACGGAAAGCCTCGGGAACCCTCCATCATAAAGGAAACCGATCTTATCATCCCCCACTACCGCACGTTGATCGAGGCCTCCCCTTTCGTGGCGGTCGCGACCGGTGGGCCCGAGGGGCTTGATTGCTCTCCGCGCGGAGACGAACCCGGCTTCGTGCGCGTCCACGACGAGCGAACGCTGATGCTTCCCGACCGGCATGGCAACAACCGAATCGACTCGTTTCGTAACATCGTCCATGATCCGCGCGTGGCGCTTCTTTTTCTGATACCCGGCTCCGGCAACACCCTCCGGGTAAATGGCAATGCGCGAATCGCCACCGAACCCGCTCTTCTCGAATCCTTCGTATCTCACGGTAAAGCGCCGAGATCCGTGCTCGTGGTAACGGTCGAATCAATATATATTCAGTGCGCCAGGGCCATCATCCGCTCGGATTTATGGAACCCCGGTAAGCACGTCGAGCCGGACACCCTACCCACTCCGGGGCAGATACTCGATGCGCTGAGTGGGGGCCGCGTGGACGGCGAGAAATACGACCGGGAGTGGCCCGAGCGCGCCAAGCGGACAATGTGGTGAGAACTCCTCCCGGCGAAAATTCACGCCGGCCTAGATGACTTCTTCCTCTTTCAGCCGGGCAATCTCTTCCGAATCGAGGCCGAGGAGGCCGCCGAAAATCTCATCGTGTGCGCGCCGATGAGGGGCGCCGGGCGCTCGTAGCCGCCGGGGGATTTTTCCAGCTTGATGGGAAAACCCGGAGCGTGAACGCCCGGCAGCGGCCCGAGGGTGGGATGGAGGGCCTCGCCGATCATCCCGCGCTCCCGTAAATGGGGCCAGGCGAGGATTTCCCGAATATCCCGGACCGGGCCGTAGATCACCCTGCCCTCCCGGAGGCGGTGCACGGCCTCGCCCACCTCTCGCTCTTTCGTCCACTCCCCGATGAGGGCGTCGATCTCCTCGTTGTGGGTGAGGCGGCCGGTCATGTCCGCATAGCGCGCATCACCGATCAGATCCCCCCGCCCGATGACGCGGAGGAGATCGCGCCAGTGGCCATCGGTGCCCGTGGCGACGATGAGCCAGCCGTCCCGGGCCGGATAGGAGTTGAACGGGGAAAGCCGCATGATCCGGTTGCCCATGCGCTCGGGAAGCCCGAGTTCCTCGTAGCAGTCCATGGGCTCATCGAAGATCAGCGAGAACAGGCAGTCCGACATCGAGATATCCACGAACTGGCCCTCGCCCGTCCGCTCCCGGTGGAAGAGCGCCGTCATGATTCCGCCGAAGGCGAACGTGCCCCCGAGGCTGTCCCCGAGCGTCGATCCCGCCTTGGCGGGCGGGCCGTCCGGAAACCCGGTCAGGCTTATCAGCCCCGACGCCGCTTGGATCACCGCATCGTAGGCCTTGAGCCCGGCATCGGGCCCCGTCGCGCCGTAGCCCGTGATCGAGCAGTAAACGAGTCCGGGCCGCCCCTCCTTCAGGGAGGGATAATCGATGCCGAGCCGCTTCGCCGTCCCCGGCCCGAAGTTTTCGACGAGCACGTCCGCCGTATCCGCCAGGCGCAGGAACAGCTCCCGCCCGCGCGGAGCCTTGAGGTCGAGGGTGATGGATTTTTTGTTCCGCCCCCGCTTGAGGTAGGCGATGCCGATGTCGTCGTCGGCCTGCTTTTGAAACGAGACGCCCTTCGAGCCCACAAAGGGCGGCCGCGAGGCGACAGGGTCGTCCCCGCCCGGGGGGTTGATGCGGATCACCTCGGCCCCCAGAGCGGCCAAAAACAGCGTCGCCTGGGGCCCGGCCAGATATTGGGTCAGATCCAGGACCCGGATGCCCTCCAGGGGTTTTTTCATGGGGGGGATTCTACCCCCCCAGCAGGATCTTTTTCACCTGGGGCGCGGCGGCGGCGGCGCGGCCGCCGATCTCATCCTCGGTGAGGGTGGAGAGGGGATGGAGGACAATGACCGGATCGATGCCGTCCATCCCCAGCGCCGCGCGCTGGACGTGGGCCTCGTGCAAAAATGTTTCGGTGACGATGACCGCGGTCGGGACGCCGAGCTGCTCCAGGTAAACCCCGTCGTGCATACAGCACGATGTGCAGGAGCCTCAGTCGCCGATGCCGGTGATGACGGCATCGTTCTCGGCCGCGATCCGTCCGATGAGCTCCGGCGCGGCGTTTTTGGAAA
Source organism: Nitrospinota bacterium (assembly GCA_003506735.1). GTDB lineage: Bacteria > UBA8248 > UBA8248 > UBA8248 > UBA8248 > UBA8248. The sequence goes on from DNYS01000002.1 coordinate 11,092, forward strand.
AGCTCTCTTTCTTGTAATAGGTCACCTCGCCCAGCCCCTCGCTGGCCTGAAGGAGGGCGAGCGTCTTTTCGAGAAACCGCCGGCCGTTCCATTTCGTGTTGTCGAGAACGCCGACCCGGAGCCCTTCGAGGGAGGCCGGGCGCTTCGAGATCGGCCGGGGCTCCGCATCCACAGTGCCGCGCGGATCGTAGACGACTTGGTTCGATTCAGGTGGGTTCATCCGATTTTCTCCTTGTTCAGCTTTCAACTTGCCCAGAGCTTTCAGATTTCAGCGTTAAAAAACCGCCCGGAGCGTTCAGCTTTCAAATCTGCCTAGAGCATGCAGGTGCCGTCCACGCATATGGCGCCCGGGGCGGGCTCGCCGCTGTCCACCGCGCGCAGGACCGGGTTGGTCATGTGCCCCCAGCCGGGGATGAACGCCGAGAAGCGGCCCGCCTCCCCGCCCGCGACGAAGAGGTGGATATTCTCGGGGGACGGGACGATGGGAATCCGCGATTCGGCCTCGCGCCCATACCAGCGGGGCAGGTTGCGGTTGTACACCTTCCCGTAGCGGTGGCCGAAGCTCACGTCGGCGAAGGTGTTCTTGGTGTTCATCCAAAGAAAGCTCCGCACGTCGTGCCGGGTCCAGCCCTTTCCGGCGATGGTGGCGGCGTGTTCGGGCCCGATCACCACGGCGCACGAGCCGCTGCTGACCGCGTTGTTGTGGGCGATGGTGCTCATGGCCGAGCAGATGCTCTCCAGAATCCCCTCCGGATCGTCCGATATGTGGTTGGTGACGCTGTGGGGGGCCTCGGCCGCGATGGCGAACACCGTGCTGTCTTCGGGGGCATAGCCCTTTTCGACGTGGTAGGGCGCCCAGGGGCTGATCTCCTCGTTCTCGGCGATGCAGTAGGTGTACTTGCCCGGATGGCCGAGGGTGCTTTTGTCCAGCTCGCCCGGCCAGCCGCCGCCGGTGTTCAGGAGAATCAGCCGCACCGCCCGGCCGATCGTCGCGTTCGCCCGGTTCCCCGAGCCGAAGACGTTGCAGTCCGCGTTCATCCCGATCGCGCCCCGGATCGGGCCGTTCACGACCAGGAGCGGGCAGGCCATGTGGGTGGTCGCCTGAATCCCGTTCAGGTTGAAATGCGAATCGCAAAGCGCCCGCATCGCCGCGCGGACGACGGGCGCGTATTCGGGCAGGCATCCGGCCATGACCGCGTTGATCGCCAGGACCTCCCGGGTAAGGCTCCCCCAGCGGGGCGGCACCCGGCCCTCGAGGAAATCCGGCTCCCCGCCCAGCGCGGCCACCATCGCCTCGACTTTTTCGGGCGTGGGCGGCGCGACGGGCAGCCCGTCCGAAAACCCTCGCTCATAGTAGTGCTCGATCAGATCGGCGTCCGCATCGACGGTCTCTATTTGTGCGGCCCTTTTTTGCACGGCTTCGGGCATGGTTTTTCTCCTTAAACGAACTATTCGCTATTTACTATTCCTGGCGCCCCAGCTTGCGGCAGAGGCGGCGGAGCTCCTCCTGCTCGGCGGCCGTCAGCGCCCCCATCTCCTCATGGATAGCGGCCACGCGCCGGGGCAGGAGCCCCTGAATCGTCCTTTTTCCCTTCGGGGTGAGGCGGACGGCCACCCGGCGGCGGTCGCGCGCGTCCCGCCCGCGCCGGACCAGCCCGGCCCGCTCGAGATTGTCCACCACCATGGTGATGTTCCCGCTCGTCTTGAACAGCTTCTCGCCGAGCTCCCGCTGGGAGAGGGGCCCCAGATGAATGAGCGCGTCCAGGGCGCTGAACTGGCTCTGGGTGATGGCCAGGCCCGCGAACTGGCCCTTCAGGCGGCCCATCACCGACTCGGCCGAGCGGACGAGGTTGATGAGCGCGCTCAGCGCCCGCGTCTCCGTCTTCGAGCCCTCATACAGGCTGCCCATGCGATCCTCTTTCAAGCGAAATTTATTCAGCTGTCTATATTAATACAATAACGTTAAACTACTTAACATTAAGTCATTTACACGGTAGTCGTCAAGAAGGACTTTTCCAGGACAATCCAGGGGCTTGATTTTACAAATAACAAGAATTCGCACATAAATTATTGAAAAGAATATTTCGGACGAATCCATTCAATGAACATGGGGACAGGGCCAACATGGCAAGCTCTTATTCTCTGTATATCGATGAATCTGGAGACGAAGGGTTCCAATGGCCGGAATCGGGAGGTTCGGCAGGGAGCACGCGATGGTTTTTTTATTTCAGGCGCTCTCGTTGTAACCGCCAACCGGACTTTGGCCGACAATATTGTGAATCAAATGTGCCGAATGACCGGAAAAAATGCCCGACAGAACCTTCACTGGCGGAGGCTGAAACCCGATCAAAAAGAAATTTATTCCAA
>DNYS01000002.1:13693-25643 GCA_003506735.1 Nitrospinota bacterium
TGAACTACGACGCTTTTGAATACTATATGTCCCGGCTAAGAATCGATCAAAAAACCTCAATTGAGTGGAGACACATTGGGAAAATGAGAGTGTTGGGAGCGGGCCAATCGAAAGGGCTCCAGATAGCGGACGCCTATGGCGGAGCCGCCTTCAATGCTCTTAACCCTCCATCGGGATCGGCACCCGAACCCCGATACCTGGAGATTATGAAGCCAGCAATTTATTCGCGGAATGGAAACTATACAAGTTATGGACTGAAGTTTTTCCCGCCGGCCATCAAACGGGAATTGGCATCTCAGTCCGGATATGAATGGTTAGACGAATGGAAATAAAAAACGGGTGAGCGCCGGACCGTTGGTTCCCACCGACTAGCGGCTGCTGGATGTTTCACCAGCCAACGGCAATCCGCGATCTACTCACCCACGCAAAATATACGGCCTCCCATTCGAACTTGTCAATGATTCAATACTGAAGACACAATTACGATTCGAATACTTCATTTTACTTCAATACTTTACTGGAATATGAGGGCCGATTATTTTCCGATTGCCTCGGAAGGGAGGACATATTGACAGGGAATTTCAAAAAAAAAGAAACCTGCTAGACTCTCCTATGCTCAGACGAACGCACCCAAAAGGAGAGAGGTAATGGCGACGCTCGCGGCACGGCCCAAGCCGGTGGAGATCGACCTGAAACGCACCGCGCTCATCGTGGTGGACATGCAAAACGCCTACGCCAAAAAGGGCGGGATGCTCGACCTCATCGGAGAGGGCATCGACGAGGAGCGGACCCGGCCGGTCATCGCGGCCCACGAGCGGCTACTCCCCGCGGCCCGCGCGGCGGGCGTGAAGGTTATTTATCTGCAATTCGGCTACCGCCCGGACCTGTCCGATGCGGGAGGGGAGATGTCCCCGAACCGGGAAAGGCACGCGGCGGTCCGGAAGATCCGGAAGGGGGGCCCCGACCGGGACAAGTTCATCACCGTGGGCACCTGGGGCTGGCAGATCGTGGACGAGATCCGGCCCGAACCCGGGGACCTGGTCGTCCCCAAGGCGCGCTACAGCGGGTTCGCCGGGACGGCGTTCGAAAGCCTGCTGAACGGGATGGACATCCGCTATTTGCTCTTCTCCGGGGTCGCCACCAACGTCTGCGTCGAGAGCACGGCGCGGGACGCCTACTTCGCCGAGTTCTGGCCCATCCTCATCGAGGACGCCATGAACCACGCCGGGCCCGATTTCACCCGCGACGCCACCCTGTGGTTCTTCGAGACCAAAGCCGGCTGGATCACCGACACCCCCAAGGTGATGGAGATGCTGGAGCGGAGCCAGGCCTAGCCGAATTCATCCAGAGGCCAACGCTCACAGGCCCGTCGCCCGCTCCAGATCGGCGCCCTCGAGATCGGCCCCGGCCATGTCGGCGCCCTCCAGGCGCGCGCCCTGGAGGTTGGCTCTGGCCAGCCGGGCCCCCCGCAGGCTCGCCCCCTGTAGCTTGGCGGCGCGGAGCATGGCCCCTTCGAGATTCGTCTCATCCAGATTGGCTTCCCGGAGGTCGACTCCGAGCAGCCAGGCGCCGCCCAGGTCCGCTCCCGCCAGCTTTGCCCCGTGCAGGTCGGCCCCCTGGAATGCGGCCCGGGAGAGGTTCGCGTTCTTCAGGTTCACGCCGGCCAGCAGGGCGAGGCGGAAATTTGCTCCGGCCAGCTCCGCCCCCTCGAGGTTTCGCCCGCTCAGATCGGCCCGCCGGCCCTCCGCCGCCCCGCTTTCCACCCATTGACCGTGGGCCGAGAGGATTTTGGCCAGCTCATCCGGTGAGAGTTCGCTCAAATCCGCTTCGGGGGCGTCGGGGTCTCTCACAGCCGAATCCAGCTGATCGGGCATGAGGCCGAGGGCTCCGGCGAGATCGGCCCCGGCGAGTTCGGCCCCTTCGAGATCGGCTCCGGCGAGATTGGCTTCGCCGAGGCGGGCGCCCTGGAGGTGGGCGCCGCGCAGGTCGGCCCGGCTCAGATCGGCTCCGGTCAGATCCGCCCCCCGGAGATCGCTCAGGAAAAAAATCGCCCCCGGCGCGGCGGCGGACCGCAGATTGGCGCCCGAAAGATTCGACTGGAACAGGTCGGCCTCCCCGAGCTTTGCGCCGGCGAGGTCCGCTCCGCTGAGGTTGGCCCACTGGGCGTTGGCGTTCCGAAGGTCGGCGCCCACGAGATCGGCCCGCTCGAGCCGCGCCATGAAGAAGTTGGAGTAGCGGAGGGGCCAGCCCTGAAAATCAGCCCGCGCGCCCTTTTTTCCGCCCGAATCCAGCCATTCGGCATGGTCCGCGATGCGCCGGGACAGCTCCGCCTCGGGAACTGCGCCAGCGGACGGGGGGGCCATGGGCAGGCCCGGAGGGGCGCCCCCGAACGGGCTCGGCGGGGGCTGCCCGCCAGGGGGGGCCTCGGGCGAGCGGCCCGCGGGCGGTTTTTCTGGAAACAACCATCTCAGGATACGGCGCATGGCCAGGCGATTCCCCCAGGGATGAAAAAGGAGCGGGCATTCAGGCGGCGGGCATTTTATCCCGATTTCGCCACCTTGCGCAGAAATTCGAGGCAAATCCGCGCGAATTCCCCGGGTCGCTCGATGAGGGCGACGTGGCCGGTCCCCTCGAGGATGACCTTTCGGGAGCCTTCGATGCGGGAGTGGATTTCCTCGGCATGGTGGGGGGCGACGATGAGATCGTGGCTGGAGGCGGTCACCAGGGTGGGCACCTCGATCCGGTGGAGGCGATCCAGGGTGTCCCCCTGAAGGGTGGCTTCGAGCTGGCCGATCCACCCTTCCCGGGGGCTCGCGTTTTCGGCCAGCCACCTGGCCTTGTCCTTCATCTCCCCGCCATGGGCGTCGTAGTATTCGTGCGAATAAAGCCCGAGCAGGCTGAACGCGGCGAGGGTTTCCATGTCCCCCCGCTCGGCGATTTGCTTCCGGGTCCGCTGAAAATCCCCGAGGCGGGCGCAGTTACGCGCCCAGGTGTGGTGAAGCCCGAGGCTGAGAACGCGCTCCGGATGGCGAAGGCAAAGCTCTTGAGAAATGTGGCCGCCCATCGAGTAGCCCATGACGTGGGCTTTTTCCACCCCCGCCGCGTCCAGCACCGCCGCCGCGTCGCCTGCCATGTCGGCGAGGCTGTATCCCGGCGGGGGGACCCCGCTTTTCCCGGCGCTGCGGTTGTCGAAAACGATGCAGCGGAACTCGCGCTTGAAGTAGGGAAACTGGTTCGCCCACAGGGTGTGATCGTGCCCGGTTCCGCTGACGAGAAGGAGGGGCGGGCCCTCGCCGAAAATCTCGTACCAAATATCGACGTTCCCCGGCGCAGCCGTTACCGGCATGGTTACCTCTTGAATGGATTTCGCCTTCGAGGAGAAGAAAACCGGATACGCACTATTCCTGGCAGTAGACGACGGCGGTTGTTGATTTTTTCCGGGGGGCCACCTTCTTGCCCATGAGGAGATTGAACTTGTCCTCGAAATCCACCTGGGAGCAGGGAAGGACGATGAAATCGTCGGCGCCCGCCTGGTGGGCCTTGATGACGTCCTCCTGGGTGGGCGAGGACATCAACAAAAGCAATTTGATGTGGGGGCCGAACTCCTGGCGTATCTTGTCGATAGACTCGAAGGCATCGGGAAAATTCCCGTCGATCAGGAAAACGTCCCATTTCCGGGCGTGGGCCCGTATGTCGTCGATGGCATCCTTGAGGCTCCGGTTCGTCCCCACCGTTTTGATGTTCGAGGCGCGGAGCAAATCGCGGATCAGGCGGAGCATGAACTCCTCTTCGGCCGCGTAGATCACGCTCGGGGCCTGGTCCTTTTCCGCCATATCGACCTCACCTCTTGGATGCGGTGCGCTTCGGGACATTCTATTTAAAATCGCAAGAAACGATCAACCCGGCTCCGCCTATAAATCCCGAAGCACGGGCAGGATTTCCTCTCCGGCGAGAAGAAGGCGGTACGGTTTCTTGTCCACGTCCGGAATGGTTAAAAGAATCCGCCGGACGCCCACCCGCACATAGGCTTCGAGCCGCTGGATGCAGGTCTCCGGCGTACCCGCGATCACCCCCGAATCGGGGACGACGGCGAAGCTCCGCCGTGCGGCCTCGGCCACGGCGGCGTCTTTTTCGGGAATGAGCATGAGCATGACCGATGGCCGGAATTTCTCCGGGTCCCGGCCCGCCTGGCGGCAGGTCTCGGCCAGTTCCGGAATTCGCTCGGCGAACCGCTCGGGCGGCCACCACCTGGAGTTGAACCCGTCGGCATGGCACGCCGCAGCCGCGAGGAGCTTGTCGCCCTCCCCTCCGACCCAGATGGGCGGCGAGGGTTTTTGAAGGGGAGGCGGATCGCAATAAGCGTTTTCGATCTGGAAGTGCTTGCCCCGGAACGAGGGCGCGGGCTCGGTCCACATCCGCCGGATGAGCTGGACGGCCTCGCTCATTTGTTCGACGCGGACCGAGGGTTCCGGGAACGGGTATCCGTAGGAGTTGTATTCGGGCTCCAGCCAGCCGGCCCCGATGCCGAATTCGAGCCGCCCGCCGCTGATCACGTCGAGCGTCGCCGCCATCCTCCCGAGAAGGGCCGGATTGCGGTAGCCGACGCAGTTCACCAGATGGCCGAGACGGATCGTCTTCGTGTCGCGCGAGAGGGCGGAGATAGCCACCCAGCTATCGAGCAGGGGAAGCGTCACCGGGCCCGCATCGCCGCCCGAAACGTCGGCGTCCGGATCGCCCTTGCCCGATATTTCCGCATAGGCCTTGGGATCGACCGAGAAAAAATGGTCGCACTGCCAGACCGAGTGGAAACCCAACCGCTCGGCCTCCAGGGCCGCCTCGCGCAATTTTTCGTAGCTGCCGATAAAAAGCCCCCTCACGGTGAGGGAGAGAATCAGGCCCAGTTCGACCGGCGGTGCCATGGAAATCTCCTTATCGAAAATGAAATGAAAATTCGCCGCCCTAGATCATCCGCGGCTCATCCCCCGGCCCCCAGAAAAAGGGGTCCATCAAATACCCTTCCCGGGGGATTTGGACGGCGGGGGCGAGGCCCTGCGCCGCCTTCAGGCGCTGGATGGTCCGCAGGTGAACGAGCGCCTCCCAATAGAGATGCCGAATCATCCCGGTCAGGGAAAATGTGAAAACGGTTTCGTCCTCGGCGCTCTGATCCAACCCGTCCAGGTGGAAGGTGGATGCATAGGCCCAAAACCGGAAGACGGGCAGATCGGTTTTTCCCATCATGAGGCCCTCCTTGAACGTCCGCTCGAGGGTGAGCGCGCTTCTCTCCTCCGGACTTTTTTCCCTGGCGACGCGCGCGGCGAGCATGAGAGCTTCCTCGAATTTGGGCAAGAGATCCTCAAGCCGCCAGAACTTTTCCTCATCGAGGCGGCGGTCGTAAACGCCCGCCTTGGAAAAATCCACCGAATTGGCGGGCGGCGCGCCGGGCCAAATGATTTTCCCCCAGGTCTTGGATACCCAGAAAAAATACACCAGCGCGACGTGGCTGATCTGGCGGCGGATGCTCCACCCGGACCATTCCTCGGCGGGATCGTCCCAGTCGAGCTGGGCGTCGGTGAGCCCTTCGATCTCGGTGCGGAACATCCCCAAGAGGGTCTCGAAATCCGGTTCGGTGTCTGCCATCAAACTATCCTCAAATCGGTGCCCGTCATCTCGGGCGGCTGGGCGACGCCCATCATTCCGAGCAGGGTCGGCGCCACGTCGCAAAGCGCCCCGCCCGCGCGTAGTGGCCCCTCGAATCCCGGCGCGATGACAACGCATGGGGTGTCGTTGAGGGTGTGCGCGGTGTGGGGGCAGTCGTTTTCATCGTCCCACATGGTCTCGCAGTTGCCGTGGTCGGCAGTGACGAGGGCGGCGCCGCCCGCCGCCTCCAGCGCCTCCAGGATGCGGCCCAGGCAGGCGTCCGCCACCTCGACGGCGCGGATGGCCACCTCCTCCACCCCGGTGTGGCCCACCATGTCCGGGTTGGCGAAATTGAGAACGATGGCGTCATCCTTTCTTCCCTCGATGGCCCCAAGGGCGGTCTCGGTCACGGCCTCGGCGCTCATCCCGGGCTGGAGGTCGTAGGTCGCCACCTTCGGGGAGGGCAGGAGCGCGCGCCGCTCGCCGGGGGGCGGCTCCTCCACGCCTCCGTTGAAGAAGTAGGTCACGTGGGGATATTTTTCCGTCTCGGCCACCCGGAGAGATGTCTTTCCCGCCGCCGCCAGCGCGTGGCAGAATAGCCCGGTCATCTCCACCGGCGGAAACGCCACCGGGAGAGAAAACGATTCGTCGTATTCGGTCATACAAGCATAATGAACCCGGGGATGGGCCTTCCTCTCGAAGCCGCCGAACGCCTCGTCCGCCAGCGCGCGGGTGATCTGGCGGGCGCGGTCGGAGCGAAAGTTGAAGCAGATGACCGCATCGCCGTCCGCGATGAGGCCGGCGGGACGCCCGTTTTCTTGAACCACCCGAGGATCGACAAACTCGTCGGTCACATCCCGCGCGTAGGATTCGCGAAGGGCCGAAGGGCCGTCCGCACAGGGGATTCCCTCGCCCAGGACCATCGCATCGTAGGCGCGGCGGGTTCGCTCCCAGCGGCCGTCCCGGTCCATGGCGTAGTAGCGCCCTGAGACGGTGGCGATTTTCGCGCCCGCCTCGCGTTCGAGGTCGGCGGCGAATTTTTCGATGCACCGGGCCCCGGTCCTGGGCGGCGTATCGCGGCCGTCCATGAAGGCATGGGCATAGATGCGCTCGGCCCCCTCCCGGCGGGCGAGACGGGCGGCGGCGACGCCGTGGTCCTGGCGGCTGTGGACCCCGCCGTCCGAAACCAGCCCGATGATGTGCACCGCGCCGCCACCGGATCGGGCCGCGCGGACCGCATCGAGAAGGGCCCGGTTTTCCGCGAACGCGCCCTCTTCGATGGCCCGATCGATCCGGACGATGGTCTGGTTCACAATCCGGCCCGCCCCCAGATTGAGATGGCCCACCTCGGAGTTGCCCATCTGGCCATCGGGAAGGCCCACCGAACGTCCGCACGTTTTGAGGCGGGTATGGGGACGGTCCGCGAGGAGGGCGTCCATCGTGGGCGTCCGGGCGAGGGCGACCGCGTTGTGGGCGGCCGCAACGCGAAGCCCCCAGCCATCCAGCACGATCAACATCACGGGTCGCGGCGGGGTCAATTTCTCGGGTCCATTCGAAATTCGCCTGGGAAAGTTTTCAACGATTCGGCAACGCTTCGGCTTCGGCCCTTAGAGGGATGCCGGCCCTTCCGACCCCGGCCGGGTTTATTCGAAATCGGGAATGCGGATAAACCGGAACCGCTTTTTATTCCAGCGCCATCGCTCCTCGAAAAGGATTTTCCGGCGCGATTGGCGCCGGGTGCCGTCGTCGAGCCGAATCCGGTTCCAGAGATGGCGCTCGCCCTTGAGGACAATCGTGGCGGGATTGCCCGCCCCGTTGAAGTTCAGCCGCATCTTCGCCTTTAACGTCTCGTTCCGGATGATGGTGCGCTTTTTCGCCTTCTCCTTCTCGGGGGGCCAGACAAACTTTCCCTGGAGCCGCCCGAACCAGACGAGATCGAACCGGCGGCTCCCGTTCAACTTGATGATTCGAAGCGAATCGACCATCAGGCCGGCCCGGTCGTCCCGCGTATAAATGATCAATTCGTTCTCGCCCCCGCCCGTCAGATCCACCAGCTGAAATGTGATGGGCCTGTCGTGGCTGATCTCGCTGTAGGACGAGAGCGGGGTGCGGCCCCGCTTTTCGTCGTCCACCAGGCAAAAGGTCGCGTAATTCACCGCATCCAAATCCGACTGAACGACGATCAGCGTCTCATCCTCGGGATCGCTGTCCATGTTCAGCGGAATAAAATCCACCGTGAAGGCGTACCGCTCCAGATGGCCGGATGAAAGATACCAGGGCCATTCGGTCTCGGGGTAGCGGCAATTCTCAAGCCCTTCGAGCTGACGAGTGCGGTCGCTCGAGAAAAGCTTGTGGACGATCCGCCAATCGCCCGGACGGACGAGCCGCTTGAGATGGCGGGCCAGGCGCACCTGCCGGCGCTCGGACGGGGTCTGGAAGCGATCGCTCCGGGCCGCCCAGGAAACAACCGTCAAGAGGGCAAACAGAAAAAACGCATAGGCGGATACGGCTACCTGGCGCCGGGACATTTTCGAAATCCCTCTCGATGAAGCAACTCCCTGCCGACCCCCATCCCCCGGGAAGGTTCGCCGGGAAGGTTCGCGGGTTCGATGCCGCGCGGGCGGCGCATCAGGGCCTTATAAGAACCTTCAATGTACCCTTTTTTCGGGCTCTTTCAAGGGCTTGGACGCCATCTTCGAGGGGAAGGCAGCCGTCCAGCAAGGGGGCGGTCCGGACCGATTGCCCGGCCAGGGCCGAAAGCGCCGGGGGGAAGGGTCCGCACCGCGAGCCAATCACCGAAATCTCGTCGATCACCACTGGGGCAAGCTGAATCGGCGAGGGAGCGGCAATCGTGCTTTTCAGCACCAGCGTCCCCCGTGCGGCCGTCAGGGAAAGGGCCCGGTCGAAGCCCTCCCTGGAGCCGGTGGCATCGATGACGGCGGGCGGCGGCGATTCCGAGGCCTTCCAGAATGGCGAGCTTGCGGGGGTGCCGGCCCAGAACGGCGGCGCGGGCCTCCGCGGCGGAGAGCACCTGGGCCTGAAGGAGTCCCAGCCGGCCGTCCCCCACGACCAGGACATCCCCGCCGGCCAGATCGGGGCGCTGCTCCAACACCTCGAAGCAGGCCGTGAGCGGTTCGCAAAATACCGCAGCCTCATCGTCCACCCCCTCGGGCACCGTGTGGAGGTTCCGGGAAGGCAGGGTGAGATATTCCGCAAACGCCCCGGGCCGGCCCAGGATTCCCAGGACGGTGCGCTCCGGGCAGTGCCGCTCGAGGACGGCCGCGCACCGGGGGCATGCCCCGCAGCCGCAGTTGATCTCGCCCACCACCCGCCGGCCCAGGAGCGGATGTCCCGCCGGGCCAGCCAACTCGCCGGCGAACTCATGGCCCAGGATTCCGCGGAAACCCATGTATCCCCGGGTGATCTCGATATCGGTCGCACAAACACCCGCCAGGCGAACGCGCACGAGAGCTTCATCCGCCGCGGGTTCGGGGAGCGGAACCTCGCGCACGGAGAGGCCCGAGTCATCCAGCCACAGGGCGATCAAGGCGAGGCCGTTCCGGAGGGAGAAATACGAGAAGGAATACGGCGCCAAGGGCGGCGCGCGGGAATCCGGCTATTGTCCGTTTTCGGCCTTTTCTTTTTCCTGGGCCTGATAAACCGGGCAGCGCCGGTAGGTGGCGGGGCAAAATTCCCGCTGCCGGGGCGCGGGAACCAGAGAAAAAGGAAGAATGACGGTCCGAAGGAGATTCTTCTCACGCGATTCTTTCCCGTAGCAGACATTGGAGACGGCGGGATAGTCGATAATCCTGGGGCGGTTTTTCCGCCCGCCCAGATAGGGGCAATACTTCGTCTTGGAATCCAGGCTGGTGGGCGAACTGAGGCTTGTGCTCCCACTGTTTTTCCCCGAAAGGGACACCCCCCGCCTCCGTGGAGTGGAGATAGGGGGGGCGGGAGCCTGCGCCGAGGACAGGGAAAATCCACCCGAATCCCCGGATTGGCTCTTCGGTGGGCCCGGCGTATTTCGGGGCGCCGATTTTCCATCGCCGCTTTTCTTGACCAAATCCACCATCCGGACCATGCGATTACCGCCGTATATTATATTTCAGACATTTACTTTTTAAGCGCATCGTCTCTTTCTGGCGCTCTTGGGTGTTTCATACACGATCAGGATAATAAATATTCCTAAAATAATCAAGTTAATTCAGGGCCAGCCGGAACAATTCCACCCCCCTGCTCATCGAATTTTCCTGCTCATCGAATTTTAAGAAAGATATGAATCAAGGACGCCGGCTGCGGCCGGTCGGAACCTTGGCGGTCGAGGTCCTCTTCGCCTGCCGGGCCATCTGGGACTGAACCCGGCCCGCCACCATGCGAAGAACCCCCACGACCCGGCTCTTGGTTCTTCTCAAGGTCCGAAGAGCCACCTGAAGAGCCTCATCGTCTTTCCCGAAATCGGGATCGTCGAGTCTTCTCGGCCGCTTGCGGGGAGCTTTTCTTTTCGAAACAGCCGGTCTTTTCGAAACGGCCGGAGCCTTCTTGTTTTTCGATTTCGAGGCCCGCCTTTTCTTGATCCGCCTCGGAACCGGGCCGGCCTCCACGTCGGGCACGATGCCTTTCCCGTGAATCTCAATGCCAAGAGGGGTGTAATACTTTGCCGTCGTGATTCGGATTCCCGCCCCGCCGCTGATGGGAATGATGGTCTGAACCGACCCCTTGCCGAAGGTCTTGCGCCCGATCAGCAGTCCCCGGTCCAGATCTCTCATGGCGCCGGCAACGATTTCCGAGGCGCTCGCGCTTCCCTCGTTGACGAGAACGATGAGCTGTTTTTTGGACCACAACCCGTTCCCGTGGGTCCGGAAATACATGGTCTGGTTCCGGTGGCGTCCCCGGGTGAACACCACCATGTTTTTTTCGGGGAGAAACCGCTCGGCCACCCGGACCGATTGGCGCAAAAGACCGCCCGGGTTGTTTCGAAGATCGAGGACCATGGCGCGAACCCCGGCATCGCGGAACCGGCGAATCGCCTTGCCCATCTCCTCCGAGGTCCGCTCGTGAAAGGCGCTCAGCCGGATATATCCGATGTTCCCGTCCATGATGCGCGACTTGACGCTTCGAATCTGGACGATGGCCCGGACCACGACGAACTCTCTGGGCGAGGACCATCCCGCGCGTGAGATCCCGAGCCGCACGGCCGTCCCCGGCAGGCCCCTCATTTTTTTCACCGCCGTCGAAAGCGTCCAGCCCTCGGTCGATTCCCCGTTGACGACAGCTATGACATCGCCCGGCATGAGCCCCACCCTGTCGGCCGGGGTATCGTCGATGGGGGAGACGATGGTGATTCTTTTGTCCCGGGTGGTGATGGTGATTCCCAAGCCGCCGTAGCGCCCGGTCGTTTCCACGTGCATCTCGCGGTAGACATCGGGGGGCAGAAACGCGCTGAACTTATCCAGGGAATTGAGAATCGCGCCAAGCGCGGCGTACATCACCTTGAGATCGGTCGCCTTTTTCTTGCTCCCCTTTCCCGCCTTGGCCCCCTTTTCCGCCTTGGCCGCGTTGGCCAGAGCGAACCGGTAGGCCCGCTCCATGGCGGGAAGCCCGCCCAACCTTTTGCTCCCGAACCGGAGGACCAACTCCTCCCCTTCGGCCCGCAGGGTGTAGCGTCCCGAGTCCATCCGGATGACCTCGAGACGCTTTTTCCCGAGGATGCGCTGCATCCCGGTGAGTCCGGCTCCAAACGCCTTGTTCAGGTTGGGAAAGGTGACGTATTGCTCCTCCACCTGGGCGACGGTCTCGCGGAGAAGCCGGATGGCCTGGCGCTGGTCTCTCGTGAGATTCGGCAGATTGCCCGGCGGACTGGCCGGCGCGTAGGAAATGGAAACGAGCGCCAGCGCGAGAACCGCCAGGAGGCCCAAGGGCCAATTGGACTTCAAGCGTTTCAGAAAAATCATCGTTTCCCCGCAAACCCGCCCGTTCGGTGATACCCGCAACTCGAAACGGCCCGGTCAAATGTGCCGCTCCGGAGGGCGGAACTCCCCCTTCCGGGACAGCCCCGTTCCAAAACCGGCCGCCCGAATCCATAACCATCTTTCAAAATCATATAGGTTTAGCCCGCCCCATGCCAAATAGCCTTAAAAGGGAACAAACCGATTGTAATATAACCCTTTTTAGAACTGGGGTTCGAATTTAGTTTTATCTGTTTTCGTCTGTTTTTAGGGATTCGTGGTTACAAATGAGTTACAAATCACCCAAAAATTTGGTCTCGATGGAGCATAGACGATAATCCCTAAAAACCTGACACGAAGTAACCTGC
>DNYS01000229.1:0-3567 GCA_003506735.1 Nitrospinota bacterium
TGCGACCTATGCCTTGTAAGGGCACCGCTCTCCCAGCTGAGCTACCCGCCCCTGGGGAAATTCGGACAGGAAGATACCATCTGTCTGGCGGCGATCCAACCGCCGGCCATTGCGGCATGCCGAAAGATTCCGCACGAGAAGTGCCTATGCGGACTGCTCTTCGGCGAGCTTTCTAACGATAACGGGCCATGCGATGAGAGCGGCCAGGAGGCCCGCGGCGAAACCGATCAACAACGACCACGCCCCCTCGGCCTCCATGTTCCGCCAGACGACGACATGGGCGATCTCGCGGCCCGAAGAGCGAACTTCGGTCCGGGCAGAGGTCAAAACGCCGTGGATTTCCTCCTCTTCCGCCCCATGGGAAGTGGCCGGGGCCGAGGCCAGTGGGTCCCCTTTCGGATCGAACATCTCTATCCGCTCGAAACCCAGGTCAACCCGCCGGCGTTCCAGAAGTTCTGCGAGCGCTTTTTTTTGGCCGGCATTCTTCACAAGCGCCGGAACCTGCCCCTTGGACAAATCACTCCCCAGCTTATTCACCTTCGTTTGCGCCGATACGAGCCAGCCGGATAGCACCGCCAGGGTGCCCAAAAGAAAGACGACTCCAAACACCCGGGTAATCTTCTGTCGAAATTTCATGGAAAACAGCGTCATGACCTCATCCTCGATCAAAAGACGTGCAATAGAGCGGTCAAATTTTGAGCTTGCCGTTCTTGGAAAATAACCGGCCGTCCACCCGAATCTCTCCGCCCCGGCGCAAATCGCACACCATATCCCAATGAAGGGCGGAATTGTTTTTCGACCCGCTTTCCGGATACCCCTTGCCGAGCGCGAGATGAAGCGTGCCCCCGATTTTTTCGTCGAACAGGGTGTTTTTCGTAAACCGCTGGATTCCCCGATTGAGCCCGAAGGCAAACTCGCCCACCCGGCTTGCTCCCCGGTCCATCCCGATCATGGTCTTCAGAAATTTCTCGTTTTTCTCGGCCGAAGCCTTGACGACCCGGCCCTTTTCGAACGTGAGCCGGACATCTTCCACTTCCCGGCCCGAGAGGCATGCCGGAAAGGAGTAGCGAATTTTCCCGTCGATCTTCGTCTCCTCGGGCCCGGTGAAAATTTCGCCATCGGGAAAGTTATGGCTCCCCGAGCAGTTGATCCACGGCCGCCCCGCGATGCCGATACGAAGATCGGTATCCCGCCCCCCAATCTCGACTACCTTTCGCCCCTTGAGATAGCGGATGACCTCGCCTTGGCGTTTGTCGATAGCTTTCCAGTGCCGAACGCCACCCGCCTTATTGGCGAAGCAGGCGGCAAAGACGAAATCCTCATATTCGTGAAGAGACATTTCCGCGTCCTGGGCATAGGCCTCGGTGGGAAACAGGGTGAGAGTCCAGCGGAGTCCTTTTTTGCCTCGCGTTTTTTCATACTCGGCGGAGCGCTTCATGAATGTTTTCATGATGGGCTGGCGGGCAACGGATGCCGCCGTCTGCTTCTTGGGATCCACCGCCGAAAGCCTTTTCGTATTCGTCTCCGAGAGCACACTGATCAGAACGTCCACGCGGCTGACTTCGAGCTTAGAAATGGGTGAAATATAAGAAAGCTGCTCTTTGTTCGCGTTCCGAAAGAACACCTCGTCTATCCCGGGGAGTGAAACCTGGGTGTAGGGAAATGCCCCCAGCTTCAGGCACTCCTCATAGAGCGCGCGAATCAGGGGGGCGGCGGCAATCCCGCCGCGTATGCAAACTAACTCGCGGCGCCCCACTTTGGAGGAATAGCGGGCTATCGTCTCCGCCATGCGTTCCACTCGGATATCTTCCATTAATAATCCCCACAACCACAAAGCAAGCGCAAAACCCCCGAACCGACGGTAATCATGCCATATTCGCCCATATTTTCCCATCGATCCACGCCAATCAATAGGATATAATGAATATTCTATCGTTTATGGATTTCCACCCGATACCCGGGCGAATGTACTGACGCCCCGGCAAGAATCCACTCGCTGGAGGAATGCCAACATGAAAAGATTGCACAGAGTCCGAAATTTCAAGCCATATCTCATGCGTTATGTGCATAACGATGACCCCAATTACGAGCCCGTACTCCGCGAATTGCTCGACCACGAACACGAGGTCTACGACGAGATGACCCTATCCAAAAAGGAGTTGGCGCGCGGCGAACGGGGCGGAAATACATGGGAAGTTGTTTTCGCCGAACTCACGGATGTTCTCACCCCGGTCCAGATTGAGCAGTTGTTCGAGCGGATGGAAAAAGACTTCATCGCCACCTGCGCCCATTTTCGCGAGATGGCCGAGGCCCAGAGGCTTCTCGAGCAAGACGAAGGCGGAGCCGGATAACTTCTTTGCCCTCGCGGCGTTCAAATCATTTAATCATTCAGGAGAAATTCAATGGCGACGTATGGTTACGACCATTTGCATTTCAGAAGCGAAGATCCCCGCGCGGCCCGAAAATTTTGGGAAGACATGTTCGGCGCCACCCTCGTTCAGGAACGCGAACTGGGCGGGGCGCCATCGTTCAACATGGACCTCAAGGGAATGGTTTTCATCGTTTCGGGCCGCGCCATGGGCGAAGATCCAGTCCGCACGAGTTCCGATCCCCGCTATGGGCTCGACCATTTCGGACTTCGCGTGAACAACATGGACGAAGCGGCGGAGGACCTGCGCGCCAAGGGGGCGGAGTTTATTTGCGAGCCTTGGGAAATTCGGCCAGGCGTCAAAATTGCATTCATTAAGGGGCCGGACAATATCAGCATCGAATTGGCCCAGCGGGATTAAAATCCCCGCGCCCGGAACATCGCGCCTCTCCCGGCTCTCCGACCGGCGATGGGGACTAAAATTTATTCGGCCACGGAAATTTTCGGATCCGAATTGGTTCGGTAGTCGAAATTTTCCGCGCCCAACGAATTTTGAACGAATGCAAATTTTTAACGAATAAAATCTACGACCTGCGGACGATCTCCACGGATGGGTACATTTTCTCTCCATCCATGACTGGATCGGTTTTGGAGGATCTCGAAATATCCGCGCGGTCCGATTATGGGGAAAGTCGATTCGCCTTCGTCCCGATGTGGCCTGCCGAAATTGAGCGTTAATTATTCAGTGGCTTAGGGGGACGAAGGGAGCCGCGGCCTATGCGAATGGCGGATGATTTTTCCCGCGGGGCGGAATGCGCGGCCACCTGAGCGGCAGGCGGTGATTTCATGGCTGGGATATCGGCCCGGGGGGTGGCCTTTTTTTCCTTATCCGCCCCGTTCGCGCCATTTTCGACCAAGTCCTTTACCGACCATCCCCTGTTCTGCGAAGAGCGCTTTTTGGCTTGAGAGACACTGAATAATTTCGGGGCAGGCTCCTCCGCATTTTTCCATTTATTCTGGGATGACTTTTTTCTTATTTGGCTCACGCTGAACGTTTTGGAACCGGGAGCCTCTGCATTGCCCCATCCTTTATTCTGGGCCGAGCGTTTCCGGGTTTTGCTGACGCTGAACTGGTTTAATTCAAACGCACCCGCCGGAACGTCCCATCCCTTGTTTTCCCCGATCGCTTTCTGATATTA
>DNYS01000229.1:3617-13698 GCA_003506735.1 Nitrospinota bacterium
TGACAGTGAACGACCCGGCGGGGGCGGCCGCTCCATGGCTCCAATCTATTTTCCGGGAGGCGCGCTTGCGTTTCTGGCTGACGTTAAATTTTTTGGCCTTGACCGCCATCGCCTTGCTTTTCCTGGCGGTCTTCTTCGATGTCTTTGTCAGCCAACGGAAAAAGGCATTTTTCTTCCCGCCACTCGACAGCAACAAAATATTTACAACAACGAGGATCAAAATAACTTCGACCCAAGGAATCGAACCTGTCGCCCAGAGGGCGGGTATTCCATCAGCCATGATGCTTTCGCTCCAGACCATTAATCTCTATTGGAGGCCCAAACTCGGAATAATAACAAACCATCATGATATTACAAAAAAATACAATTAAATCAAATTCCATCAACCATTAAATTAATTTCCATCCTCCGTCTTCAATAAAATATGCATCATATTTACATGGACTTACGTGGATATATTGAATTTGCAGTGCCAAAACCATGTAAAATTTACGTCCATCCCCCCACTCGGCAAGATCAACCCCGCATGAAACCAGGATTAATCCCGGGTCCTCAACTTTTCATACACTTCGATTGTCTCGTTTGCGGCCCGCTCCCAAGAGAACGTGGCGGCATGCCGAATTCCGAGCCGGCGCATATCATCATGCGAATCTCCCTTTTCGCCCGCCCGCGAAATGGCATCGGCCCAAGCCCTTTCATCCCCCGGTTCCAGCAAGATGGCCGCGTCGCCCCCCGCCTCCGGGAGAGAAGCTGCGTTCGAGCTGACGACCGGCGTGCCACAGGCCATGGCATCCAGAACGGGGAGCCCGAATCCTTCGTATAAATAGGGATACAAAAAAGCCGGGCGCCAGCATACAAGGCGGGGAGATCCCCATCCGCGATATGCCCGAGAGTCCGCACCCCGGATTCATCTCCGGCCTCTTCAACCAAAGTTTGAATTAATTGGCCGTAAGAGCTGCTCATATCGCCCGCCAAGGCCAGCGTCAGATTCATGCCCTCTTTCCGTGCGCGGGAGAAAGCCCACAGAAGCATCTCCAGATTTTTCCTGTAATCGTATCCGCCGACATAAAGGAGGTAGTCCTCCCGAAGACCGAGTCGCTCCCGGAGGGCGTGGATAACGCCCACATCATCTGGAGCCGCCATCCCGGGCGCTGGGGCAGGATGGACGACATGCGTTCGCTCCTCGGGAAAACCCGTCAAACGGATCAAATCGCGCCGGGTGTGTTCCGAGATCGAGATGGCCCGGTCAATCCGGCGTAAGGCGAATTTCAGATACCGGGCATAGAGTCCGATTTTTCGATCAACCGGAAGAGAATACCGGCCCGCATAGATCTCCCGAACGGCGATGGGCATCAAGTCGTAGATATGCCCGACCACGGGCACCGGAAAGCGGCGGAGGGGGAGGTTCCATTGGAAATAGGCATGAAAGACATCGAGGCGTTGGCGTTTCACCTGCCGGCGAAGGCGCATGGCATCCCGCACCCAGGCCCATGAAAAAGCCCCACCGGCAGGGGGGCGGTGAATAACTTCGAAATTTTGCGGCTCCGAAAGTTCCGCCGAAAGGCCTCTCGCGCTGTCGGGCGTGAACAACAAGTAACGATGCGCGCCCTCCGAACGCAGCAACGCGTGGAGGAGGTGGCTCCCCAGCGCACCTACGCCGCGGTTTTGATGCTGAAGGATCGGGGCCGTATCAATTCCGATACGCATTTAAGAAAGCCAAATCCATTTAAGATCTCCCCATTGGGTATGGGTGAAAACCCCGCCGGGAATCAAGAAGCCTGCGCACTTTTGCCCGTTCGACAGTCTCCCCCACCGCCGGCCTTCATCCTACAAAATGTCTCACTGCCTGGACGGGCGAACCAATTTACACGCTCGCAAACACAGATTCCGTCATTTAAACATCCCCCCAAGGATTCCTGCAAAAAGGGGCCTTCCCCTTTAGGAAGATGACTCCACCACTGTTTTTATTCAAATGAGGCCCGTCCGAAATGTCCTCAGGGATAGCCGATCCGTCCACTCTTTTTCTTGTGGGCGAAAGCAGCCCCGTCCACCTGGCCGCCATAAAAGAATACTTTGACGATTTCATTTAAGAATATCACTTTCGTTAAAGATGGGTACGAATTTACCGCCGCGGTGCAAGAACAAAAATACGGAGCGATCATTCTCAACCACCACCTCAACAAGTCGAACAACCTCAACGCCATCTCCGGCGCCTTGAACAGCAGGGCCAACACCGAAACCCCGATCATTTTCACCTACAACAGCAATATCGACGAGGAGGAGAAAAGGGACATTTTTGCCGATTCCAAATCGGCAGGCGTTTCAGGTATTCTCGGGAAGCCCTTGTCGGGCTGGGAGAAGCGCTCCTGGGCCTGAACGAGAATGATGCCGCCCTGAAGTCATTCAAACGGGTCCTCGCGATCAAGCCGGATATCGAAGCCCGTGGCCTCTACAAACGGATTGGAACCATCGCGTTTCGGCTGAAAGAGTACGATATCGCAGTCAAAGCCTTCGAGACCGTAGCCACTTTCATTCAGACCGACCCGGAACTATTTTATGTTCAATCTCTTGTGTACGTTGCCCAGTGGAAATTTCCGGAGGCCCTGGCCAGCATCAACAGGGCGCTTTCGCTGAAAACCACTTTTATCGAGGCGCAAAAAGACAAGGAAAAAATCATCGCCTGGGTGAAAGCCGCCGAGGAAAAGGAAATGCAATCGGCCACGGCGACATGATAGGATGGCCCCTCCGGCGGCAATCTTGACCGGCGAGCGTCATATTGAAGCCTTTCCCGGATATGGAGCGGGTCGAATGGAAATGAGATCAGAAGAAAACCGGTTGTTTCCCAGATATTTTCTTCCGGTCGTGATTCAGGTTCCCGATGTCTCCGATCTTCCCCTCGTCCCCGAGGAAATCAGCGCCGGCGGGTTTAAAGTGTTGGTGACCAACAAGCCTCCCCGGGGCGATCAAGTCGAGTGCTCGATTCAGATAGCCAACGAAGTGTTCGATAATTGCCGGGCGACGGTCGTTTGGGACCAAGACAACGGCGACGGCACCTGGTATGCCGGAATTTCCATCGAGTCCCTCACGGAAGAACGAGTTTTTTTCGAATTGACCCTGGACAAGGCTAACAAAGAACTGCAGTAACCATCTCCCCCCACCGGCCCTCGGCGGTCAACCTTTCCTTACGCCGTTCTCATGGATACAAGGCCTGCTGAAGCTGCTCCCGGGCCTTGTCGGGGTCGACCCCGTTCGCGCGCAACATTTCGCCGGCCTCGGCGAGGACGCGATCCATATCCTCGTAAAGCTTGAACGTCTTGGTGCGGTCCGGATATTCGAATCCCATGGCCTGCCCGAGGATAGTCATGAAATTTTCGATCTCGACCGGATGGTTCAACTCCTCACCGCACAAGGCGCGGTGGCAACCATGGTAGATCGTCACGATGGAATCCACTCCGGCCGCCTCGGCCGAGGTGAAAAGCTTTGCGCGCATGACCTCCCTCGCCTCCGGAACCACCAGGGTCGGACACTGGTATCCGTGGTCGGATAGCTGATCGATATCGACCAACTCCAGACCCGGCACGCTCCTCAGAATCGCCTGAACGTTATCCTCCACCCCCTCGAGACCACCGTGCAGATGAACCGCGACACGCTTTTCCACCGGATGGACGTAGAGAGACTTGAGCATCTCGATTCGTTCGGCCAAATATTTGGAAATATGAATAAAAGGCAGGGAATCGCCCTCCGGCCCCGCGTACAGATGGATGTAATCGGTGTATTGCATCTGGCAGGTGGGGCAAAAGGTGATGACGCTCTCGGCGCCGTAGGACTTGAAAAGATCGAGAGAGCGCTTGCCCATGGCGGCCCCGGTTTCCAAATCTCCCCGGCGGATGTGGTTGATGCCGCAGCAGTGGCCCATCCCTCCCGCCACCTCGTAATCGAGGTTCATTCGGTCAAATACGTCCATGCACGAAAGAAGAATGTGGGGCGTCTGAAGGATATTGCAGCCGAAATAAAACACGGCGTCCGCTTTTGCTTTCTTCTGGCCATGCACGGCAATCAGGCGCTTGTACAAATCGGGCTCCACCTGAAGGCCGGCCATGAGGCGGATCGTCCGGCTCAGGAGCTTGAAATAATCCCGGCTGACCTTCTTGGTGCTCTCCCCATCCCCGGCGGCGTTCAGCCGCTTGATCTTGGCGTAGGAAATCATTTCGCGCGGGTTGACGTCCTCCGGACAGGCCTCGATGCAAACCCCGCTCTTTTGGCAGATCTCCACCCACCGGACGGCATCGGGCGCGCCGGCCCGGCCGTTGATGATGTCGATCACCCCGCGGGTCACGCTCTCCGAATCGCTTCCGTCGAATTCGGCATACACGGGCATCGGGCAGGCCTCGAAACACTTGCCGCAGGTGGTGCAGGCCTCCGTGATGCGCCCGATCCGCTCCTCCATGAACTCCCAGTAGATCCCAGCCGTATCAACCGCCATGGCCACATGCCCTTTCGCAGTCCTGAAAACCCCTGAATGAACCCATCGGGAAACAAGGTATTCCGACGTCATACTAGCATAAAACAGGGGCCGGCCTCGGCGGTTCCAACGAAAGGCCCCGAATCGCTTATACTCCCCCTCAGCCGGGCCGAACCCCGAGCGAGGAGACGGGCGACATGGATGCATCCAGCCAGCGGCACGGGGAGAGGCTCCCGTGAGAATCGCTCCCAGCCCCTGGGAAGGGATGACGCTCCTCCAGCGGGCGCTCCTCAAAGCCCTCGTGACCGCCCCCGAAGCCGGCGCGCCGCCGCTGGCGGGGTCCCGCATCCTGGCCGTTCAAATTGCGGGCATGGGCGATTTCACCCTTGCCGTCCCGGCCATCCGGGCGCTCCGCCGCGCCAACCCCTCTGGAACACTGGATTTGCTCACCAGCGAAAAGGCCAAGGGCGCGGCCCTGGGCTGCCCCCACATCGACGCGATCGAAACGCTGGACGCCAGGCACATTCCAGTCGCCGGCGTCCATCCCTCCGCGGGCATGGGAGAGGTCATCTCCCTGATCAGGAAAATTCGCCGCCGCCGCTACGGCCTCGCAGTGAACCTGATGGGCCTCTACTCGCCCCGGGGGGCGGTCCGCATGGGGTGGCTCCTCCGGTCCCCGGGCATTCCCCGCTTGGCGGGGCGCAACACGCTGGGGGCGGGCGCCTTCTACCACTATTCCATCGACGAGGATCTCGCCGCGCCCCTCAACGAGCGGGACGCCCACCTGGTCCTGGTCCGCCGCCTCGGCGCGGACGGGGGCGGAGGAGACAGCCTCGAAACCTGGCCCAGCGAGGAGGAGGAACGGTTCGCCGAATCCATCGCCCGGAAAATGCCCGGCCAGGGGCCGCTCATCGCCGTCAACCCCGGCACCGACCGCCCGGAAAAGGATTGGCCCGAGGAGCGGTTCCTGGAGGTCATGCGCGCCCTGCGAGAGCGCCGAAGCGCCAGATTCCTGTTGACCGGAGGACCCGCCGAAGCGGCCCTCGCCGCACGCCTCGCGGAGGGACTGGGGCCTCATGCCCTCGATACCGTCGGAAAGATCGGCTACCAAGGCACGGCCTCCCTGATGCGGCGGTGCGATCTGGTCCTGACCACCGACACCGCCGCGCTCCATCTCGCCTGGGCGGCGGGCGTCCGCGGGGTCGCTCTGTTCAGAAAGGAAAACCTGGGCCGCTACCGCCCCGCCACCGATAGGATCACTTGCTTGACCGGTCCCGAGGCGGAAGGATCCACCCTCGACATTCCGGCGGACGAGGTGATTCGGGCCTGCCTCGACCGGCTCGATCAAACAGGGTGCTCTTCATAGAGCGAATCCGGCAGCGCCGTCTAGGGCGCCTTGGCCTTTGTGTGCCAGTTCCACGCGGTTTCGACGATCTTGTCCAACCCGGAAAGACGGGGCCGCCATCCCAGGGACTCGGAGGCGCGCCGGGCGTCGGCGATCAGTTCGGCGGGGTCCCCCGGCCGGCGGCCCGTCTCCTGAAACGGCGCCTCCCGCCCGCCGGCCCGGCCCACGGCTTGAATCACCTCCCGGACGGAATGGCCGTTTCCGGTGCCCAGGTTGAAAGCCGACGATTCGCCTCCGCGCTGGAGATACTCCAGGGCCAGCCGGTGCGCCTCGCCCAGATCGCACACATGCACATAATCGCGGACGGCGGTTCCGTCCCCGGTGGGGTAGTCGGTTCCGAATATATCCACATGGGATCGCTTCCCGAGCGCCGCCTCGATCACGATGGGAATCAGGTGGGTTTCGGGATCATGGTCCTCGCCGATTTCGCCATCGGGGTCCGCCCCCGCCGCGTTGAAATACCGGAGCGCCGCCCAGCGCAGGCCATAGGCTTCACCGAACCAGCGGATGGCCCGCTCGACGGCATATTTTGAATCGCCGTAGGGGCTCACCGGGCGCTGCGGATGATCCTCGGGGATGGGGATCGTTTCCGGGTAGCCGTAGGTGGCGCAGGTCGATGAGTAAACCAGCGTTTCGACGCCCGTATCCTGCATCGCCTCGATGAGGTTCAGGGAGTTGGCGAGGTTGTTCCGAAAATATTTTCTCGGATTCCCCATGGACTCGCCGACGTAGGTGCTGCCGGCGAAATGAACCACCGCTCCCGCGCGGTGTCCGGACAGCGCCTCCCGGAGCCGTTTCCCGTCGGAAAGGTCGCCCTCGACCAGCGGGCCGTACTTCACCGCCCAGCGGTGGCCGAGGTCCAGACTGTCGTAGACAACGGGGGTATACCCCGCCCCCGCCAAAATCTTGCAGGTGTGGCTGCCGATATATCCGGCGCCGCCCGTCACCAAAATAGTGGAACTGTCCGCCACGGCTTCTCCCTTGAAAAATCGATGGCTCCGCCGCGCGGCAAATCTTTCCCGCCGGCCGAAAGTCTACATATACCGCCTTCCCCACCGGCCGAGGGCCGCATCCCCGAGGCCCGACAAGACGGCCCCCATCAGCCGCCATTCGCCCTGGACCGCCAGCCGCGCCGCCCACGCCAGTGCCCGCGTGGCGAGAAACCAGCCCGAAAACAGCGGGCGGGGAGAATATGTCGTGAAGAATAATATCCGGTTGCGGGTGTAATAGTAGGCGCTGCGGGGGGAGGCAGGCCCCAGGCTCGAACGCTCTCTGTGCCAAACCACGGCATCGGGCGCCACCACCACCCGGAGGCCGCGGCTCCTGATGCGAAACGAGAAATCCGTATTCTCGAAATAGATAAAATACCGGTCGTCAATATATCCCATTTCGCCAAAGAGCGCGGCGCGGACCATCCAGGCGGTTCCGGCCACCCAGGCGGAATCGAGCAGGCCGTCTTCGGGTATCTCTCCGGGCTCTTCCTGGTTGGATCGGTACCGGCATCTGTCCCAATCGACCGCGGTGCCCAGCGAGACGATGGCCTCCCGGTCCGGATGGGCCATCACCCGGGCGCCCACGATGCCCACCTGTGGATTGGCATCGAGATGCGCCCTCAGGCGGGAAATGCAGTCCTCGGCGACAAAGGCGTCGTTATCGCAGAAAAAAATGTAATTCGCTCCCCGCTCCACCGCCGCGCGGGCGCCGTGGTTCCGTCCGCCCGAACAGCCCAGGTTCTCTCCCGGTTCGATCACTTCGACCTCCGGGAACTCCCGGCGCAGATTCTCCGCCGAACCGTCCGAGGAGGCATTGTCGATCAGAAGCACATGGTTATCCGCCCCCCGCCCCTCCCGGAGGGATTCGAGCATATCGCGGGTCAGCGCGCATTGATTGAAATTGAGAACGACGGTGATCACTTTTCCCCGCGGCTCGCCCGCTGTCTCGTTCATCCGCCCTCAATCCCTTTCATCGCCGTCGAAACGCATCCCGCCGCCGTTCCCCGAACGCCCGCGGCTTTCATCCCCGCGCCGTCAGCCAGCGCTCCAGCCGATCGAACGGAGCGCCTATCCGCTCGAACACCGGAACATCCTCGGCATCGTAGGGCTTCAGCCACCAGGCCAAGAGGCCGAACACCAGGACAAACCCCGCGCCGCTCGCGGCCAGGAACGCCCATCAGTGAAGCGGGAACCAGACCACCGCCGCCGCCGCGAGCACGCTCGCCGCGAGGATGGAACCCATGCTCCTTCCGGGCAGGGAGACCGGATGAATCCGGCGAAGGGCCGAATACTCCGCCAGAACGAGCAAGGCCGCCGCCGTCGCCGCCGCCGCACCGGCCGCCCCCCAGAGGGGGATCAGAATCAGGTTGAGCGCCACGTTCACCGCCCCCGATCCGACGCTCAGGTTGCGCACCGTGCGGTGGCGCTCCGAGGAAAGAAGAATGTCCCCGTGGGCGCCCCCGCCGAGGAGGCTTATGAAAATCTGCCCCCCGATGGCCACCCGGAATACATCGGCGGCCGGAAGATAGGTGCGGTCGAGAAGCGTGCCCACGATCTCGGGGGCGACGGCGAATCCGTACACCATGAAGGGAACGGTCAGGAGCATGGAGGTTTTGATCCGGAACCGCCATGCCAGGCGAAGCTGATCCGGGTCCCCCCTCTGGACCATGATGGAGGTGGCCGAAAGGGCGATATCCCCCGCCCCCGCAATGAGCATCCTGCTGATGGCCAGCGTCAACGCGGCGGCGACGCTGTAGTAGCCTACCTGCAAGGTTCCGGCGAGAAGCAGGTTGAGCAGGATGATGTCGGCGTTTTTGCCCAGGATGAAGGCCAGGACTTCCATCACCGTCTGGGAGGCGCAATAGGATCGAATACCCTCCAGGTCTCCGTGCCCGGCCGGGCCCGTGATGAGGGCACGGCTCATCCAGGCCATGGCGAGCGCGGTCAGCGTCACCGTCAGCGAGAGGAGGGTGAGGACGATCCCGGCTCCCCCGCCGTAGCGGTAGATCCATACGGACCCGATGGCATTAACCATCTGAATGGCAGCCTTGACCAGGCGGGGATTTTTCATGTCCAGCCGGGCCGAGAAGTTGGCGAAAAACAGGTTGGTGAGCCCGATCGAGATAACGTAGGGCCCCATCCATTTCAGAAGGCCGCCGACGCGGGGCTGTCCCAGGGCGGACATGATTGGGGCCGCAAACAAAAACAGGATGGCGGCGGCGGCAAGTCCCAGTACAAACCGCAGCGTCAGAAAGCGGCGAACCAGATAGACGGCTTTTTCCTCGTCCTTCCCGGCCAACGGAGAGACGAACACATGGATGGCGCGGTCCATCCCGAGCGATACCGCCATCGAGCCGAGCGCCGCGTAACCGACGACGGTGCCGTAGAGGCCGAATTCCTCGACTCAGATCGCGCGGCCGGTGACGACCGAGAAAAAAAGAAACAGGCCATAGTCCAGAATTCCCTCGGCCTGATTCCAGACAAAACCGCGCTTGGCCTTTTTGGCGAGGGAAGTTTCGGCGCCATCGGCCGGGCCGTGGGTGGAATCCGGGGAAGAGGTCATCTGGCCATGTGTCCAGGAGCGGAGGCGGGCGGAAAAGATCGGAGCGGCCCGGAATCGCCGGAGCGTGGCGCGGCGGATGGGCGTTCCGCCGGAATCCGGAAACCGGGACCCCCATGAATCACCCATTTGCCATCATTTCGCAAATGGCGGCGGATGGCCAGGAACGCCCCCGGGCGGGAGACGCTCAATCTCCTCCGCCCCGCAGGGGCTTTTGGAACGAGACGATGACATTCTTGCAGAATCGGTGGCCGAGGGCTTCCTCGGCCCGCGCCCACAGGGCCTCCCAGGCCCGGCCCAGCGGGGCGACGGGCGCGCGTCCGGCCGCGGGATACCGGCGGCCCCGCGCCCCCCTGGCGGCGGGGGGGGAACTCCCCCCCCCCCCCCCCNNCCGGCGGCCCAGCGCCCCGATGGCGCCGGCGGTGAAACTCCGCTCCCACCCCCAGGGCCAGGTTCCGGCGCGGATGCGCCGCCGCTTCATCACGGTATAGCCGGTCCAGGTCTGGGGAACGCTGATGAAGGCCCAGCCGCCGGGCATGAGAACGCGCTCCTGCTCGCGCATCATCCCGGCCGGGTCCCGGAAATGCTCGACGAGGCCCTGGTGAAAGATCAGGGGAATCGAAGCCGAGCGGAAGGGAAGGCGGAAGACGTCGCCCTGGAGC
>DNYS01000229.1:13921-14113 GCA_003506735.1 Nitrospinota bacterium
CGGTGCCGCAGCCCAACTCCAGCGCCAGCGAATCCCGGGGAATGGCGGAAAGCACCCGGTCGAGCATCCGGTGGTAGCGGCCCCGCTCCGCCAGATGGCGCCGGACATCTTCGCCGAGATCGGCCTCGCCCTCCCATTCGGTATAAATCGCCTCGAACTTGTCGATCGGCAGGGACGGTAAATTCATGGCAC
>DNYS01000229.1:14126-21804 GCA_003506735.1 Nitrospinota bacterium
GACAGCGGCTTCCCGTTCAACTCGATGGTGCTCGTCAGCGGAACCGCCGCCTGCACCATGTTCTCGGCGAAGCACCCCTGCTTCGCGTTCCGGATGAGATCGGCCACCCTCTCTCCCGGCTCATCCGATTCGACGGTGAAATGCGTCCGCACCGCGGTGCAGCCCGATTCCACCGTTCTCTTGAGGACCGAGCCCCGAAGGAAATAATCGAAGTCCACCTTGCAGCTGGCTCTCTTGAAGGAAATTTTCATCATGTGCACGTACCGCGCAAGCTGGGTGAGCAGTCAGAAACCCAGCCCCATGCGATATAGCAAAGGAGCTGGGGATGGGCATCCTGGCCTCCGATGCGCTCGGGCTCGTCGCAAAAGACCTCGAAATGGCGGTGGCGGCCCAGCTTGAGCTGGCCCTCGCCCTCGACGGTCTCGGTATCCGCCGACATCGTGAATACATATCCCTGCGCCGGAAGCTCCGGCTTGTCGATGGTCCGCTCGCCGGCAACCATGCTGTCTTTCCGGGGATCCAATGGTTGTTCCATTTCCAGCCTCCTGAAACGCGAAAAGGAATTTCATACAGCATTCTCAGTTGAAACCGCCGCCCCCGCCCGGGCGCGCGGATACTCTCTCCCGAGTCCTCCGGGGGATCAAACCCTCGGGCGGCGAACCGCCACCCGGCGACTCATCTTGTCGCATTCCCGAAAGAATAGTAAATTGCGGCTTCGGTGGGTAGGTATCGGAGCCGCTTCCGTCCGTTCGGCCAAACCCGAATGAGCGGCCACCCGGTAACCGAAGTGCCGTTTCCGCCCGGAAACCCGGCTCCATCGATGCTCGAAAATGATTCTTTTTCGCTCGACAACACTCTTGAGGAGGGGTCCCCATAATGAGTCAAACCGGAAGAGCCTGTATCGCCGAGGCGATCGGAACCTTCGGGCTCTGTTTTATCGGTGCGGGTTCCATCGTGCTGGACGCGAAATTGGGTGGAGGCGTGGGCCTTATCGGCATCGCCATCGCCCACGGGCTGATTCTTTCGGTCATGATCTCCGCCCTCGGCGGCGTCTCGGGCGGCCATTTCAACCCGGCCGTGACGATCGGATTTCTCGTGACGAAGAAACAGGCGGTGGGAGAAGGCGTCTCCTACATCATCAGCCAGCTCACCGGAGCCGTCGTCGCCGGCCTCCTGCTTAGGGCCATCTACGAGCCGGCGGTGTGGCAAAAAGTCCATCTCGGCACCCCGATGCTCGGAAGCGGCATCGGCTTCGGGACGGGGGTCCTGATCGAGATCGTTCTCACCTTTTTCCTCGTCACCTCCATCTGGGGCACGGCGGTGGACAGCCGCAAGCCCAATATCGGCGGCTTCGGAATCGGAATGACGATCACGGCCGACATTCTCATGGGCGGGCCCCTCACAGGCGCATCGATGAACCCCGCCCGGACGTTCGGCCCCGCGGTGGCCGGAGGGGGGTTCGAGAATCACCTCGTCTACTGGATCGGCCCCATCATCGGCGCGGTCCTCGCGGCCACTCTGTACAACAGCATTTTGATCAAAAAAGACTGAATTTCCCCGCCGTCCGGCCTCTCTCCAAACGGGGGATGGGGCCGGGCGGGGTTATCACCCGGCGCCCGGCGCCGGCCATTCCGGTTCCGCCCTCTTCCCGGACGGTTGTCTTTTTCAATGAAAATGAATACTATCCCGCTGTTCGCTGTCCTGTTTGGCCTGCGCGTTGGCGGCCAGTTATCCGGGGCCCGGCGCGCGAAGGCTGTTCTTTTAAACCACTGATAATAAATCGGTTAGCACCCCCGATGGAGGAAATTTGTCCGTGACACCCATCAAAATTGCGATCGCTGGCATCGGTAATTGCGCGAGCTCGCTTTTGCAGGGAATCGAGTACTACCGGAACGATCCCAGCGAGGATCTGGGCCTGATGCACCGGGATCTGGGCGGTTTCGGCCCCGAGGATATCCGGGTGGTCGCGGCTTTCGACATCGACGTCCGGAAGGTGGACCGCCCGCTCCACGAGGCGATTTTCGCCCCGCCCAACTCCACCAAAACAATCTGGAAGGACGTTCCGAACCTCGGCGTAACCGTCAAAATGGGTCCCGTCCTCGATGGGGTGGCCGATCACATGAAGGAATATCATCCCGACCGGACCTTCGTTCCCGCCGAGGCCGATCCGGTGGATGTCGAGGCCGCTCTCCGCGAGAGCGGCGCCGAGATCCTGCTCAACTACATGCCGGTGGGCTCCGAGGAAGCGGCCCGCTTCTACGCCGAGGCGGCCCTCGCCACCGGCGTATCGTTCATCAACTGCATGCCCGTGTTCATCGTCTCGGAATCCGGATTCGCCAAGCGGTTCGCCGACGCGGGAATCCCCGTCGTCGGCGACGACGTGAAGGCACAGCTCGGCGCCACGATTCTTCACCGCACGCTGGCCAAGCTGTTCGCCGACCGCGGCGTCAAGATCAAGCGGACCTATCAGCTCAACACCGGCGGCAACACCGATTTTCTGAACATGCTCGAGCGGTCCCGCCTCCACTCGAAAAAAATCTCGAAAACATCCGCGGTGCAGAGCCAGCTGGGCCAGCCGCTCGAGGCGGACAACATCCACATCGGCCCGAGCGACTACGTGCCCTGGCAGGACGACAATAAGATCTGCTTCCTGCGGATCGAGGGCGAGGGCTTCGGCGGCATTCCGCTGGAGATCGAGGCGCGTCTGTCGGTCGAGGACTCGCCCAACTCGGCGGGAGTCGTCATCGACGCGATTCGCCTTTGCCGCATCGCGCGCGACCGGGGGGAGGCCGGCCCGCTCTACCCCGTGAGCGCATACTTCATGAAGCACCCCCCAATCCAGATTTCCGACACCGCCGCGAAACAGCTCCTCGAAGAGTTCGTCGCCGGAACCCTCCGGGCCAGCGAGCCCGTGGAGATGACGAGCGGCCGCGATTCATCGGGGCACTCCGGATTGTAGGTTCGGGATCTGCCGGGCATGGGGCCGGAGGGCCCGAATCGGCCAAAGCCGATCAAAACCGGCGAAACGATTTTCGCAACGAGGAAGACCGCGGCATGGTATCCGCGAACCTTGTCCAGACGAAGAAAGACAGTTTCCTCGGAGAAGAGCCCATGGCTCGGGTCTTATCCGGAATCTACGCGGCTCTCCGAAAGACGGCGGCCGGAGGGAGCAGTTCGGTTACCGGGCACACGAATCCAAAGGGTGACATCTCCTTTGGATTCGACCTGGCTTCGGACCGGGAGGCTCGCCGCCTTCTGGAGAAGGAACTGGGGCCAGTGCGCATCCTTTCAGAGGAAGCGGGCGAACTGGACGCCGGGGAGGGCGATCGCCTCTGGCGGGTGGTCCTGGATCCGGTGGACGGTTCCGACAACCATGCGAGGGGGCTTCCTTTATCGGCCATAAGCGTGGCCCTTCTGCCGGTGGAAGGGCCCCTTCATCCCTCACGGGCCGAATGGGCGCTTGTCGGGGTCATCGAGGAGGATGTTCTCCACCTGGCGGCGCGGGGCAGGGGCGCCTGCCGCGGGAGCCGCCCCCTGAAGGTTTCTCATGTATCCCGGCTGGAGGACGCCCTGATCTCATTCGAACTGAATCATTTCGCGCCTCCGCCGACTATGGGGGAGCTCATGGCCCACGCCCGGGGAGTGCGCTCCTACGGCTGCGCCTCGCGCGCCATTTGTCTCGTGGCGCAGGGGGCGCTCGACGCCCATGTCGATGTCCGAAACCGCCTCACCCCCGAAAGTTTTTTTGCCGCCGCCCTCATTCTCGAAGAGGCGGGCGGCTGTCTCATCGGGCCGGACGGAAGAGAACTCGAAGCCGCGGAGGGGCTCACCCACCGGACGAGCCTTATCGCCGCGGCGAACCGGGAGCTCGCCGGGGAAATCGTGGAGGCATTGTACGGGTGATGGCCGATAAAACACCGAAACAATGCCCGCTCGCCGTCATTCTTGCGGCCGGAGAGGGGTCGCGGCTGAAACCGGCATGCGGCGGCTCGAAGCCGATAGCCCCTCTCATGGGGCTCTCGCTCGGGGAGCGGACACTTTGCGCCTGTGCCAAGGCCGGTGTGCGGCGATTTTTGATCGTTCTTGGCCATCGGGGAGAAGAGGTACGTGCTCATTTCGAGGAGATCGGCCTGCGGCGGGGGTTCAAAGTGGATTTCAAGGTGGCGGACGACTGGACTCTCGGCAACGGCGCGAGCGTACTGGCGGCGGCGGATTTCGTGGGCGACGAACTATTCCTCCTCACGATGGTGGACCATATGGTCGAACCCGGCCTCTACCGGAAGCTTCTGCAAGAACCTCCCCGCAGCGGCGAGATCTGCCTCGCCGTCGACCGGAATCGAAACGGACTATTCGATGTCGAGGACACGACAAAAGTGTCTCTCATCAATGGCCACGTTCAGGCCATCGGCAAGGACCTGAAGGCCTGGGACGCCGCCGACACGGGTGTCTTTCTCTGCACCCCCGCTCTCTTCAAGGGGATTGAAAAGGCCAGGGCCCGGGACCGCCACGGCCTCTCGGACGGAGTGTCCGAGCTGGCGGGAAACGGCGCCGTGCGGGCGGTGGACGTGACCGGAGAGGCCTGGCTCGACGTGGACGACCCCAAAGCCCTCCGCGAGGCGGAACGCAGCCTCATCGACTCCCTCCACCGGGGCAAGGGGAAAGAGGACGGCTATATCTCTATATGGCTGAATCGTCCGATCTCGGTTTGGATCTCCACCCGCCTCGCCCGGACGCGGATCACCCCGGACCAGATCACGGTGGCTTCGTTCCTCATCGCGCTTGTGGCGGCGGGGTTCTTTGCCGCCGGGGGCTTCGCGGCTGGCCTCGTGGGAGGGATTCTTCTCCAGGCGGCTTCGGTCCTGGACGGCTGCGACGGGGAGGTGGCCCGCCTCAAGGAATGCGGCTCCGAGCGGGGAGCGTGGCTGGATACGATTCTGGACCGCTATTCCGATCTGGCGGTATCGCTCGCCATCACCTACGGCTACGCGGTCGCGCATCCCGGAGCCCTTCCGTGGGTCGGCGGCATGCTGGCGGGAGGGGGCTTCCTTCTGGCGAGCTATGTCACCAAGGAGTACCAGCTTCGTTTCGGCGTCCCCTACCCAAACGATACGCTCAACCGCCTCAAGCGCCATGACCTTCGAGTGTTCATTCTATTCCTCGGCGCGCTCGCCGGGGCGCCTTTCGCGGCGCTTCTTTTCATAGGCGCCCTGACCCACCTGTTGCTCGCCGGAATTATCCTGAAAGGCTGGCGGCGGACGCTCACCTGACCTTTTCCCGCTCCTCCGCCTGGGCCTCTTCGCCGGGATGAACATCGAATTCTGAATTCAGCGCCCCCCTCAAAAAAACCGGATCGGCCCGAATAACACGGCAGGGGAGCGTAACGGGGACGAGTCCCCCGCGGCGCGCGCCGCCTTCGATGCCTTTATCGAGGAGTGTGGCCCCATCTGGCCGGGCACCGGTGCATATCGCGTTCGCGATGAGTGAAAATTCATGCGCAGGCAACCTTCCGAGCGACCTGTCAGACGCTTTTTCCCGATATCTCCTCCACATTCTCAATCGTTCGAATGACGATAGGCTCGGTGCGGTTTCGGACGGCGAGCTCGTGCTGCGGAAAGCCGGAGACGTCGAGACCCGCGCGCTCGGCCACCTGTTCGGAGATGATGAGCTGGCAGGCGTATTCTTTGGTCCGGTCCTGGAAACGGCTGGCCACGTGCACCGTGTCCCCCACCGCCGTCAGGTAGAGCGCCGCCCCGAGGCCCATGCGGCCCACAACCGTCGGGCCGGTGTGGATGCCTACGCCCATCCGGAGAAGCTCATTGAGCTCCTCGGAGAGGATTTTGCTCATCTCCTTGAGCCCCTCGATCATCGCGCCCGCCGCCCGGAGCGCCTTGCGGCAGCCCTCCTCGGGGCCATCGTAAACGCCGAAAAGCGCCATCACCCCGTCCCCCGTGAACTGCTTGATGACACCGCCCGCGCGGTCGATCGCCTCGCCCATGACCTCGAAGTAGCGCTTCAGGAAGAACACCACGTCGTAGGGGAGTTTCCTCTCCGAGAGGCGCGTGAAGCCGCGGAGGTCGGCGAACAGCACCGCGCTCTCCCGCTCCTGGCCCGCCGCGTACCCCGGCTACGCCGCGCCCGCGCTCGCCTGCGCATTCGGGGAGAGAACCGGCAACACGGACACCCCCCCTCCGGCCGAAGATGGCAAGCCAGCCGGACGTTTGGCGGCGCAGCGATGCGATCGAGCACTCGCTGCTCCGCGGGGGCGGCCGGGGGAAGGTCCTCCAGCCCGCCGATCACTCGGATCCGGCAAGTCGAGCACCGTCCGCGTCCCCCGCATACCGAAGCGTGTGCGATTCCCGCCATCCGGCTCGCCTCCAGGACGGTGATCCCCACCGGCGCCGCGACCTCCCGGCCGCCCGGGTAGGTGATGCGCACCGTCCTGCCCCGGCTTTCGATGACGCACCGCACCGCCCGGGCCGCCAGAACGAGAACCAGCAAGGTGGCGTAGCCGTACCAGAGCATGTCCCGCATCCTCTCGATCACGGCGCGCTGCTCGCGTCCCGGTCCATACGCTTCCGTTTCCGTCCAGTCGGGTATCTGAACCAGCCGGGACACCTCCCGGCCCGCCTGCGTGAAGCCCAGGCAACGCAACACCCCAACGAGGAAGGCCACCGCGAAGAGCAGCGGGAAGCATTTCGGATACCAGGATTTGAGCCGGAGCCAGTAGTGGAGCCCGACACAGCCGTGCGTCCAGGCGATCGTCAGCAAGATCGCCTGTTTCGCGCCGATTGCCGGAACCGCAACCCAGTAGAGGTAAATCGCCCGGGAGTAGGAATCCACCGAACCGAACCACTCGTACGCGAATCTCGTACCGACGACATGGGCAATGAGAAACAGCGGAATCGTAAAGCCGAGAATGAGTTGGGCCGCTTCCCAGGCGGGCATGCGGAGACTCCGCTGCCGATAGAGGGAATAAAACGCCAGCGCGGCGTGCGTCAGAAGCGACCCGTAGAGCGCGGCCGTTCCGATCGGGCTCCGCCACACGGCGAGAAACCAGACCCGTCCCGCCTCCATCGCCCGAAGAGAAATGAGCCCCAGCGCGTGGTTGGTGAGGTGGTCGTGAGAAAGGCGAACAGGACAAGTCCCGTCCAGAGACGGACGCGCCGGTCCCAGTGGACCTTCGGCCCCCCTGCTTTCCGCCGGACCCGGAGGATTTCTGCATGAGAATCGATATTCCCCAGGAAAATGCCCAAGACCGCCTAAGCGGTTTCGAAAACCATGGCCACCTGATGCAGCAAGTATGGGTTCTAGCTTAACCTTCGACCCATGGCCAGCAATGTACAGGCCCAAATCAAAGCCGCATCATCCCGGGGGTGAGGTATGTCAAAATATTTGACAAAATTTCCTTTCCGGCCTGGCGGATTGGATGCCCGGTACGCTGAACGGCGGCCTGCCCGCCGG
This sequence comes from Nitrospinota bacterium, assembly GCA_003506735.1. Lineage (GTDB taxonomy): Bacteria > UBA8248 > UBA8248 > UBA8248 > UBA8248 > UBA8248. Next base: position 21,588 of record DNYS01000229.1, read on the forward strand.
CAAAGCCATGCGGATCATCGCCGGGGACGCCGATTCGGCCCGAGCCGCCGGAGCGCTTGACCCGGCGGCGCGCACTCGTAAAATGCACCTGGTCCGGCGGGGAGGCATATCCGCCGGCGAAATTGATCTTTTCTCCGCCCGGCGGAAAGGTCGTGGGTGAATACTCTCATCGCCGTCGTCGGCGGCTCCAACCCCTCCCCGGAAACCGACCGTCTCG
>DNYS01000229.1:21824-25194 GCA_003506735.1 Nitrospinota bacterium
GGCGGCCTGGGCGGGGTCATGGCCTCGGCGGGGCGCGGCGCGAAGGAGGCGGGCGGCCTCACCGTGGGCATCCTGCCGGGATACGATCCCGCCTCCGCGAATCCTTTTATCGATATTCCCATCTGCACCGGTATGGGCCACGCGCGGAACGCCATCATCGCCGCGACGGCCAGCGCCCTGATCGCCCTGGAGGGCTCCTACGGCACGCTTTCCGAAATTTCCCTCGGCCTCCAGCTCGGGCGCCGTGTCGTCGCTCTCGGCCGGCGGGAGAGTCCCGAGGGGGTCCTCATCGCCGGGAACCCGGAGGAAGCCGTCAGGATGGCGAGCGATGGCTAGGCGGCCCAAGATCCGCTTCGGCGGCCGGCCAGGCGGCGGAGCAGTGGGGGGGATTCTTCTCCTGGCGCTCGTCGGGGGGTGCAGCCTCGCCCCCACGCCCGAGTATCCGCCCCGGGTGGAGCGGCGGGGGGTGTACCACGCCGTCCGGCGCGGAGAGTCCCTGTGGCGGATATCCAGGGCCTACGGCGTCGGAGTCGAGCAGATCGCTGTCCTGAACGGCATCGCCAATCCGGACCGCCTCATGGCGGGGGTGGAGATATTCATTCCGGGGGCGGACAGGGTGCGCGCGGTATCCAGGCGGAGCCGGGCGGTTTCGCCGAGAAAAAGGCCCCGCTGGGCGGCTCCGGCGGGCGGCCGGCCCGATGCCGGCGATGGCGGATGGGGAGGGAAAGTCGATTTCCAATGGCCCGTCCGGGGAAAGGTGATCCGGCGGTTCGGAACCCGGAACGGGGTGAAATACGAGGGCATCGCCATCACGGCCCCCCGTCAGTCCACGGTGCGCGCCGCCGCGGGCGGGCGGGTCATTTTCAGCGACTGGGGGCCGGGCGGATTGGGGAGGACCGTCATCATTCGCCACGGCGGCGGGGAATATCATTCGATCTACGCCCACAACGCCATCAATCTGGTGAGTCCCGGTCAGGTGGTGAAGGCCGGATTCCCGATCGCGCGCCTCGGCAATTCCGGCAAGGTCCGCGGCGCGCGTCTTCATTTCGAGATCCGCTATCGCACGAGACCGCGCAATCCGCTAACCTATCTTCCCTGAGCGCGGATTCTTTTCACCAATCGAGAGACAAAATGAGCGAGACGGACGACCTGATTCGCCATATCCGGGATGTGCCGGATTTCCCCAGGGAAGGGATCGTTTTCAAAGACATCACCCCCATGCTCAAGGACCCGAAAGCCTTCCGGAAGGCGATCGACCTGCTGGCGGACAAATACGTGGGCGAGGGGGTGGATCTCGTCGTCGGGGCCGAGGCGCGCGGGTTCATCGTCGCCTCGACGCTGGCCTACAAGCTGGGGGCCGGGTTTATCTTGATCCGGAAGCCGGGCAAGTTGCCCTGGTCCACCGAACGAGAGACATATGAGCTCGAATACGGGGAGGACGCCCTGGAGATTCACAAGGACGCCATCCAGCCCGGCATGAAGGTCCTCATCGCGGACGATTTGCTCGCCACCGGGGGGACCGCCCGGGCTTGCGTGAATCTTGTCGAGCGGCTCGGCGGCGAGGTCGCGGGGCTGTGCTTTTTCATCGAACTCCTTTTTTTGAAGGGGCGCGAAAAATTTGAAAATTATCCGGTGGAATCGCTGATTCAGTACGGCTAGGCGCTCCGGCCGGGTCCGTTCCACGGGGGCGAGAATTTTCGCATCTCATCCCCTGGACGGCGCGGCCCGTCCCCGCGATAATAGCTCCAATGCCCCCTTAGCTCAGCCGGATAGAGCATCGGATTCCTAATCCGGAGGCCGGGTGTTCGAGTCACCCAGGGGGTACCAGTTGACAGAGAGGAAGAGGGGAAGCTCTTTTACCGGGCGCCGCCGCCGCCGGGAGCGGCAAGGCCGCGAAAAGCTCCGGGCATGAAGTTTCGAGTATAAAAAAACGGATTTTCAGCCGATACGCGAGATGGAGCCATGAATGGGCTACAGGGTTTTCGATACGGATGATATGGATCCTCTGCAAATCTACCGCTTGATCGTGGGTTCGCTCGTTCCCCGGCCCATCGCGTGGGTCAGTTCGATCGACAGGGAGGGGGCTGCGAATCTGGCTCCGTTCAGCTTCTTCACCTGCGTATCCCACGCGCCCCCGCTGTTTTCGATTTCGGCCGGAGAGCGCGGCCGCCGGATGAAGGATACGGTCGCCAACATTTCGGCGACGAAGGGATACGTCATCCACACCGTCGTCAACGGGTGGGAGCAGGCGATGAACGAGTCCTCGGCGAACTTCGAGCCCCATGAAAACGAGTTCGAGGCGCTGGGCCTGGAGACGGTTCCCTCCGACCTGGTGGCGGCCCCGCGCCTGCGCGATGCGCCGGTGGCGATGGAGTGCCGCCTGGAGGAGATCATCACCTACGGCGACGAATGGAAGACCCATCTGGTCATCGGAAAGGCGCTGCGCTGGCATGTCCGCGATGATCTGATTTTAGAGGATAAATACATCGATCCCGTAAAACTCCAGCCCGTCGGCCGGCTGGGCGGGACGAACTATTGCCGCACCCAGGATATTTTTCAGATGGAAAGAACCTACCAACCGCCGGACAAGGTCCATCCCAACGAGCCAAACGGCTGAGGAGGGCCCTGCCCCCGATTCTTGCGCCGCGCATGGAATGCCGCGCGTGCCCGGCCGCTCTTGGAGGCTTCCCCGCGGCGCCCGGGGATTGCTGAAATGCCTGATGCCGGGGTTTTGGCCCGAAGGAGCTGCCTCAGAGGCATCTTTGGGCGCCTGGATGGCCGGTCTCCGCGGGAAACACCGGAAGGAAGGGCATTGGGCCGAAATTTGAAAAGGGTAGAGCGTTGCCGCATAATTCCGATTTCAGATAAGGACTGGATTCGTGACATCCCTCATTGACGCGATCAGCAAAGACCACGTTATCCATTTCGCCTTCTTCCTCACGGCGATGGCCTATTTTACCTATGACATGGTTTTTCTCCGCATCCTGGCGGTGTGTTCCAGCCTGATCGGCCTTGCGTACTTTGGAATATATCTAGGACGGACCCCCGTCTTTTTTTGGCAAATCATTCTCCTGGGACTCAACTCCTGGCGCATCATCCATTTGCTCAGGGAGAGACGAAGCGTTTCCTTCAGCGAGGAAGAGCAGGAACTCTACCGGACGATTTTCTCCTCTTTCACGCCGGTCGAGTTCATGAAGCTCCTGGGAGTCGGCTCATGGAAAACGGGTGAGCCCGGCACCGTTTTGGCGGAGCAGGACCAGCCCATCGAAGAGCTTATGATCATATACAACGGCGAGGTCGCCGTAGAAAAAGACGGCGCCGAAGTGGTGCGCCTCCGGGACGGAACCTGGATCGGCGAGATGTCCTACCT
>DNYS01000229.1:25273-25549 GCA_003506735.1 Nitrospinota bacterium
ACGACGCGCTACGTGGCATGGCCCAAGGGGGTGCTTGCCACGCTTTTAAAAAGAAACCCGACGATGGACGTTGCCGTACAGTCGGTTTTGAGCACCGACCTTATCCAAAAACTGTCGGGAAACTCGAACCCGGACCAAAAGAATTCGAAAGAGCCCTCCACCCAGGAATCCGCCTCCGGCTAGGCTCGGAATTCGCCTCCGGCCAGGCGGGGGATGGAATAAGCTTTAAAATGGGGGTTTCCAGTCTCCTTTTCGGCGCGATGCGCTATCATGGGT
>DNYS01000143.1:0-148 GCA_003506735.1 Nitrospinota bacterium
GAGGAGAAGGTCCGCCGCATGACGGAAGAGGGCATGAAATTTCGCGGGCAGAAAATTCGAAAGGTAGAGAGCGTTGCTGCCGAGCACGCCGTCCGAAATACGGGGGCGGCATTCGCGGCCGTGGTTTTGTGGAACTAGACAAGCGCCC
>DNYS01000143.1:255-725 GCA_003506735.1 Nitrospinota bacterium
AGCGGCATCACCGTCCGGGTCGAGCGCACCCTTTTCATGGGAAAAAGTGCGTTTCAGGAGGCCGCCGTCTTCGAGACCGAGGACTACGGGCGGATGCTCGTCCTCGACGGGGCGATTCAGACCACCGAGTGCGATGAGTTCATCTACCATGAGATGATCGTCCATGTGCCCATGTGCGCCCACCCCAATCCCCGGAGGGTACTCGTCGTCGGGGGCGGGGACGGCGGCTGCGTGCGCGAGGCGCTTTGGCATCCCGAGGTGGAAAGCGTGACGCTCGTCGAGATCGACGAGATGGTGGTGGATTGCTGCCGGAGGTTCCTGCCGGGGATCGCCGGGAAGCTGGACGACCCGCGCGTGGAGGTGCGCATCGAGGACGGGGTGAAGTTCGTCCAAAAACACAAGCGGGCGTTCGACGTGATTATCGTGGACTCGACCGACCCGGTGAACATGGCCTCCCCGCTCACGCGGGC
>DNYS01000143.1:1052-2883 GCA_003506735.1 Nitrospinota bacterium
GGGTGCCCCTACGATGAGACGGTGACCTTCCGGCCCGGCGCCCGGTGGGGCCCCTCGGCCATCCGCGAGGTTTCCGATGTCCTGGAAACTTACAGCCCCGAACTCGGCAACGATCTCGGAGATATTCCGTTCTGCGACATGGGCGATCTGACCCTCGATCAGGGCCGGGTGGAACTGGTTCTCGAGGCCATCAGCGATCGGGCCCAGGAGGTGTTCGCGGCGGGGAAAATCCCCTTCGCCCTGGGCGGAGAGCATCTGATCAGCCTGCCGCTGATCATCAAGACGCTGGAGCACCATCCCGACCTGGTGGTTTTCCATTGGGACGCCCACGCCGACCTCCGGAACGACTACGAGGGGGCGGTCCTCTCCCACGCCACCGTCATGCGCCGCGTTGCCGAGGCCATCGGGGGAGACCGGCTCGTGCAGTTCGGCATCCGCTCGGGAACGCGGGAAGAGTGGGAGTGGATGAAGGAGAGCCGGTCGGTGCGCCCGCTGGACCCCGATCATGTCATGGCCGCGCTGGTGGAGCGGCAGGGGAGGCCCGTTTACCTGACGGTAGACGTGGACGTTCTCGATCCCTCTGTGTGCCCGGGTACGGGAACGCCCGAACCCGGCGGGACCACATTTCAAAACCTCATCGATTGCATCTATACGCTCCGGCGTTCGGGCGCGCCCATCGTCGCCCTGGATGTGGTTGAGCTTGCCCCGAAAATCGACCCCAGCGGCATAAGCGCGGCCGCGGCGGCGAAAATCGTCCGCGAACTCCTCCTGAGCCTCCGGGTTTAGCCTCGAAACCGCTCTCCTGCAAGGGAAGCGATTTCGGGAGGCGCCGGGCCCCGGGGATTTGCGATCCGGGCGGATTTCCCGGTATATTGTCTAAACGTTGGGATTAATCTTTCCGGTTGGTACACTGTATACATTTACTTTCCCCGGCTTATTCCGGGAGGGTGCAATGTTTCATTCCGTTTGTTTTCAGTAATTTCGAGGAATGCCCTCATTTATGTAAGTACGATTCAGTTGGAGGCATTATGGCCGAAGAGAAACCGCGGCAGTTTGTCGGAAAAACCGAATTCAAGAAGGGGCTCGAAGGGGCCATCACGAACGAGAGTTCTATCAGCTACGTCGATGGCGCCAACGGAAAGCTCATCTACCGTGGTTTCAGCATCGATGACCTGTGCGCCGGGGGCGGCGGCTTCGAGGAAACGGCCTATCTGCTGATCGATGGCGAACTCCCCACCAAGACGCAGTACGACGCCTTCTCCAAGGACCTAGCGGGCCGCCGGGCCATCCCCCAAGAAGTGAAGGATCTGATCACCCAGCTGGCTTCGAAGACCCACCCGATGAACACCCTCCGGACGGCGGTTTCGATGCTGGGTTGCCTGAACGACAAGGAATTCGAAGTCACCCTCGAAAACGACCTGGACATCTCCCTTTCCCTGACAGCGCAGTTCCCCACCATCGTCGGCGCCATCCAGCGCGCCCGAAAGGGCCAGCCCATCGTCGATCCGGACCCGTCCCTCGGGCATTCCGAGGATTTCATGCGAATGATGACCGGCGAGCTGGCCGACGCGCGCATCGCCGGGGTCATGGACATGGCGCTCATCATGCATGCCGAGCACGGAATGAACGCCTCCACCTTCAGCGCCATGGTCACGAACAGCTCCCTCACCGACATGTACAGCTCGATTTGCGCCGGCATCGGCTCCCTCAAGGGACCTCTCCACGGCGGCGCCAATGAGGCCACCCTGAACACCTTCATCGAGATCGGCGATCCGTCCAAGACCGAGGAATGGTTCATCGCCGCCAAGGAGAAAAAGCAAAAGGTCATGGG
>DNYS01000143.1:2950-3394 GCA_003506735.1 Nitrospinota bacterium
TTCGGCCACCGCGTCTATAAAGCCTACGACCCGCGGGCCGTCATATTCGATCCCATCGCCAAGGAATTCGCCGAACGGGCGGGTTCGGGCCATCTCTACGAGATCGCCAAAAAGCTCGAAGCCCTGGTGGTCGCCGATCTCGGCGGCAAGGGGATTTTCCCGAACGTGGACTTCTTCTCGGGGGTGATTTACAACGCGATGGGAATCGACACCGACATGTTCACGCCGATCTTCGCCGTCGCGCGGATTGCCGGCTGGTCGGCGCGGATTCTCGAATACCTCCCGGAAAACCGGCTCTTCCGCCCCCGCGCGGTCTACGTGGGCGACCTCGAGGCGAGCTACAAGCCGATCGACCAGCGCTAGAGGGCGGCGGTTCCAAGACAGCCGAAACGTGAACAGGCGCAAAAACAAGCGCATCGGGGGGGCGGATTCGAATCCGCCCCC
>DNYS01000143.1:3424-5261 GCA_003506735.1 Nitrospinota bacterium
ACCAACGACCTTCTGATTCATAGTTAGATATATCCACTTCTCCACAATTCTACCAAGAACTAATAACGCTTCTAACTAATTGTATAATAGTCTATAATTAAGGTGATAACTTCCCTGGAGTTCTACGGAGAACTCCACAGGAACCTTCTTATAACCTTCTTTTTTTGGATTTCTCATGGCCGTATTAAAACTAACGAAGTCAACAGTTGATCGGATCACCCCCGATCCCGAGGGCAAGCAAATAATCCATTTCGACACGACCTTAAAGGGCTTTGGGATCGTAGTAAACCAAAATTCCAAAACCTACATCACCCAAAGAGATGTGAGGGGGAAAACTATAAAAGTCACTATTGGCCGCCATGGGGTCCTGACAACAACTCAGGCCCGAAAGCTGGCCCAACAGTTGCTCGCTCAAATGGCAGCAGGAGAAAATCCCAACAAAAAAGCACGTATTGAAAAAGCTAAATCTGTGACCCTCAGGGAGGCCCTTGAACTGTACCTGTCCTCACCAAAACCCCGTTCTCAGAAAACGCTCACGGGGTATCGCTGGAGCATGGAAAAATACCTGTCCGATTGGCTGGACCGCCCCCTGCGGGAAATTACCCGGAGCGATCTATATTCTCGCCACAGAATGATTGGAAAGGAACACGGGACCTATTCAGCCAATGGAACCGTCAGGGTCTTTCGGGCGATCTATAACCGGGCACTTAAGCTACACGAAGACCTTCCAGCCAACCCCAGTATTGCTGTGGAGTTTTTCCCCGAGGCCCCCAGGCAGGCAGCCATTCCGTTCGATAAGCTTGCCGACTGGTATCAGGAAGTCATGAATATCGAAAATCAGATACGGAGAGATTTCCTTCGATTTGTCCTGTTTACGGGGCTGCGCCGGGAAAGTGCCGCATCCGCGAACTGGGAACATATCGACTTTGATGAAGAGACGATGTTCATCCCCGAGCCAAAGGGGGGTACGAAAAGGGCATTCACCCTTCCTTTGTCGGAATTAATCCTCGCAATATTAAGTGAAAGAAAAGCGAACAACGAGGGCTTTTTCCCCGGAAGCCCCTTTGTTTTCCCGTCTCAAAGCCGAACCGGATACATCTCAGAGCCCAAGGAAAGGCTCTCTATCCCCTTCACCGTACACGGCCTCCGCCATACCTATATTTCCGCCGCCCAGGCAATTAGTGTCCCTCTATACGACATTAAGCTACTTACAAATCATTCTTTGCCAAAAGGGGACGTTACGGCGGGGTATATCAATCCGAGCATTGACTCTCTTAGGAAACAACAAACGCGGATATCAGAGTTCATCTTAAAATCAATTGGCCTTAGTTACAAGAAAAGAGCCTTAAAAAATTAAATGGAAGAATCTTTAATGCAGCAAATATACAGCCTAGGTTTCAAAAAGTTCTTCGGTCCAAGCCTCTCATTTGCGATTGTTATATTTTTGGTTTTTGGTTGTGCCAGCACAAGCGACAAATTGCGGAATGCTCTTCGGCGGGGTGACCTTCATGGTGTGAGAAACCTTATCAAGTCCGGCGCTAAGGTAAATACTTTAATAGACGGGCATTGGCCTGCCCTAACTCTGGCTGTTTTTAATGGACAAACAGAGATTGTCCGATCCCTTGTTAAAGCTGGCGCGGATGTCAACGCAAAATTTGCATTCGGTGAAACAGCCCTATTGATCGCATCTGCCAAATGTCACACCAAAATTGTTCGAATTTTAATTGATGCCGGAGCAAACGTAAATGCAATGGATAAATTAGGCAGGACCGCTCTCATTGAGGAGCTATAGTCAAATCTGGTGTATTAGCCGCATCTGAATCAGGCGGCGGCCCTG
>DNYS01000143.1:5342-6601 GCA_003506735.1 Nitrospinota bacterium
CCAACTTAAATATTAAAGATAAAAAAGGTAAGACCGCCCTCATTAAAGCGGTTTCAAATTTATTTAATGGTGGAAATTCCGGCTCTCAACCAAAAACATGAATTTCCGTGCCACGCCCCAAGAATGTGAATTTTGGAAAGAACGGGCGAGGGAAATGAATCTCACATTTTCCGATTTGGCGCGTAAGTCGTTGATTTTTTATTGCGCCTTCAAGGGATAAGCTGGAAAATGGGCCAATTGAGAAAAAAAACAGGGTATGTGTCAAGATTCATTCAGGCACGCGCCCGCGCGCGAGCGGGAATGCCCATAAAAGAGGCAGGGAGAACAAGAGCGCAAATGTACGATGGTGTCCTAATTTGAATCGAGTTTGGGCAAAATTAATACTTTGTAAATCATCACAAGGCTCTGAACCCATACACTTACACCGGCGCCATCAGTCCGGAGAGCATTCTGGTCCCATTTAAGAATTCGTCACAAATAAGTTTCTAAAAAATAATCTACAATATTAGTTATTCTCGGCCCTAAGTGCTTTTCGCAAAGGCGCCAGATTAAAACCATCCCCATATTTGAAGGTAGGCGTTCTCGGCAGTTTTTTCTCGGTCCTAAGCACGGTCGCAACATGAACCAGCCATTTCCGTTCGGCCTCATCGACCAGCGGGGAGGGAAACTGCAAATCGCCCACCACCTTGCGTATCAGTTTAAGAGAAATATTCGATCCCTTCGATCGCAGGTGCTTCCAGTAGACGCGGGCATAGAGATCGGGGTTTTTCTTCTGGAGTTTTACCGCCCGGGTCCATGCGCGGAGAAATCCGGCCACCCGGCCGGGTTGCTCACGAATGGCTTGCTTCCGGGCCGTGACAAGCCAAAAAACCTTGGCATACTTGCAATAGTTCTCGATAGTGCGGGCATACCCTTTCGCCAGCGCAATGGCGGCGGCGGGGTTGGACACCATGATCATTTCCACGTTCCTTGAGAGCAGCGCCGCCACACGATTGGTGGCGAGCGTGTTGATTACAGTCCAATCCCCCTTTTTCAATCCGTTGGCGGGGGCTATGAAACGGCGAAAAATGAAATTCGTTCCCGAAGCCTTCCCGATGGCCAAACGCTTTCCTTTCAAATCCGCCACGGTCCGGATTTTCGAGTCCGGATGGACCATCAAATAGGCGGAGCGGCAGTAATAGTTCGAAATTCCGAGTCCGGTGATCTTATTGGATTTTGAGGTCACGGTAACAAATGGGCGAGAGGAAGGATTAACTTGT
>DNYS01000278.1:0-4228 GCA_003506735.1 Nitrospinota bacterium
AAACAATTTTGAGATAGGTTCTAAGCATCTTCTGGAAACCGGCGATGAAGATGGTGCCCGGATTGCGCTGCACAAAGCCCTTGACAACGAGCCAGACGAAGCGGCCCGGAGCGCCGCAGCAACGGAGTTCTTCATGGAATCTGGCCGTACCGATCTGGCCGAGGAGGAGTTTTCATTTGCCCTTCAGGCCGATCCGGATAACCCACATTACTTCAACCGACTGGGACTTGCATTCAGGCGGCAGAAGAAATTTAAGGAAGCCATCGAAAACTACCGGAAGGCGATTGCCCTCTCTCCCGACGACGCCGTAGTCCTGTACAATTTGGCCATCGCCCTGGCCGAAAGCGGGGTTACCGGGCAGGCCATCGCCTCTCTCCGGCGAGCCTTGATTCTCCAACCCCAATTTCCTCAGGCCGAGAAAGTCCTTCAAGCCCTTCAGGATAAATCCGCCCTGGTTCCTGCCCGAGACTAGATGGAGCGACCTTCCGGCCGCCCCTTCACCATCCGAAAATCCTCCCTTGCCGGCCTAGGGGTGTGAAATGGCAGGTTCCTTATGGTAATATTCAACTCGGCCATGGGGTTGTAAAATCAAAATGTAGTGGCATTGCTTCTGTGGCCCGCCCGAGGCACAGTAAAAATCGTTGTTGGGAGGAAATGGCTCCGATGGCCTTCATCATCGCAGAACCTTGCATTGGAACAAAAGATACGGCCTGCGTCGAAGTTTGCCCGGTTGATTGCATTCACCAGGCATCGGACGAATCGAGTGAGATGCTCTATATCGACCCCGACGAATGCATCGACTGCGCGGCCTGCGTGCCCGCTTGTCCGGTCGAAGCCATATTCGCCGAGGGCGATCTACCATCCAAATGGGCAAAATATACCCAGATAAACCTTGAATTTTTCGCTTCAGGCGGCCCGGGCGGCGGTGAAGCCGCGCCAGTGGGTGCACTTGCAACGGGGGGCAAAAGCGCGCCAGTTGCTAAAAAAGCGCCCGAACCGGAGCCTTTGCGTCCTCTCGAAATCAGCGCAGAGGAAATGTACCAGCCTCTTTCGGAGTTGAGAGAGGATTTGACCGAACAGCGCCACGATAATTCGGCTCTAAAGGCCAAAAAATCTCCGGCAATTGTCGGCATGGTTGCCGCCGTTGTTTTGATTTTTGTCTGGGCAATCTCGAACAATCTCTCTAAAGCGTTAAACTCTTCTTTGTATTCCAAAATCGGTGCGCTCGCGATTCAAAATAAAAAACCAAAACTCGGGGGAATGGAATACACCATCACCCGAAAAATTGGAGGGAAAAATTATTTAGTAAAAGTGTCCGATTCGATATTTGGGTCCCGGACACTGACCCTTCAAATTCCCGCCGCGCCTTTCGGGGAGGATATTTACCACAAGGACGAAAAATTCTTCGCCGCCAATGAGAACCAAGAAAGCCGCTTTTTCTATGTGTTTATCGACAAAAAAAGCGACGGAACCCTCGACGCGGCCCTGAGGGTCCGAGAATTCTGGTCGAAGAGCAATCAATTTCTCGGCAGGTATCAAAAACCGCTTCAGCCCACCGGCGATCTTCAAAATTTCTACCATTCAGCTGCCAAAAAACTGGCCAAGAGCCTAGGTCTCACATAAACAAGCAAATCCTCTCTTAAAGCGGAATCCAGCCCCCCATGGCCATTAGAAATCGACCTTATCCGCTGCATCGCTCTCGGGGAACGGCCCTTCCTTGATCTCGATGGCCTTGGTTCCCAGCTCCAGAAATTCGATCGAATGGCCCTCGAACATCAAGACCAAATCCCCGGGGTCGAGGTCCACATCCTTCAGATGCTCCCCTTCCTTGGTATAAACGTTGATCCGCATTTTCCCCGACCGGCAGAGCATAATCTGGTGCCGCGTGGCGTTCGTCGGCCGCTCGGTCACGAGATGATAATGAGGCTTCACCACCGCTCCCGGATCCCGGTTGAGCATGATAATTTGAAGGGGAAGCTCATCCGCCGTCATGTGGGCCTTGGTCTGCCTCTCCGCTTCCGGATCGATATTCCCGTACGCCTCGGCGAGGTGGGCCTTCTCCTCGTCGGTATCCAGATAGGGCGGAAACGCGCCATAGTCGTCGAAATCGTGCCGAATCACCTGCGCCACCGTTCTTCCGTCGGCGGCTTTAATGTACTCGACACCCTTGGTTTGAATCTCCGGGGCCATGACTTCTCCTCGATCAAATCGGTTGATGGTTCAGGGGCCTTCGAATTTTGGGGCACTCCCTATCCGCGGCCGGCGAAAGGGGGATTCTAGAGAATGCGGTACGGCGCGTCACCTTCCCCCGCCCCAATCATTAAAGCATCGCAAGGGCCGGATCGCACTGCCGGAACCGCCGGATCGCAGCCTCGGGGAAAAGGGCGAGCTTGTGGGCGTCGCGGTGGGCGGCCACATCCAGCGCGGGGTCGAGGGGGTGCGCTTTGGGATCAAGATGAGCGCGGCAGCGCTCATTCTCGAGAACATCCCCCGGAGCGCGAAGTTCGCGATTGAGGTGCGCGCCCGAAAAAGAAACCGCTCCCCCGCCCAAATCTTCCGCGAACTATCCCCCTACGTCGTCATGATCGATGTGCGCTAGGGGCCCGGCCTTCCTCAAGGCAACCTCACCCCTCCCCACGCGCACTCGCTCCGGGTGGCGCACCGCCCACGGCCTGATCTATTCACCCGGGGATCGGGGCGCGGATGCCCGCGCTTACTCCTCCACCCCATACATTTTGAGCAGGAGATGAGCCACATCGGTTTGCTCGGGCAGGCCTTCGATCTCCTCTTGGGTCATGAGGGCGCGTCCCTCCATGTCCAGGAGATCGCCCACAAGCCCGGCGGGGCGGATTCCGGCTCCGCTGAAGATTTGTACGATGCTCAGGTCCGGCGGGAAGGGCGGGCCGTGGTGGGCCATCACGTTCACCTCCTCGACGCCCGGGTCCACGATCACCCAATCCCGCTCGGGAACGATCAGAATGTCAAAGGTGTTAGGATGGGCGATGCGCTTGACGAACCAGGGGGCTTCGGGATCGTCCTTCCACCAGGCTCCCAGGACATGCGGCACGCCGCGGACGGCGGCGAGGGTTTCCTCGATCGCCTCGGGGCGGGGGTCCTTCAGGTAGAGCCCCCCCGCGGAGCCGGCGAAAGTGTAGGCGATGTTCTCGACCAGCTTATCGCCCGCGCGCTCCAGGAGTTCTTTCGTTATGTCGATCACATTCGGCTTGACCGACATTCCGTGGTCGGCCGTAACGATAAACAGGGTTTCATCCAACTCCCCCCGGCTTTTCAAATAATCCACCACACGGCCGATCTGGCGATCGGTTTCCCCGAAACACTCGGCGATCTCGGCCGATTCGGGTCCCCACTTGTGGCCAACGATGTTCACCGCCACCAAACCCACGAATAAAATATCGGGCCGCTCTCGCTCGAGGATGGCGAGAGCCCCGTCGGCGATGAAGAGATCGATGAGGGCCGTGTCGGCGATGTCCTCTCCGGGATGATCGAAGCCGGGTCCGCTCCAATTCACCCTGCGTGGAGCGGACATTTCTTGCAGATAGGAGGGGAGCTCGCGGCCCGTGCGTTCGGTGAATTTGTACGCTTCCTCGCCCACTCCGCGGCCGGTGTAGGAGCCTTTCGCATGGCGGTGGAAGACATGCTCCCGGTACGAGTAGGCCACCAAATCCGCCGAGCCGCCCGGCAGGAGGATAGCCAGGCGATCTTTGGTGGAGATGGAGGCCACGCGGAGGTCCGGTTTCGTCTCCTTGATGCGCTGGATGACCGTGGGAGCGTCCATGTGCATCTCACCGGTCTCTTCGTCGTAGACATAGATGAGCCTGCCCGTATCGCGGTCGTACCACTCGCGGCTGGTAAGCACCCCGTGGCCCGAGGTTCGAAGGCCCGTGGCCATGCTGGCGAAGCCCGCCGCGGTCTCGGCCAGGCCGTTCGAGGCGATGGCATTTCGGAACCCCACTCCGCGCTCGGCCAGGCCGCGCATAACGGGCGCCTCGAAGCGCTCGAGGTAGTCTCCGCGGCCCCCGTCGATTCCGAAGAAAACGATGCGCTTTGGCCTTCGGTCGGGGTCCATCCATTGGGCCACGTCCATCCCGGTCTCCTTGGAGAGTCTTTGAATTCAAAAAGCGGCGTTGCCCGTTTTCCTCCGGACGATGCGGCAACCGAGGCTCCTGCCCCGATTCCGCAGCGAGCGCTCACAATTCCGGCTGTGTTT
>DNYS01000278.1:4458-5111 GCA_003506735.1 Nitrospinota bacterium
TAGGGAAGAAGACTAGCTGTACATGATATTCATCCCAACCAGACCATCAAAAAATCACTTTTTTGCGAAATGCTGTGGGGACAATGATGTAGTTACTTCACATCAATCCGAACCGAGGGGTCTATTTGCGAAGAATTATTTTGAGTGCTTTTTGCGCTGACGCGTTTCCCTGCTTCGCACTCTTGCGAAACCACTTGAGCGCAAGTTCATAATCTTTTGGGACACCATGTCCTTTTTCATACATCAGACCCAGATTGCGTTGAGAATTTGCTAATCCTTGTTCCGCACTTTTGCGAAACCACTTGACCGCGAGTTCGTAATCTTGTGGAACACCATATCCATCTCCATAAATCGAACCCATGTTGAATTGCGCACCTGCGTTTCCCTATTCGGCACTCTTGCGAAACCATTTCACCGCAAGTTTGTAGTCTTTTGGAACACCAGTTCCGTGTGTATACATCAGACCCAAATTCTTTTGGGCAACCGCATCCCCTTGTTCCGCAAAAGGTCTCAACTCTTTGAATGCAGTTCCAAAATCTTTCCGTTTATACGCATCCAACCCTTCTTGATATCTACCCTCCGCACTCTGGGACACACTGAGAAGCAGTGCGACCACCATGATCATTCCTAGTTTCCGAATCAGGGAGAGGTTC
>DNYS01000211.1:0-177 GCA_003506735.1 Nitrospinota bacterium
GTTCCAGTAGCCCTGCATGATCTGGGGCCCCCGCACGATCAATTCCCCCACCTCCCCGATCGGCAGCTCGCGCTCGCCGGTTTCGATGTCCACCACCTTTTGCTCCAAATCCGAAACGGGGAGGCCGATGGATTCCTCCCGCACCCACTCCTCCTCCAACGGGTTCATGTGGGTGAC
>DNYS01000211.1:234-7238 GCA_003506735.1 Nitrospinota bacterium
CTCCAACGGGTTCATGTGGGTGACGGGGGAGGTCTCGGTCAGCCCGTAGCCCATGAAGGTGAGGCACCCGGTTTTTTGCTGCGCCAGCCGCCGGACCTCGGGCGGCAGGGGGGCCGCCCCGCTCATGATGTAGCGCAGGGAGGAGAGATCGTAGCTCTCCGTCTTCGGGTGGTGGGCGATGGCGAGCAGGGCGGGCGGCACGGTGTGAAAAAGGGTGAGGCGGTGGCGCTGGACGAGTTCGAGGGCGCCCTCCACATCGAAGCGGCGCATCAGGACCTGCTTGGCCCCGGCGAGGATGAGCCCGCCCATGATCATGGTGCCGTATATGTGGTAGAGGGGCAAAAAGTTCAGGCCCGCGTCCTCCGCGCCGAGCCGGTGGTTGTGCACGAACTGGTGATAGTTCCGCACTAGGTTCCGGTGGGTGAGCATCACGCCCTTGGGCCGCCCCGTCGTGCCGCTCGAATAGGGTAGGGCGACGAGGTCCCGGGCCTGATCGATGGGGGGCTCCTCGGGCGGTCCGGGCGGCTCGGCCGCGAGCCAATCGCCGAATTCCAGGCATCCCGGCGGCGCTTCTCCCTCGGTAATGATGATCTCGGCGAGGCCGGGGAGGCTCTCCCGCACCTTCTCGGCGGTGGCGGCGAGGGATGAGTGGACGATCAAGACCTTCGCGCCCGAGTCTTCGAGCTGGTAGCGGATTTCCTCTTCCTTGTAGGACGGGTTGAGGGGGGTGAGAATCGCGCCGGCCTTGGAGCCGCCGAAGAAGGAGATTTCGAATTCCACCGAATTCGGAACGAGCAGGGCGACGCGGTCCCCCTTCCGGACGCCGAGCCGGGCGAGCCCCCGGGCGCAGGCGTTCGAGCGCTCCTCGAGATCGCCGAAGGTCAGCTCCCGCTCCCCGTCCACCAGCGCCGTTTTGTCCGGATAGCGCGCGGCGGACCCGCGCAGAAGGCCGTGAAAGGGATACTCGGGGTAATCGAGGGGAGGCCGCAGATCGACCGGCGGTTTTGGCGGTCTCGTCATCGGGGGCGGCCCTCCACCCGGGGGGTGCGGCGCCCTAGAGTTTCGCCGTTAGGGCGTTAAGCTCTTCGATCAGCACGCGCTCGTTCTCGGAATAATCCACGGGCACTTCGATCAGATGGACCCCGGGCCCGTCCAGGGCTTTTTTCAGGATACCCGGGAGGTCGGCGGTCGCCTCGACCCGGTGGCCGTGGGCGCCGTAGCTCTCGGCGTATTTCACGAAATCAGGATTCCCGTAGTCCAGGCCGAAATCGGTCAGGCCCGCGCCCGCCTGCTTCCATTTGATCATGCCGTAGGCGTTGTCGCGGAGGACGAGAACCACCAGATCCATCCCCAGCCGGACGGCGGTTTCGAGCTCCTGGGAGTTCATCATGAAGCCGCCGTCGCCGGCGATGGCCATGACCTTTCGGTCCGGATGGACGATCTTGGCTCCCATCGCCGAGGGAAGACCGGCCCCCATCGTGGCCAGGGCGTTATCCAAAAGGACGGTGTTGGGCGCATGGGCTTTGTAGTTCCGCGCGAACCAGATTTTATAGACCCCGTTGTCGAGTGCGATGATGCCGTCTGAGGGCATGGCCTCCCGGACGGCGGCGACGACATGCTGGGGGATCACGGGGAACCCCTCGTATTCGCTTTTGTCCTGAACGTGGGATTCAACCTCGGTTTTCACCCGGTCGTAGTAGGTGAAGTCCCAGTTTTCGTTGCGGCCGAGCTTTGCGGTCAGCGCTTCGATCGTGCCGGCGATATCTCCCACCACGTCCAGCTGGGGGAAATACACCTCGTCCACGATCGAGGCGAAGTTGTTGATGTGGATGACCTTCGCGGTGGAATGCTCTGGCGTGATGACGGTGCGGTCCATTTCCCCGGCTTCCATGAAGAAGGGGGGTTTTTCGATCACGTCGTGGCCCACGTTGATGATGAGGTCGGCGGAGTTGATGGCCCAGTGGAGGTAGTCGTGGGCCGAGAGGGCGGCGGTGCCGAGAAACTTCGGGTGCCGCTCGTCGATCACGCCCTTGCCCATCTGGGTGTTGAAGAAGGGAATTTCCGTCTTATCGACGAAGGCGCTCAAGGCCCTCCCCGTCCGGTTCCGGTTGGCGGCGGCCCCGATGAGCAGGAGGGGCATCTTGGCGGCGTCGATCATCTCCACCGCGCTGCCGATGACCTTGGGGTTGGCGCTGGGGCGGCGGCTTCGCGCGGCCTCGTAGAGGAGGGCTTCGCTCTCCTCGGCGGCGATGTCCTCGGGGAGTTCGAGGTGGACGGCTCCCGGACGCTCCTCCTGGGCGAGCCGGATCGCCTCGCGGACGAGGACGGGGATATTGTGGCCGTTCACGATCTGCTTGGTGAATTTTGTCAGCGGCCGCATCATCTCGACGATATCGATGATCTGGAAGCGGCCCTGCTTGCTCTTCTTGATCGGCTTCTGGCCGGTGATCATCAGGATCGGCATGGCGCCGAGCTGGGCATAGGCCGCGGGGGTGACGAGGTTGGTCGCCCCCGGCCCGAGGGTGGCCATGCAGACGCCCACCTTGCCGGTCAGGCGCCCGTAGGTGGCCGCCATGAAGCCCGCCCCCTGCTCGTGGCGGGTGAGGATCAGCTTGATGGAGGAGTCGTTGAGGGAATCGAGCATGTCGAGGTTCTCCTCGCCCGGAATCCCGAATATGTATTCGACTCCCTCCCGCTCCAGGGCCCGCACAAATAGATCCGACGCCTTCATCGCATGGCCTCCCGATTTCGCCCGGCGGCGCGCGCAGGACGGCTAGAGATAAGATTTTATAAGATCAGGGCTTGTCGCCCGGTTTCCAATCCGGATTACTGGGCCACTCCTTGATGATTCCTTCCATGTTTTCGCCGTAGCGGACCCGGAAGAGCAAGGTGCGCTCGGGGCCGTTGGTGTATTCGTGCATCTCGCCCGGCGGGTGGACGATGAATCCGCCCGGCACGACCTCGGCGGTCTCTTCCGGCGTTTTCATGGTTCCGCCCCCCTGGAAGCAAAAATAAATCTCCGTGCAGTTCGGATGGGCGTGATAGGGGCTGACGTGGCCCGGCTCCCAGCAGGCGATCGTGGTGTCCCCCTCGCCGAAGCGCCCGAGGACTTTCTCCACATGCCGTTTGGGATTGAACTCCTGCTCATCCAGCAAACTGAATACGTGCATCATAGCCCTGCCGTGGCGCCGGAATCAAACGCGAAATCGCCGGCCTCAAGAGCCGCCGAACGCTTCGCAGATGGCGGCCATGTATTTGGCCCCCTCGATAAGGTGATCGATCTTCAAGTTTTCGTTGGCGCTGTGGGTCCGGGCGGTGATGAAGCCGACTCCGGTGCCAACGAGCGGAATGCCCAAATGGCGGATGATCATCCAGGTGGGCGTGCTGCCGGTCCCGAAAGGGTTGATCACCGCCTCCTCGCCGCACGCCCGGCGGGATGCCGCCTGGCAGGCCTTGACCACATCGCTCTCGGGGTCGCTTTTGGCCGGGAGCGATTGGAAGAGAAGCTCGACCTCGATGTCCTCGAAACCGTGCTGGTCCAGGTGGCGGCGCACGCAGCCGCGGATCTTCTCGGGGTCCTGGTCCACCACGAGGCGGCAGTCCAGCTTGGCGCGCGCCCGGCCCGAGACGATGGTCTTGACCCCCTCGCCGGTGTAGCCCGCGTCCAGCCCGGCGATGTTGAACGATGGGTTCGTGAGATGGCGCCGGGGGAGCTCCTCGTCGGACAGATCGAGGGCAATCCGCCGGAGCTCGAATTTTTTTTTCCGCGCCTCGGTGTCGTAGGGCTTCATGCGCCGGACAAGCTCTTCTTCTTTTTCGGTGAGCGGGGCCACGTCGTCGTAGAATCCCTCGACGAGGACCTTTTCATCGGCCCCCTTCATGGAGGCGAGCGCCCAGGTCAACCGCCAGGCGGCGTTTTCGTAGATTTGCGCTTGGCTGCTGTGAAAATCCACGTTCGCCGTGCGGCAGGTGAGCTCGAGGTAGCAGAGCCCCTTGTTGCCCAGGGAGAGAACCGGCACGTCTTCCCGGAAGGTGTCCTCCCAGATGCACCCGTCCGCCGCGAGCAGGTCCTTGTTCGCCTCGATGAAGGGAAGCAGGGAGGTGCTGCCGATCTCCTCCTCGCCTTCGATGATGTATTTGATCGAGCAGGGGAGCTCCCCGCGTACGGCGAGGAAAGCCTCGAAGGCGGCCAGGCGGCTCATGATGTTGCCCTTGTTGTCGGTGGCGCCGCGCGCGATGACGTGGCCGTCCACGATCCGGGCCTCGAAAGGCGGGCTCGCCCACTCGCCGATCGGCTCGGGGGGTTGAACGTCGTAGTGGTTGTAGAAGAGCAGGGTCTTCGCGCCCGCGCCGGCGAGGCGGCCCGTCACGATGGGGTGGCCCTCCGTTGGGTGGGCCTCGGCTTCCAGCCCGGCCCGCTCCAGGCGCCTCCGGACGAGGACGGCCATCTCCTCGATGCCGGTGTGAACGGTGGAGACGCTCGGCTGGCGGCACAGTTCCTGGAGATCGGAAACGATCTCATCGGCATGATCGTCGATATGCCGGAAGACGGCGTCCAGATCGCCCGCTGCGTTCATGGCGAAACTCTCCTTTGCGCGGCGTTGGCTTTGCACGGGGTGCGTGCCCGCGGGGAATTTGTAATTAATCAGGCCATGGAGATATGATGCACCATCATTTCCATAAATGGAATCGGCCATGGGAAACCGGCGGCGGCGCGAATTGGGGTGCCGTTTTCCGTGTCCCGGCCCAAGAGGGAGATCGAGCGATGCCCGACGCACCTGCCAACAATACCTGGTTCACCTATTTTCCCAAGGACTACCGCTGGTCGGCCGCGATCTGCGGCATGCTGACGGGCGCCCAGTTCGGCGCCACCGAGATCGGGGAGCTCGATCAGGTGGGCCGGCGGCTCGCCAAGAAGTTGGGTGACGATAACCATTGGTTCCGCGAATGGGTGCGGATGGCCGACCGGGTGCGCGAGCTGGGCCGCGCGGCGGAGCGCAAAAAGCAAAACCTCTCGGCCGCCTCCCACTACAAGCGCGCCTGCAACTACTACCAGATGGCCGAGCGCTTCCGCACGCCCAAGGACAAAAAGGCGCTCGACGCCTACCGCAAGGGGGTGAACTGTTTTCAGCGCTTCGCGCGCCTGACCGACCGGCCCAAGATCGAAACCGTGGAGGTTCCCTTCGAGGGGCGCAAATCGCTCCCCGGATACTTCGTCCACGCCGAAAACACCCGGAAGGCCAGGCCGCCCGTCGTCGTGTTCTTCGACGGCCTCGATGTCACCAAGGAGCTTCAGTACATGCGCGGGGTGGAGGATATCGTCCGGCGGGGGATGAGCGTTCTCATCCTGGACGGCCCGGGCACCGGCGAGGCGATACGCTTCCGGAAGATCTACCTGCGCCACGACTATGAGACGGCCGGCTCGGCTGCGCTGGATTATCTCGAAGGCCGCAAGGACGTGAACGCGAAAAAGGCGGGTGTCATGGCCATCAGCCTGGGCGGCTACTATGCGCCCCGCATCGCCAGCATGGAGCGCCGCTTCAAGGCCTGCCTCGCCTGGGGCGCCATCTGGGACTACTACGCCACCTGGGAAAAGCGCATCGACCAGGCCTTCAAGACCGAGCTCTCCGTGCCGGGCCATCATCTCGAATGGATTCTGAACGCCAAGAACATCGATGACGCCCTGGCCAAGCTCGATGGATTCCGGCTCGACGGCGTGGTGCAGAAGATGCGCTGCCCCTTCCTCCTCACCCACGGGGCGGACGACAAGCAGATTCCCAGGCGGGACGCCCGCGCCCTGTTCAATGCGGTGGGCTCGAAGGACAAGACGTTCAAGCTGTTCACCGTGGAGGAGGGCGGCGCCCAGCATTGCCAGCGCGACAACCTCTCGATCGGCACCACCTATATGTTCGATTGGCTCAAGGAAAAACTCGGGGCCTGATTCTTTACTTTATTTATCACCTCATTCGGCGGGGCGGCCCCGGCCGCTTCCGCCATCTGGAGAGCGAGCGATGGCGAGAAAACCCAAGGCGCTGGCGAAGGCCGCCTGGTTCACCTATTTTCCGGACGATTACCGCTGGTCGGCGGCGATCAGCATTTTGTGCTCCATGGCCAACTGGGGCGGCGCCTCTATGGGCGAGATCGATCGGGTGGGCCGGCGCCTCGCCGGGAAGGTAGGGGACGACAACCACTGGTTCCGCGAGTGGGAGCGGATGGGGGACCATCTCCGGGGGCTGGGGCTCGCGGCCGAGCGCCGGAAAAACAACCTGAGCGCCGCCGATTTTCACAAGCGCGCCTGCATGTACTACCAGATGGGCGAGCGCTTCAGGACGCCCAAGGACAAAAAGGCGAAGGCCTGCTACCGCAAGTCGCTCGATTGTTTCGCGCGCTTCGCCCGCTTGACCGACCGGGCGAGGATCGAGCGGGTCGAAATCCCCTTCGAGAAGGGGAAAAAGCTGCGCGCCTATTTGGTCCACGCCCAAAACACGAAAAAGGCGAGGCCGCCCGCCGTCGTATTTTTCGATGGCTTCGATGTCTCAAAGGAGATTCAGTATGTCTTCGGTTGCGAGGATCTCATCCGCCGGGGGATCAGCGTGCTTCTCGTGGATGCGCCCGGAAACGGGGAGGCCATCCGTTTCCAGAACCTGTATCTGCGCCACGATCACGAGGTGGCCGGATCGGCCGCGCTGGATTATCTCGAAGGGCGGGGGGACGTGAACGCCAGGCGAACGGGTGTGTTGGGGATCAGCCTGGGCGGCTACTACGCCCCCCGGAACGCCAGCATGGAGCGCCGCTTCAAGGCCTGTATCGCCTGGGGCGCGCAGTGGGATTATCAGAAAATCTGGCAGGACCGCATCGCGGCGGCTTACAAGACGGCGCTCTCCGTGCCGGGCCACCACCTCACCTGGATCTTCAACGTCAAGACCATGGAGGAGGCTCTCGTAAAGCTCGAGGGGTTCAAGCTGGACGGCGTGGTGCAGAAGATGCGCTGCCCCTTCCTCCTC
>DNYS01000168.1 GCA_003506735.1 Nitrospinota bacterium
TATTACGCTTCCTCGACATGAAAAATCCCCCCGGATCGGGCAGTCATGCCGAAAGAGTACCGAAAATCCTCTCATTCAACATGGACCGATTTGGAGGGGGAAGATCACTTAGATACTATTACCGCGAGGCGGCATATATTCGGATGAGTTTTTGGACAGGACGGGGACGCTGTTTGCGTCGGTTGGGTCCGAAATTCGGGAGTTTCCCTGTGGCTAACCGAGAGAAAAAACGCAATTCACCCCCCCCCAGCCCCGTCCGCTACAGCCCGGACAACCCCCACCCCCTTTCTACCCTGAAGACCGAGTTGGTCTGGGAGGGGAAATACGACGAGTACGGCAACCGCCGGGAGGTGGACGTGGCCGGCTTGGCCATGCCCCTCCAGAAGATCGAGACGGTGGACGAGCCCCGCTCCCGCACGGAGGCCCAGGGCGGCCTCTTCGACGCCCAGAAGGCCCACCTCGACGACTTCCGCAACATGCTCATCTGGGGCGACAACAAACTCGTCATGGCGTCGCTGATGAAGGAGTTCAAGGGGAAGATCGACCTCATCTATATCGACCCGCCGTTTGATGTCGGGGCGGATTTTTCGATGGCGGTTCCGGTTGGGGAAGAAAAGGAATCTGTTTTTAAAGACCAATCAACACTTGAAATGGTGGCATATCGCGATATGTGGGGGCGCGGTACTGATTCATATCTCTACATGCTCTACGAACGTCTTGTTTTGATGAAAGAGCTTCTTTCTGCGCAAGGGAGCATATATGTACATGTAGGTCCAAATATTTCTCATTACGTGAAAAATATCCTCGATGAAATATTTGGAAGTTCAAATTTTCTTAATGAGATTGTATGGCAAAGATTTACATTTCACGCTGACGCCAAGCGTTATGGCACGGTTCATGATATTTTACTATTTTATTCAAAGTCATCTGAATATATTTATGAGAAACAATATGTTCCTCTCTCTGAAGCCTACACAAAAAGTCATTTCAAGGAAGACGATAAAGGTAGGCTTTACCGTCTTAGCGATTCAACAGCACCCGGTCATGGAAAAACTGGAAAAGCAATGAAGTTTGGAGACAAAGTTCTAATACCTCCTCCGGGGACCATGTGGCGATGGGGGAATCAGGAAGTAATAGACAAACTTTATGCTGAAGGTACGATAGTCCTTACGTCAACTGGGAACCCAGCAGTTAAGCGATATCATGACGAAATCAAGGGCAACACTGTTCACACACTGTGGACGGACATAAATCCTGTTAATCCTCAGGCGAAAGAGAGATGTGATTTTCAAACACAAAAACCCGAGGCAATGCTAGAACGTATTATTAAGGCTTCCTCTCTTGAAGATGCCCTTGTTGCTGATTTCTTTTGTGGTTCAGGTACAACTGGAGTTGTCGCAGAGCGCCTTAATCGTCGTTGGATTTTGGCTGATCTCGGTCGTTTTGCAATTCACACCAGCCGGAAGCGCCTCATTGAGCTTCAGCGCGAGCTCCATAGGGAAGGGAAGCCCTACCGTGCCTTTGATGTTCACAACCTAGGACGCTACGAGCGGCAATGGTGGCAGAGGGAAAGGTTGAAAGGAGCGGACGAGGATCACCGCAAAGTCGTTTTGGAATTTTACAAGGCCGAGCCTATCCGGAATTCGGTTTCTCCCCTGATTCATGGACGGAAAGGACCTGTGCTCTGCCACGTGGACGGCATCGACAGAATCTTCACGCGGGATGAGGCGGGCGCCGTGGCGACGGCGGTCAAGGAAGCGGGGGCGAAGGAGGTCACATGTCTCGCGTGGGAGTTTGAGATGGACCTCCGGATGGAATGCAATCGCCTCGAAAAAGAGCACGATGTCAAAATCAGGCTCATCCAGATCCCCCGCGAAATCATGGAGAAGAACCGCAAGGAACCCCCACCGTTTCTCGAAGTGGCCACGCTCGAAGCCGAGCCCGTATTGCGGGGGCGTAAGGGGAATAAGACCGTCGATATCAAACTGACGAGCTTTATCCCTTCCCTCGCCGAGGTGCCCACGAAGGAACTGGAAGTCCTTCAGGAGCGCGCCATGAAGAGCGGTTTTGACTTTATCGACTTCTGGGCGGTGGACTTCAATTTCAGAAACGGAGGCCCGTTCAACCACCACTGGCAGGACTACCGGACGAGGAAGGACCGCTCGCTCAGGACGGTCTCGGATCAGGGCTACGCCTATCCCAAGCCCGGCCGATACACCGCCTGCGTGAAAGTGGTGGATATCTTCGGGTGCGATACCTCCATCACGGTCGAAATCGACTATGCCTGATCCCATCATCAACCCTGCTGCGCTGGAGCCTCTTTTCGGCCCATCCGAAATACCGAACCAGCACCGTGTTCCCGGAAAAAAACGGGGCGACTCTGCCCAAACCATCAAGGGAAGGCGTCCCAGCCGCATCACGATTGCCCAGATTCTCCGGCGGGAAGTCGCCGAGTGGCGCGAGGCCCAATACGGAGGCGCTTCGGACACTTCCCGCGAGCTTCTCTTCCACTGGTTCGGCATCGACCATCAGGTCCCTACACTGGAAGGCGACGCCATCCCCTTCAGCTACTACTTCTGCCAGCGCGAGGCCATCGAAACGCTGATTTATCTCTATGAAGTCCGTGAAATCCGCAGCCTTTCTGGTCTCGTGGCGAATTTCGGCGGAGCGGACAGCGAAGTCGCCGCCCTCTGACCTAGTATCTATCCCATATGAGGTATTC
>DNYS01000132.1:0-266 GCA_003506735.1 Nitrospinota bacterium
CCGTCCAGATACCAGCCCAGGGCCACTTTTTCGCTCGTCGCCTCGGCATGAAAATCGATGAAGATCATCCGGATTTCGGAGTCCAGCCCGCCAAGCAGCCGATCCGCGTCTCGAAACGGACAATCGACAGGGGGCATGAACACGCGTCCCATCAGGTTGATGACGGCCACGGGCCCTTCCGTGGTTTTGGCGATGAACAGGCCCTGGCCCGGGGCGCCGGATGGATAATTCGCGGGCCGGAGGAGGCGGGGTTCGCGGATCATCAG
>DNYS01000132.1:411-21302 GCA_003506735.1 Nitrospinota bacterium
GGCCGCATTTTCACCGTTGACGATGCACAGCCCAGCGCCATGCTCGTCGATGAGGCCGCGCAGACGGGCCGCCACCATCCGGCGACCCACCTTTCCGGTTACATCTCCGATGAAAATGATTTTCAAGGCAAGTCTACCGGGCCATCGCCGTGTGGCGGGTCTCCCGAATCACGGTGACGAGGATTTCGCCCGGATAGGTCCGCTCTTCCTGGATACGCTTGGCGATATCCCGCGCCAGGAAGGAAGCCTGGGCATCGGTGATCTCATCCGGCATTACGGCAACCCGGATTTCGCGCCCCGCCTGGATGGCATAGCACTTCTCAACACCCTTGAACGATTCGGCGATACTTTCCAGCGCCTCGAGACGCTTGATATAGCTCTGCACCATCTCCCGGCGCGCTCCCGGCCGCGCCGCCGAAAGCGTGTCCGCCGCCTTGACCAAAATCGACTCGATGCAATTCGCCTCCTCGTCCTCGTGATGGGAGACAATCGCGTTCAGCACCTCGGGCGGCTCGTTGTACCGTTTGCATATGTCGTATCCGATTTGAACATGAGAGCCCTCGACCTCGTGCGTCGAGGCCTTGCCGATGTCGTGAAACAATCCGGCGCGCTTCGCCATGGTGGGGTCGAGGCGCAATTCGGAGGCGAGCATTCCGGATAAATGTGCCACTTCCAGGGAGTGCTTTAACGCATTCTGTCGGTAACTGGTGCGGTAATGGAGCCTCCCCACCAGTTTCACCAGGTCCGGATGCACGTCCTCCACGCCCAACTCGAAGATCGCCTGCTCTCCCGTCTCGCGGATTCGATTTTCGACTTCTTTTTTGTTTTTGTTGACAACATCTTCAATGCGGCCGGGGTGAATTCTCCCGTCCGAAATAAGGGATTCCAGGGAAAGACGGGCCGTTTCCCGGCGCACATTATCGAAGCACGAAATCAGCACCGCCTCGGGCGTATCGTCGATGATGACATCCACGCCGGTGGCCATTTCGAGGGCCCGGATGTTTCGGCCCTCGCGGCCGATGATCCGGCCCTTCATCTCATCGGAGGGAAGATCCACCACACTGACCACGCTCTCGGCGATATGGTCGTTCGAGTACCGCTCCACCGCCAGCGCCACGGCTTTTTGCGCATCGCGCTGAATATTTTCCTTGGCTCTCTTCTGCATGCGTAGAATTTCGGCGGCGATATCCTGCTTGGCCTCTTCGAGGAAGCGATCCATCAACTCTTTTTGGGCGTTTTCGGAACTCATGCCGGCGATTTCCTCGAGCTTGCGGAGCGCCTGCTCATGAAGCTCCTTTTGCCGGATTTCCTCCTCCGCGATCTGACCTTCTCTCTCCCCGATACGCACTTCCCGGCGCTCGATGGATTCTTCCTTCGTGTCCAGCGACGCCCCGCGCTTGTCGAGCATCTCTTCCCGCTGGATGAGGCGCCGCTCGACACGCTGCATCTCATCTGTCCGGGTTTTATTTTGACGCTCTATATCCTCATGTTGACGCAGGAGTTCCGTCTTCTGCGCAACCTCGGCCTCCTTGAGTTTCCGGTCCAACTCACCCTTGGATATCGTCTGGATATGGTCGATTTCTTCGTCAAAGTCGATGCGCGCCTGGGCGATTTTTCTGTCCGCCTGCTTTCGCGCAAAATAGAGCACGGCCAGGGCCGCCAAAATGGCGCCAACGGCTCCCGCGGCGAACTCTACGATTGGCATGTCAATCATTGTGAACTCCTAGCTATAGAAACACGGGAGGCAACGGACAGCCTCCCGATCGGTTACGACCCAATCCAGCAAAACATCGAAAGACCCCGATGGAAGGGGTTTCTCCCAAGAGAGCTGAAATGCAAAGCCCAAGCCCACGAGCGGGGGGCGAAATTCCGCCGGGGCAAACAGGCGGTCATAATATCCTCCCCCCGAGCCGATTCGGGCTCCGGACACATCAAACGCCAATCCTGGCAATACGACGGCATCAAGGGCGAATGGGGATATAGAGGGCGAGGCAGAGGAGGGTGCTGGAATGCCGAACACACCCGGCGACAGATCCTTTTCCGGATCTTCCGCCACGTGAAAGGTCATGCTTTTTTCCGATATCCGTGGAAAGTAGAGGGCCCGGGATTTAACCGCCTCCGGTTTCCAGAACCACCCGATATCCGTTTCTCCCCTCACAGGTGCATACACACCGACCGACCGCGTTCCCAACGCACCGAGCAACGCGTTCAGACGCCGGCAGGCAAGTTGACTCCATCTTCGACGGTTATCTTCCGTGATGGAGCGCCGGATTCCGCCCATCCGCTTGCGCCAACGCTCCTTATCCGCCTGATGATCTTCCTTTAAAACATCCTCCAATGGCTTCCCCAAAAGTCCACGCTTTTAAACGATGGACCTCCCGCCCTGCCTCCCATCCGAAAATCCCGGGGATGCAGGAGGTATATTTAAATGCCCCACTAGTATGCCGTGTGCTGAGAGCGCTTGATCCCCAGCTATCGCCAGGTGGGCGCCCTGGCTGAAGCTTTAGGCTGACTCGCAAGGAGTAGCTCACCACCTCAGGGAAAGGCTCCCGGATCAACAGTACTGGGTCAAAATGCTAAACAACATCACGCACATCGCAGGGCAAAGCGTAATCATTCGGAAGGTAGTATGCCATCAAATGGGGTGGGTGGGTACTTTGGCAGGATAAATGCGATAAATCGGGATTAAATAGACTTTTCAAGCATTTCGATGAGCAAATCGGCCCTTTCGGATATGGCGGCGGTGGTTTCTTGCTGTGATTTTCGCTCCTCGAAGAGCTCATTGGCGATATTCAACGAGGCCAAAAGCACCACCTTGAGCGGATCGTTGATCTGGTTGGAGACCTTGCGAATTTGCCCGTCCACAAACTCCGCCAGATCGGTGGCAAATTTCGGATCGGCCGCGCTCTTTAGGTTTAATTGCTGACCAAAAATCTCAACGGTAATTTTCTGCTGGGCCATCCTGTATCCCCCTTGGGCGATATCGAAATCAGCCAGCCGCCCGTTATTCGCTCGGCAATTGATTGAGGATGCGCTCCACCCGGTCGCGCACTTCGTTCCGCTCGCCCTGAAGGCGGCTATTCTCCTCGCGCAGCCTGTTGATTTCATCGGTGCGGCCGTTCGCCGATTCGGTGGCCGAGCGCGCCTCGGTTCGCGCCTGCTCGATCTGGGACTCCATATCCGAGCGGGACCGCCGCATGGTCTCCAACTCCTCCAGCACGCCCTTCAACGAGGTTTCCAGTTTTTCAAGTTTCTCGATGACCATTTGAGGATTCTTTCATTCAGGCGAATATGGGAAAAAGACCTGATGACAATACTAGGATTTGTGGAGGGACAGCGTCAAGAATACCTCTTCACCGCCGGAGGCGGCCTCCCAGCCCTTTTTCCAGGCAATCCACCGTTTTCCAGAAGATTTCATCCACTTCCTCATCGTTCAACGTTCGTTCCGGGTGCCGGTAAATCAGCGAATACGCCAGGCTTTTCTCCCCCTCGCCAATTTGGTCCGGGTGCCGGTAAATGTCAAAAAGGCGGGCCGATTCAAGCAAATCCCCGCCTATCCGGCGAATGATCTCCTCGACCGCATCGTGGGTCACCTCATCTTTTACCACAATTGCCAGATCGCGGAGACTGGCCGGAAACCGGGTAATGTCGTTCAGGCGGACCGGCGGGCGCTCGATGCCCGCGAGAGCCTCGATATCCAGCTCAAAAGCATAAATATCCTGCCGGATGCCCCAGGATTCTTGAATGGAATCCTTCAGCCTGCCGATCGTCCCAACCGCGGATTCTCCCGAGAAAACCGCCGCAGCGGCATTCGAATCGAATCCGGAACTCGCGTCCCCGGCCGGGCGGAACTGAAATTCGGGGAGGCGGAGGCGCTGTCCCATTTGCTCCAGGGCCCCCTTGAGGTCGAAAAGGCGCGCCGGAAGAATCTCATCCCCCACCGGCGAGGGCGGATCGGGCCAAAGCGCCGCCGAGGGGGCGCCCGACATCAGTGCCGCGATGCGGCGCACCTCCTTGGGCAGACGTTCTTGGGGATTCTCGTGAAAGGTGCGCCCGACTTCGAATATCCGGATATCTTCGGCTCCCCGGTTCAGGTTCATGGCCGTATTCGCCAAAAGGCCCGCGAGAAGCGTCGTGCGCATCACGTCCATATCGGCGCTGAGCGGATTCCGGAGGGAAACCGGATTCCCGGCGGCGCCCAGTTTTTCCAAATCCGAGCGGCTCACGAAGCTGTAATTGAGGACCTCGCAGAACCCCGCCGAAATCATCCTCTCCCGGGCATCTTTTTCTAGCTGGGCCAAACGCGGCAGCCGCTCGGGGGGAGCCGATGTGGCTGGAAGCACCGATGGAAGGGCGTCATACCCCTTTCGGCGGGCCACCTCTTCGATCAAATCGATTTCCCGGTCGATATCATGGCGAAACACCGGCACCTTGACCTCGAAGGCGCCGCCTTCGATTTCCTGAACCGCCATGCCGAGCGCCTCCAGCTCCCGGCGGATCTCCGATGGGCCGATGTCCATCCCCAGGAGCTTCGACACCCTCTCCGGCCGCAAGCGCACGGTAAGAGGGACGGCCGGCGCCGGGTGAACATCCACCGCCCCTCCGGCGATGCGGCCACCGCCGGTCTGGCGAATGAGCTCGATGGCCCAATCGGCGGCGCGGCGAGTCCCCGCCGGGTCCACCCCCCGCTCGAAGCGGTAGGAGGCCTCGGTGCTAATGTTCAGCCGCCTCCGGGTGCCCCTGATGGTCGAGGGCGAAAAAAACGCGCTTTCGAGAAGGATTTCCTCGGTCGAATCGCTAATTTCGGTATTCACCCCCCCCATGATGCCTCCGATGGCCACAGGCCGCCCAGCGTCGCAAATCATGAGGTCATCCTCCACCATCTTTCTTTCCTGGCCGTCCAGGGTCGTAAAGGGGCCATCCTCCGGCCGCCAGCGGCGAACGACGATGCGCCTCCCCTCCAGCGTGGTCAGGTCAAAAGCGTGAAGCGGCTGGCCCAGGGAGAGCATGACGTAGTTCGTCACATCGACCACATTGTTGATGGGCCGCATCCCCGCCGCCCGGAGGCGGCGCTGCATCCAAGTGGGCGAGGAGCCCATCCGGACCCCTCTGACCACCCGGGC
Source organism: Nitrospinota bacterium (assembly GCA_003506735.1). Classification (GTDB taxonomy): domain Bacteria; phylum UBA8248; class UBA8248; order UBA8248; family UBA8248; genus UBA8248. The sequence continues at coordinate 5,535 of DNYS01000132.1, forward strand.
CGCATAGCGCGGGCATTTGTCCTGGTCGAGAATTTCCACGCCGCACAGCGCCTCCGTCCGCTCGCCCGGCCCCTCGGCAACTTCCCACCGGGGAGGGGTCAGGGGAATCCCCAAAATGGCCGAAACCTCCCGGGCCACCCCCAGAATCGAGAGGCAATCGCCCCGGTTGGGCGTAATGCTCACCTCGAAAATGGCGTCATCGAGACCCATCAGAGGAGCCGCCGGATCCCCGTTGGAGCACTCCGCATCGAGGACGATGATGCCGGAATGATCATCTCCGATACCCAGCTCCCGCTCCGAGCAGAGCATCCCCTGGCTCTCTTCTCCCCGGATGCGGACCGCCCGAATTTCCATTTCACCCGGCAACGTCACGCCGGGAGGAGCGAGAACCACCTTCTGGCCGGCGGCCACGTTGGGCGCGCCGCAGACGATTTGACGCTCCCCGGCTCCATCGTTCACCCGGCAGAGCTTGAGCTTATCCGCGCTCGGATGCTTATCGGCCGAGAGCACCTCGGCCACGACAAGGCTCTCCAGGCCCGCTCCGGAGCGCTTGAGAAGCTCCACCTCGATGCCGCTCATCAAGATGGCGTTGGCAAGGCGCTCGGGCAGGGATTGATCCGACAGGTCCAGATCGATGTAGTCGGCAAGCCATTCTACGCTGAGAAGCATTTCGATCCCTCTGGCTCGCGGCGCAACCGGCTCGCCGCGCCGGGCCGCTAAATCCCCTAAAACTGGCGAAGCATTCGAAGATCGTTTTCAAAAAACTTGCGGATATCGCTGATTCCATAGCGGAGCATGGCAACCCGCTCCACCCCCAGCCCCCAGGCGAACCCGCTCCACTTTTCGGGGTCGTAACCGACGGCCTCGAAAACCGCCGGATCCACCATGCCGGCCCCCAGCACCTCGAGCCATTCCCCGCCCGCGAGGTGGTCGCATGCGATGTCCACCTCCGCGCTGGGCTCGGTGAACGGAAAGAAGCTCGACCGCAGGCGAATCCGGAACTCCGGGCCGAATATCTCATGCACGAACGTTTCGAGGGTGCCCTTCAAATCGGCGAAAGAAACCCCCTCATCCACATAGAGACCCTCGATTTGATGAAACATCGGCGAGTGGGTCACATCGGCATCGCAGCGAAACACTTTTCCCGGCGCGATAATTTTCACCGGGGGCTGCTGCTTTTCCATCACCCGGATCTGCACCGGTGAGGTATGCGTCCGGAGCAGCACATCGTCCGAGACGTAGAACGTATCCTGCATGTCGCGGGCGGGATGATCCCGGGGGATGTTCAGGGCCTCGAAATTGTAATGCTCCAGTTCGATCTCGGGGCCCTCGGCCACGGTGTATCCCAGCCGAGTCAGCACCTCGATGATATCTTCCATGGTCTGGACGATGGGATGCTTATGCCCAAGCGGCGGGGTCCGCCCGGGAACCGTCAGATCGACAATCTGGCCCGCTATGGCCCCGGAACCCTGGAGATTGAGAAAATCGGCGGGAAGCTCGATGAGGCCGAACAGATAATCCTTCCCGTCTCTTTGCTCGATCTGGGATCGAACGGCCTCGCCTACGGCGGCCATGTCCCCCCGCTTGTGGGCGGAGAGCGCATTTTCGATCAGGCCCTTGAGACGGTTCGCGATCGGGCCGAGGATTCGTTTTTGGTCCGGGGCCAGGTTTTTCAGCCCCCGGGTCACCTCGGTCAAAATTCCGCCCTTGCGCCCCAAATAGCGAAGGCGGACTTCTTCGGCCTCGTCCGGATCCGAAACTCTCACGATCGAAGCCAGCGCCTCGCGCGCCAGATCGTGCAACTCGCTTTCAGTGGCCATCGGCGATCCTCATTTTCCCGGCGAATCAAGTTCCACAAAAAAGGCTCCGCCCTTCCGGACGGAGCCTGATCGATCTGGCGCTGTCATTTGCCTAGGCGGCTGTCCGGGCAATCTCCACGAGTTTGGAAAACGCAGGGGGATCCGTAATGGCCAGCTGGGCCAAAATCTTCCGGTTCACTTCCACACCCGCTACCTTGAGGCCGTGGATGAACCCGCTGTAATTCATTCCATGCTCCCGAACGGCGGCGTTGATGCGCACGTTCCAGAGACGGCGGAATTCCCGCTTCCGGTTCCGGCGATCCCGGTAGGCATAGGCCATGGCCCGGAGCAAGGTTTCCTTTGCGGCGCGATAATGCTTCGACCGCGATCCGCGGTACCCTTTGGCGGCTTTTAGAAGCCGCTTGTGACGCGCGCGCGCGGCCGGATGTCCTGTCGAACGGGGCATGTTCTTTTTCCTTCGTTAAAAGCAAATTGGCGGGACCCATCTCCGGCAACCCGCACCACCCGGATTCAATGGCCTGAAGCGGCCTCTCCGTTTAAACGCGCCGGAATATACCCGTTGCCCATATCTTCTGCAAGCCTGCCGCATTCCGGGAGGCTTCCCTCATGAAAATCACCGTAAAAGAACAACAAGTAATTGATTTTATTGAATAAAATCGTCTACCGATTCGGGAGTAGCTTGCGGACCAGGGCCAGGTCGGCTTCCGATACTAGCCCACTGTGGCGCATTTCCCGCTTCCGCTTGGTGGACTTTTTCGTAAGAATGTGGCGGCGGTGGGAGTTGTTCCGCTTGATTTTCCCGCTCCCCGTCACCTTGAAGCGTTTCGCGGCGCCCCGGTTGGTTTTAAGCTTCGGCATCGGCCGTTCCTTCCTCGGTATTCTGCTCATCGGTTGATTCCGGAGGGGCTTCCTCGGGTTCAGCGCCCTCCCCGGCAGGCTTCTCGAGGGATTCCGCAAGAGGCGCCTTCAGCGCACCCTCTTGCTCCTCCACTTTCCGAGAGGCACTTTTAGCAGATTTCTCCTTGGCTTCGCTAGCCGCCCTGGCTCTTGCCGCCGCTTTATTGGGAACCAGAATCATCGTCATGTTCCGCCCCTCGAGGATGGGGCTCTGCTCGATGGTGCCGATCTCCATGAGATCGTTCGCCACCCGGTCGAGGAGCTTGCGACCCAGGTCGGGGTGGGTCACCTCCCGTCCGCGAAACATGATAGTGACCTTGGCTTTGTTGCCGTCAAGCAGGAAGCGCTCGGCATGGTTTTTCTTGAACTCATAGTCGTGCGAATCGATCTTGATTCGCATTTTGACTTCTTTCAGCTCAACGATTTTTTGCCGCCTTTTGGCCTCTTTGCCTTTTTTCTGCATGGTATATTTATATCGGCCAAAATCCATTATTTTGCATACGGGCGGATCTGAATTCGGCGCGACCTCGACCAGATCGAGAAAGCGATCCTCGGCGGCCTGGACGGCCTCGTCGATCGGGAGGATTCCCATTTGTTCGCCTTCCTCGTCGATGATCCTCACTTCCGCTGCCCGTATGTCGCGGTTCACGCGCGGTCCGGTGGGCGTTGGACGGATATCCCTTCTGCGCGATCGAAGCACCATATTAATCCTCCCCCGGGGAGAAGGCGCGAGTCTCGACATTGGTACGAATTTGCTCCATGGCATCCTCCAAGGCGACGGCACCGGTATCCCCTATTCCGCGAATGCGCATGGCCACCTGGCCAGCCTCCACCTCTCGCGCGCCGATGACGAGCATATAGGGAATTTTCTGCAACTGGGCTTCACGAATTTTTTTTCCGATCTTCTCGTTCCTAAAATCCGGCTCGATGCGCAAGCCGGCCTCCCGCAGGGTATCCACAACTTTCTTTCCGAAAGGAATCTGATCGTCCGTAATGGTCATCACATTGGCCTGAACCGGGGCGAGCCAGGAGGGAAAAGCGCCCGCGAAATGTTCGATCAGACCGCCCACAAACCGCTCCATCGACCCGAGCACCGTCCGGTGAATCATGACCACGAGATGGCGGCCTCCGTCGGAGCCGATATATTTGAGATCGAACCGCTTGGGGAGGTTGAAATCGAACTGAATCGTGGGCCCCTGCCATGCGCGGCCCAGGGCGTCGAGCATCTTGATGTCGATTTTGGGCCCGTAAAAGGCCGCCTCGCCCTCGATACGCTTGTAGGGAATGTCCCGTATCTCCAGCGCCCGCTTCAGCGCCTCCTCGGCGGCCTCCCAATCCTCGATGGAACCGGCGTATTTGCCGAAATCATCGGGGTCGTGAACCGAGAGCTCGATCTCGAAATTCTCGTATCCGAAGGTATTCAGCATGAACCGGGCCAGGTCGATGACGGCGACGACTTCCTCCTCCGCCTGATCGGGGGTGCAGAAAATATGGGCATCGTCCTGGGTGAAACCGCGCACCCGGAGCATCCCGTGCAGCACGCCGCTCCGCTCGTACCGGTAGACGGTTCCCATTTCGGCGAGGCGATAGGGCAGATCGCGGTAACTCCGGGTGCCTTCCTGATAGATAAGGATGTGCCCCGGGCAATTCATGGGCTTGAGCACATATTCTTCCTTATCGATTTTCAGGACGTACATATTTTCGCGGTAGAAATCGTAATGGCCCGAAATTTTAAAAAGCTCATCCCGCGCGATATGGGGAATGGAGACGAGCTGGTAGCCGCGCTTGATATGCTCATCGTCCCAGAAGCGCTCGATGGTTTTCCGGATGATGTTGCCCTTGGGCTGCCAGTAAATCAGGCCGGACCCGGCCTTCTCATCGACGAGAAACAGGCCGAGCTGTTTGCCCAAAACCCGGTGGTCCCGCGCCTTGGCCTCTTTGAGTCTTTTCAGATGCGCATCCAGCTCCCCGCGATCCGGGTAGGCGGTCCCGTAGATGCGCTGGAGCATTTTGTTCTTCTCATCGCCCCGCCAATAGGCGCCGGCGACGCTGAGCAGCTTGAAATGCTTCAGCTTGGCGGTGGAGGGCATGTGCGGCCCGCGGCACAGATCCACAAATTTCCCCTGGCGGTAGATCGAGATGGTTTCCTCGTCCGGAAGATCGTTGATCATCTCCACCTTGTAGGGCTCGCCGCGCTCTTTGAATAAATCCAGGGCCTCGCCCCGTCCGACGACCTCCCGCTGGATGGGCAGGCCGCGCTTGGCGAGTTTCGCCATTCGTTTTTCGATCTCCTTGAGATCGTCCGGCGCAAAGGTGCGCTCGATATCGATGTCGTAGTAGAAACCGCTGTCGATCGGAGGGCCGATGGTGAGTTGCGCGTCCGGAAACAATTCCAGGATCGCCTGCGCCATGAGGTGGGCGGTGCTGTGGCGCAGAATCTCCAGTCCCTCTCCGGAATCGAGCGTCACATACTCGACCGGGGAACCGGATGGCGGGTCGGTGTCCAGATCGAAAACCTGGTCACCCACCTTGAACGCGATGGCATTCTTGGGCGGATTTTTCAATTCAGCTCGAACACCTATAAAAATTGATGGCTATGCCGAAAACCCCCTGGTGATATGACAAAGGCGAACGATGGGCCGCCGACGGCAGCTCGACCGTTTCACCGGTCTTTAAAATGGTAGGCGCGGGCGGTTTTGAACCGCCGACCTCTTGCGTGTCAAGCAAGCGCTCTCCCCCTGAGCTACGCGCCTTTGAAACCCGATTGCCATCTGCAAATCATAGGAAAGCGCCGCGATCATTGTCAATGACGCGGTTTTCGTCAACCCCCTGGAGCGAATCGGCCCCCGATGCAACCGCTGCCTTGATTTCATTCGGGCCGCCGCGCGAGCGCCCCCCCTCTTTTTTTGCCGCCCACGGCGGGGGCCTTGGGGATGCCGGCGGGACGCCGCTTAGTGCCGATTTTCAAGGCCTGCCCGATTCGCCGATCCTTGGCCACGGATTTGGGCGCCAGCCTTCTTTTTTTCGCCTCCTTGGGCAGGAGGCATTCCTCCACCACCTGCTCCATGGTGTCGACATACTGAATCTCGATGCCCAGGGGCGATTCGGATTCGAGTTCGATGACGTCTTTTTCATTTTCCCTCGGAAGGATCACTTTCGGAATTCCGCCCCTTCTCGCCGCCAGGAGTTTTTCCTTTACGCCACCGATGGGGAGCACCCGGCCCCTCAAGGTGACTTCTCCGCTCATCGCGATATCGTGGCGGACCTTTCTGCCGCTAAGCGCACTGACCAGGGCCAGGCCCATCGTGATCCCGGCGGAGGGGCCGTCCTTGGGGATCGCCCCCTCGGGGAAGTGAATATGCATATCTTTCTTCTCGTAAAAATTCGCTGGAATCCCCAGCTCCCTCGTCCGCGAGCGGAGCCACGAGATAGCGGCCCGGGCGCTTTCCTTCATCACATCGCCCAGCTTTCCGGTCAGAATCAATCCGCCCTTTCCCGCGAAAACGCTGACCTCGACGGGCAGCAGCACACCGCCCATCGGGGTCCAGGCCAAACCGGTCGCCACGCCCACGTCGGCCCGCGATTCCGGAAGATCGGGCGTGAAGCGCCGGACGCCAAGGTATTTTTCGAGCTCATCCGGCCTCACCCGGACGATTTTTTCCTTTGACGCCGAAGGAGATTTCGCACGGGTCTTTTTCGTTTTCCTTCCGCCGCTGTTTTCAACCAGTTTTCGGGCCACTTTCCGGCACAAGGTCGCCAACTCGCGCTCCAGGCCCCGGACCCCGGACTCGCTCGTGTACTCGTTTATGATCCGAGCGGTGGTCCCATCCGGAATATTGATGCTCTTCTCTCCGAGGCCGTTTTCCTTGCGCTGCTTGGGAATGAGAAAACGCTTGGCGATCTCGATCTTCTCCTCGTCGGTGTAGCCGGGCAGGCGAATCACCTCCATCCGATCGAGAAGGGCCGCCGGAATCGCGTCCGTGGAATTCGCCGTCGTGATGAAAAAGACCTGGCTCAAATCGTAGTCCACTTCGAGATAATGGTCGTTGAAATTTTTGTTCTGCTCCGAATCCAGGGCTTCGAGCAGGGCCGAGGCCGGATCGCCCCGGAAGTCGGACCCCAGCTTATCGATCTCATCCAGCAAAAACAGCGGGTTCCGCGTTCCGGCCTTTTTCATCGATTGGATAATCCGGCCCGGCATTGCCCCGATATAGGTCCTCCGGTGCCCCCTGATCTCGGCCTCATCCCGGATTCCGCCGAGAGAGAGGCGGACAAACTTCCTGCCGAGCGCATGGGCCACGCTCCGCCCCAGCGATGTTTTCCCCACCCCCGGGGGGCCCACGAAACACAAGATGGGCCCGCGAATGGTTTTGTTGAGTATCTGTACGGCCAGATGTTCGAGTATCCGCTCCTTGACCTTTTTCAATCCGAAATGCTCATTTTCGAGAATTTCCCAAGGACGCTTCAGATTATTCCGGTCACGGGTCTTTTCCGACCACGGGATATCCAGCAGCCATTCCACATAGGTCCTGGCCACGGACGCCTCGGGCGAAAGAGGCGTCATCATATCCAGGCGGGTAATCTCTTTTTCCACCTTTTCAGCCACCTCTTTCGAAAGACGTAACCTTTTGGCCCGCTGCCGCAGCTCTTCGGAGTCCCCCATCATTCCGTCCGAGCGGCCCAGTTCCGTTTGAATGGCCTTCATCTGCTCGGTCAGATAGAACTCTTTTTGGTTGCGGTTCATCTGCCGCCGGGCGCGGGAGCGCACTTTCCGCTCCACCTTGAGGAGTTCGATCTCCCGGGAGATGAGCGAGACGAGAATATCGATTCTCTCGCCGGGATCGATTGTCTCGAGGAGGTGCTGTTTTTCGGAAATATTAAAGGGCATGTTGGCCACGATCACGTCGGCCATCGCGGAGGGATTCTCCAGGCCCGCGACCGCCGTATAGATTTCATGGGGAATCCGCTGGTTTACGCGAAGATAATCCTCGAAGCTGGACAAAAGGCCGCGTCCCCTCGCTTCAAGGTCGGTGGAATATTCTTCGGGCTCCTCAAGGGGAATCACCTCGGCCAGAAGCGAATCCCCATCGATATGAAAATCCTTCACGCGGCACCGGCCAAGTCCTTCGAGGAGCACCTTGACGGTTCCGTCGCTCAACCGGAGCACCTGAAGAATTTCCGCTTCGGTTCCGATTCGATGAAGCCCGTCCGGCTCAGGTTCCTCATCGCCCACTTCTTGCTGGGCGACCAGAAACAACCGGGCCGTCCCAGGCTGCAATGCCTCGACCGTAGCCAGCGCGCGGCCCCGGACCACGAATATGGGGATGGTAACATGAGGGAAGAGAACCATTTCCCGCTGAGGGACGCACGGAAGGATGTAGGACTCGAAACTCACAAATCCCTCGCTACAAGATGGAATAGCACATCAAAGGATGGGTAAATGGCTTAACTGGCCTTCTCGTAAACCAAAATGGGTTTTACTTTTCGGTGCACGACGTTTTCGTCGATGACGATTTCCTTTACATCTCCCATCGAGGGCAATTCGAACATCGTCTCCAACAGCAGGTCCTCGAGAATCGAGCGAAGGCCCCGCGCGCCGATTTTTTGTTCCTGCGCCAACCGGGCAATCTTCTGGAGCGCACCGTCCGTGAACCGGAGAAGTGTGTCCTCGAATTTCACCAGCTTGCAGAATTGCTTGACCAGCGCATTGCGCGGCTCGGTGAGTATCCGAATCAGGGCCTCTTCGTCCAACTCGTTCAGAGTCGCCAGAACCGGAAGACGGCCGACAAACTCGGGAATAAGCCCGTATTTCAAAAGGTCTTCCGGCGAAACCTGGTCAAGCATCTCGCTCAACGAGGAATCGTTCTGGGACTTGAGCTCCGCCCCGAACCCCAGGCCGCGGCGTCCGACCCGGTTCCGTATGATCGAATCCAACCCGACAAATGCCCCGCCGCAAATAAACAGGATATGGCTCGTATCCACCCGGAGGAATTCCTGATGGGGATGCTTCCGCCCCCCCTGCGGGGGCACATTGGCAATCGTTCCTTCGACGATCTTCAAAAGGGCCTGCTGGACGCCCTCCCCCGAGACATCCCGGGTAATCGATGGATTTTCGCTCTTTCGGCTGATCTTGTCGATCTCATCGATGTAAATGATTCCGCGCTCCGCGCGGGCGACGTCGTAGTCAGCCGCCTGGAGCAGCTTGAGAATGATGTTCTCGACATCCTCGCCCACATAACCCGCTTCGGTCAGCGTCGTAGCGTCCACGATGGCGAATGGCACATCGAGCATGCGCGCCAGCGTCTGGGCCATGAGCGTTTTTCCGGAACCTGTGGGCCCGACGAGGAGAATATTGCTCTTTTGGAGTTCCACATCGTCCAGGTCCGATCGCGCGTCGATTCGCTTGTAGTGGTTATACACGGCCACCGACAATATTTTTTTCGCCCGCTCCTGGCCGATAATGTGCGCGTCGAGGATGTTTTTAATCTCGATGGGCTTGAGGAGTTTTTTCGCTTCGCGTTTCCGCTCCTCGTTCCATTCCTCCATCATGATTTCGTTGCACAACTCGACGCACTCATCGCAAACATATACCTGGGGCCCGGCGATGAGTTTCCTCACCTCATCCTGGGTCTTTCCGCAGAAGGAGCAACGCAAGGAATCGCTTTTGTCGGATTTTCGTTTCACCATCCCGTCCTACCCCTGGTAGCGAGAATCAAATCCGCTTTTGCGGACACGTGATGGTACCAAATAATTAGGCTAAAAAAGAGCGAATAAATCAGCTCAAATTCAACCTTTCCTACTTATCGGCTTTATCGTCCTTTTTCTCAACACCTGAGCCATTTTTCGTTATATCCACCCTGGAAACAATCACATCGTCGATCAGGCCGTATTCTTTTGCCTCCTTGGCGCCCATGAAGTTGTCCCGGTCCGTATCCTTGCTGATTTGCTCTTTATCCCGTCCGGAATGCTTGGCCAGGATATTGTTCAATTCGTCGCGCATCCGGAGAATTTCCCTGGCGTGAATGTCGATATCGCTCGCCTGCCCCTGGACGCCGGCGAGCGGCTGATGGATGAGAATCCGGGAGTTGGGTAAGGCAAACCGCTTGCCCGGGGCTCCCGCCGCCAACAGCAAGGCGGCCATGCTGGCGGCCTGGCCGATACAAATGGTCGAAACATCCGATTTGATGTACTGCATCGTATCGTAAACCCCGAGACCCGCCGTCACGGAGCCGCCCGGGCTGTTGATGTACATGGATATGTCCCGATCGGGCTCATCGGCTTCCAAAAAGAGGAGCTGGGCGGTAACGACGTTCGCGAAATGATCATCGATTGCCGTACCCAAAAAAACGATTCGATCCTTGAGGAGGCGGCTGTAAATATCGTACGCACGCTCTCCACGGCTCGTTTGTTCAACCACCATCGGAATGAGTCCCACAACCTGCCCCTTTCCTACGCTGAATGATCAGATTCTCCCGGCGCTTCCCGGGAGTCGCCTTCGGTTTCATCATCTTCCATCTTCACATCGACCTCGGCCGCATAATACAGCCAATCGACCGTTTTATTATAGTTGATATTCCGAAGAAGGGAGGTCATGCCTCCCGTCATCGTCAGCCGTTCCTTGAGCCGATCCGCTGGCATCTGGTAGCGGACAGCCAATCCCTCAATATGGGCATCCACCTCCTCCTGGCTGGCGCTGATTCCCTCCTGCTCTCGGATCCGGTCGATCAGGATCATCTGGCGGACCTGCTCCTCGGCCTGGGGGAGAATGCTCTCTCTCATCTGCTCCCTCTGGCTCGAGGTAATCTGGAGGTCCGGATTTTCTTGGCGCGCCTGCCTTTCGTATTCGCCGATCCGCTCATCGGCCTCGGAATTGACGAGTGTCGAGGGAACCTCGAACGAATGCATCTCGAGCAGTTTCCTCAGCAAAATGCCCGAACCTTCCTGGCGAATGGAGGACTCCCGGTGCGTTTCCAATTCCTTTCGAACCTGGCCGCGAAATTCATCGACCGAGAAAAGACCGCCCCCCAGGGAGCGGACAAATTCATCGTTCAGGTCGGGAGGATGCGCCTCCTTGACGGTTTTCACCTTGACATGAAAGCGAAGGGTTTTCCCCGCCAACTGGGGCGGCCCCTCGTCCGGAATATCGATGTCGAAATCTTTTTCCTCCTCGACCTTCATACCGAGAATGGCCTCCTCCAGCTCTTTTTCGTTCTGGCCCTCGCCGAGAAGCAGCGCCTCGTTTTCACGGTGCGTTTCGGGAACCGGGGCATCCCCATCGAAGCCCTCGATGTCGAACATCACATAATCGCCCGAATTCGCTCCCCGGGTAACGTCCTCGAAGGTCGCCGCCTGCTTCAGGAAGCGCCCGATCTGCTCTTCTATAGCGTCATCGTTCACGGGCGGGCTTTTGATCTCCAGCGGAATCCCTTTGTAATCGCCCAGCTCGAAGGACGGGATTACCTCCACCGTGGCCTTGTAGGTCAGTTCGGGCGAATCGTCTTCCATGACGATATCCGTCACATTCGGCTCTCCGACCGGACGCATTCCTTTTTCTTCGAGGATTTCCCTGTAGGAAGTGGAAATGACGCGGTTCAACACCTCCGCCCAGACTTCCTCGCCGTAGTATTGCTCTAAAATACGGCGCGGAACCTTTCCTTTTCGAAACCCCTTGATTTTCACCCGGCCCGCCAGGCGCGTGTACGCCCGGTTGACCTCTTTCGTAACCTCATCGCACGGAACGGCGATTTCGAGGCGCTTGGTGCATTCATCGATATCGGTGATGGTGGATGACATGGCTTTCTCGGCAATTCCTTTTCGTTTATGGAAACCCGCGGAAGGCTTCGTGCGAATTCGCCCTGGCGCGAAATGCGAATCCAGGTCAATTGGTGCGAAGGGGGGGACTCGAACCCCCAAGCCCGAAGGCACTGGATCCTAAATCCAGCGCGTATGCCAGTTCCGCCACCCTCGCCCACCCTCTCCCAACCTCTCCCGGCGGCGAAGCTCGGCCACCCGGGGAGTTTACTTTATTTTCAGACCCCCTGGGCGTCAAATACGCCCCCTGTTGCCCGAGCCCGGATAAAGGTAACCGCCGCCGCCGCCAGACCGGGCCGGGAAACCGAAAACCCCATCGATGCGGAAAACCGCCCGGAATGGCTGGGCGGCCCGTCATCCGCAGGAATGGCCGCTTTCAAAAAAGGGGGGAATCTCGCCTACCCGCAGATCTCTTCCACGAGGGCATAGGCGTTGTGGGAGTGGATCGACTCGAAGTTCTCCACCTCAACATGGAACCATTTGATTCTACTGTCTTTACGAAGTATCAGCGCCACTTCGCGAACAATATCCTCGACAAAGCGCGGATTGTCGAACGCTTTTTCGGTCACAAACTTCTCGTCCTCTCGTTTGAGCACGGGGTACAAATCGCAACTCGCCGCCTCCTCGACCACCTCGACCAGCTCCTCAATCCAGAGCTCCCCGTCAAAGCGGACCTTCACCTCCACATCTCCCCGCTGGTTGTGGGCGCCGCGGTCTGAGATTTCCTTCGAACACGGACACAGCGTCGCGATCGGAACCACCACGGTCAGGACGAAATCCTCCTCCTTCCCCGAGGTGGCTTCAAAACCGCAATTGTAGGCCATCATTCCCGCCGAGCCGGAGATGGGCGCCTTCTTTTCCATGAAATAGGGAAACGTCACCGCAAAATGTGCCGTCTCCGCCTCCAGACGGCCGCGCATTTCTTTCAGAATCTCGGGAACCCGGTCAACGCTAATCCCCCCGTTGTGCTCGTTGAGCACCTCGAGAAACCGGCTCATATGGGTGCCCTTGAAATTGTGGGGCAGGTCCACATACATGTTCACGGTCCCAATGGTATTTTGTGCCTCTTTCGAGCGGTCCTTTACGGTGATCGGGTAGGTGATATTCTTCACCCCCACCTTATCGATCCGCACGTTGCGCTTATCCGAACCTGCCTGAACATCGGCCAGCCCGGCCGGCACCTCTGAATATTCTGCCATTTCGAGTGATACTCCTTATAAAAAAACCGCGGCGCCATCAGCGCCCGGGATTTTCCATCCGGCGGCGGTCGATCTCGGCCATCTTCTCCGAAACAGCCCGTGCGAGATCGATCCCCCGCTCATTCGCATAATTCAGGACCGCGATCAACACGTCCGCCGCTTCATCGGCGTAGTCGGCGTCCGGAGAGGCGGTTCCCTTCCATTCTTTTTTCTCGAGATTCGCCAGCTCGCCCGCCTCCCCGCAGAGTTCCAGGGCAAAAAACCGGGGCTCCCGGTCCGGGAAAACCGCCCGCTGGTACGCCAAAAACTCTTCCTGAAGCGCCCGGAGCCCCCCGTAGGTGCGCGGAAGGAGGGATGCGCCCTTATCGCTCACTTATCTGCCGCCCTCTTGATATTCCCGCCGCCCCTCGAAGCGTAAACCGCCAGTTTGTCACCGCCCCCCGGCGGCGTCAACGGACCCGGAAGAAACGCCATGCCCCGCCAATTGACGCCCCAAGGCGGGGTGGCCTAATCTGGCACACCCTGAAAAATCAACCCGGGCCGGGAGCCAGGGCGGCCTTTATTCATCCTCTCCAAGGAGACGCGCAGTGCCGAACATCGATCTGCATCACCATATTTTCATTCCCGATACCGAGACCATCGCCGCCAAGGAGCGCGAGCGGCGGCCCCAGCACGCCGACAGCTTCGAGGGATTCTTTCCCACCGTTTCCTCCCGGCATAACCAGAAAATGTTTCAGGAAAACTGGCGCGAGCAGCTTTCCGACGCCGGCCGAAAACGCGAGGACATGGCCACCGACCGGCTCGACATGGCCCTCGTCTCCGCCTCGCCGCCTCATTTTTACTACTGGATCGGAGGCTCGGCCGGAAACGATATTTCCCATATATCGAACGACGGCATCGCGGCCTTTTGCAAGGCCGACCCGGAGCACTTCCGGGGGCTGGCCACCCTGCCCTTCCAGAACGGCGGGGAGGTGGCGGCGGCCGAACTCGAGAGGGCGATGGGCCTGGGCCTGCTCGGCTGCATCATGGGCGACCGGGTGGGCACCCAGGCCCTCGATGAGCCCCAGTTCGATCCCTTCTGGGCGGCGGCCGAGCGGCTCGGGGCGCTGGTGTTCATCCACCCCGACTTCGCCGAATTCAAGCCCCTCTTCCCGTTCTACATGGCCAACCACATCGGCAACCCGCTCTCGACGACGGTCGCCGCCGCGCGCCTCATCCTCTCGGGCCACTTCGAGCGCCACCCGAACCTCAAGGTCATCCTCTCCCACGCCGGGGGAAATCTGCCCTGGGCGATCGGGCGCATCCAGCACGCCTGGAACGTGCGGCCCGAGACCCGGATCCACACCCCACATCCCCCGCGCCACTATTTCAAGAACCTCTACTTCGACGTCATCACCTTCAGCCAATCGGGGCTGAAATGGCTCGTCCAGGAGGTGGGTGAGGACCACGTCGTGTGCGGAACGGACTATCCCTACGACATGATGCAGGAGCGCGTGGTCGATTACGTCGAGGGCGCGGGCCTGACCGCCGGGGAGCAGGAAAAAGTCCTCCGGACCAACACCGCGAAGCTCATCGGCCTCTAGGCCGGGAAGGTTTCGGGCCACCCATACCAGCCGCCGCTACAAGTCGGCGGTGGGCCACCGCCGGGGCCGGCCCGATGCCTTTTGGGCCTTTGGGGGAGGAAAACGGCATCTACACAGCGACGAAAGATCTGGTGCTTCCGACCACGATCACGGGCTCCCTCCCCCGGCCGGGCTGGTTCACCGAAAATTTCGGGGGCAAACCTTTTCGCGTCGCCATGGCCGACATGAATTTCCGCGAGCAGTACCTCGACAACGTCTCCTGCGTGATCCGCGATCAGGAGCGGGCCGGCCTCGATATCGTCACCGACGGCGACGCGCGCTTCGACACGGACGTGGGCGGCCGCTCCTGGGTGGGCTACGTCGTCCAGCGCCTGGAGGGATTCTCGGGCTACGAGACTTCCCGGGCGCACGCTAGCTGGGGCGGGTCGGTGCCCGGCGAGATCATGTACGAAGTCCTCGAAGCCCGCATGCTCCCCCGGGTCACCGGCAAGGTAAAAGGAGGCCCGCTCGAATACGGCCCGCTCTGGCGCGCCGCCCAGCAGATGACGGACAAACCCGTCAAGTTCGGCTCCATCAGCGCCGACTGCCTCGAATCCATCGTCTCCAATGAGCACTACGACGACCGCAAGGAGCTGGTTCACGATATCTGCGACGTCATGAACGAGGAGTTCCACCGCCTCGCGGACGCCGGGTGCCAGATATTCCAAGCCGAAGAGCCCTGGGTCCACCGCTTCGACTTCCATTCCGAGGACAGCGAAATGTCCCTGGATTTCTACGTGGACGCCTTCAACCGCAGCGTCCGGGGGCTCCGGGACAAACTCGAACTCTGGTGCCACACCTGCTGGGGAAACCCGGCCCAGCAGCGCTTCTACGAGTCCCACCAAAGCTACGAACCCGCCCTCGAGCACATGAACGATCTCGACGTGGACGTGCTCACCTTCGAATGCGCCAGCACGGGCGGGATGGACATCGACGCCATCGGGCGGAAGATTACGAAACCCAAGATCGCCATCGGCGTCATCGATCACCGCAACCTCCAGGTCGAACGCCCGGAGGAGGTCGCCGGCCTGCTCCGGAAAGCCCTGGAGACCGTCCCGGCCGAGCGGCTCTGCGTCTCGACGGATTGCGGCTTCGGGCGCGAGGGAATGAGCCGCCGCCACGCCTTCTACAAGATGGTGGCGCTGGTTCGGGGGACGAACATCGTCCGGCGGGAGCTGGGCCTGCCCGAGGCTCGGATCCCCGCCACCGACGAAGGCTTCACCCTGGCCGAGTAGCCGGGCGAGGCCCCCAGTTCCTGCCCCGGCTCCGGTCAAGACCATGAGAAACGATCCGCTTCAAACTCCCGAAAACCCCCGAAACCCTCTTCTCCGGACACAGCCCGCCTCTCCCGCCGCGGACCCTCCACCCAGCGCGTGAAACATACATCCCGCCGATGGATCGGCCACTACAGGAAATTCG
>DNYS01000013.1:0-8765 GCA_003506735.1 Nitrospinota bacterium
AGCGCCTGCGAGGCGATGGAGGCCGAACCTCCCCGCATCCCCACCATCTTTTACGGATTCTCGGACATGAACGCCCTCCAGCGGCGCCTCGTCCTGGCCGCCTGCCGCGGGGCCGATGCCGCCGCCCTCGTCCCCGCCGACCGGGACGCCCCGGCCTGCCGGTTCGCCCTCCCCCTCATCGCCTGGTTCGAGACGAACGGATTCGTCCCCCAGGACCTCCCCGCCGGCGAATCGCCCCGGCCCGCCGAAAAGCGACCGCTTGAAGCCCTGTGCGGATGCTTGTTCACCCCGAACCGCCTCCCCAGCCCAATCGGCGCCTCCCTCCGCATCGTCTCCGCCCCCTCCGAGAGCCGGGAGGCCTACGAAATTTCCCGCGAGCTTCTTTATGAAGTTCCGCAAGCGGAGACCGATCCACAAGACACCGGGCCGCCGGCGGGAGAAAAAGCCGGGGTCCTCCTTCCGGGCGGAGACCCATACCCCGGCCTCTTCCGGGATGTCTTCCGGAGCCTCGGCGTCCCCGCCCGGGAAGAAGATGCCGGCCACCGCGCGGCCACCCGCCCGGGCCGGCTCTTTCTCCTCATGCTCGGCCTCAAGGCCCGCGGCCATCCACGGCGTGAGCTCATCCGCTTCCTCGACGAGGGCCGCTTTTGCGCCTCCCCGGTTTTTGTGGAGGGGATTGCCCCGGACGGGGACCATGCCGCCCTCCCCGCGAGGTGGGAGTACATCACCCGGCGGCTCCCGTTTCTCTCCGGCGCGGACGAATGGCGGGAAGCCCTCCGGTCCCCCAAATTCAGGGGCCGATTAAAAGAAGACGATTCCCGGTCCGCCGATCTCCTCGAACAATCGCTGGAGCGCCTTTTCGGCTTTCTGGACGGCCTGCCCGAGCGGGCACTTCCCTCGGCGCATTCCGCTGCCGCCCTCGAAGCGTTCGACGCGCTGACGGCGGTTTCCGAAAATTTGGAGATGGATTTCGGGGTGATCCGGAAACTCGGCGGGCTGGACAAAATTTTGGGCGAAATCGGCGCTGGAGAGTTCCATCGCTGGGCGCGGACCGCCCTCGAAAAAGCGCGGGTTCCCGCGGCCAGGGAGCCCGCGCGTGTGCGCATGCTGAGCCTTCAGCAGGCGCGCGGCCTCTCGTTCGAGACGGTGGCGATTCCCGGCATGGCGGAGGGCGTATTTCCCGCGCGGGGCGCCGAAGACCCCCTCCTGCCCGATACGGTCCGCGCCCTCCTGAACGATATGCTGTCCGCCGAAGGGGAGATGGCTCCCCTCCCGCTCAAATCGGGCCGCGCCGCCGAAGAGCAATTTTTGTTCTGGACCGCCCTTCAGGCGGCCGAACGCCGTGTAATCCTGGGCTACCCGAGAGGGGGCAAGGGGGCCGGGGACGAGGCCGAGCGCCCGCCCAGCCTGTTCCTCGAATATATCGCGGACGCCTCCGGGCTGGAGGGGGAGGGCGCGGAAGCCAAGTTGCGGCGGCTTCCGGGCCACCGCGCGGCGTCCACCGCCCTGGAGCCCGATGTAATCCAGGACCGGCCCCTCTCTCTTCTCGAACACGATCTCGGCCGCCTCCTCGGCCAGATCGGCAAGCGCTCCGCCAAGGGGGCGCTCTCGGATTTCACGGATCGAAAGCCTGGATTCGGGAGGCGGGTCGCCGCCTGGAGGAAGCGCTGGGCGAACCGTCTTACCCCCTTCGACGGGGCGCTGGGTGAGCCCGATCTGATCGAGCGCATCCGGGAGCGGCTGGACCCGGAGAGCGCCCACATCTCCGTCACCGCCCTCGAGCGTTTTTTCACCTGCCCATACCAGTTCGCGCTCAAGCATTTGCTCGGCCTGGGGGAAGAAAAGGAGTCCGGCCTTGCGCTGGAGGCTGAAAGCGACGCCCGGGGCAGGTTCTATCACAGCGCCCTCCAGCGGTTCGCGGAGCGGGTCAAAAAGACGGGAAAAGGATTCGGCGCGCTGGCCCCGGGAGAGCGGCGGAGCCTGATCGGAGAGGCGGTGCGCGAGGCCGGTCAAATTTTCGAGACCGAAGACCGGCCCCCGCTCCCGGTCCCTTGGGGGATTCTTCAAAGGGCGGCGGAACGCGACCTGAACCTGTTTTTCGAGAAAACCTATCGAGAGGAGCCCGGTTGGGCCCCCGTCGAGATCGAGGGATGGATCGGCGGAAAAAGAACGCCCCGGTTCGCCCTGACGGAGGATGGGAAAAAAATTCAACTGATCGGGCGCTTCGATCTGGTGGAGCGGAACGGGGAGGAGCACCGCTTCATCGACTACAAAAGTGGTCGGACCGCCCTCCCCAAAACAACTGTGCCGGGCCTCGGGAGTGGGACACGCCTTCAACCGGACCTGTATTTCCACTGCGCGGCGGATCGCTTCGGGGAGGGCTCTCGGGTGAGCGCCGCCTATGCCTTCCCCACCGAGCGGGGGGAATACCGCCTTGCGGAAATTCCCCCCGAGGCGATCGAAGCGCGGCGGGAGGAGGTGAGCGCCCTCCTGGGCTTTTACGCGAGGGCGGTTGATCGGGGGCAATTTTTCCCGACGCCGTTTCAATCCTTTTTGGGGGGAACGTGCGGCTACTGCGAATTCACTTCGGTTTGCGGGCCCGACCGGAAGGGCCGGGCGGACCGGAAGGCGGGCAGCGATCTCCGAGCGGAGCTGGATGACCTCCGGGAGAGGACGAAATGAGCCGCGCGCCCCGCGATCAAAGCGCGCGCGAGCTGGCGGTCCGCTGGACGGAGGGGCCCATCCTCGTCGAGGCGGGCGCGGGAACGGGCAAGACCGATCTGCTCGTGAGGCGGGTGCTTCATCTCGTCCGGAGCGAGGGGATCGATATAGAGCGGATCGTGGCCATCACGTTCACGATCAAGGCCGCCGCCGAGCTTCGCTCCCGGATTCGCGCCGCCCTTTCGGGTGCGTTCGAAAAGGAAACGGACGAGGAGGCCCGCGTCCGCTTCCGGGAGGCGCTGGACCGGATCGACCGGGCGCCGATCTCGACCATCCACAGCTTCGCGATGCGCCTCCTTCAGGAACGTCCCATCGAGGCGGGTCTCCGGCCCGGCGCGGGGGACGTGGATACGGACGCGCACGACGATCTGCGGGACCGGCTCTGGGAGGGGTGGCTGCGGGAGCGGATGACCGGGGGAGACCCGGCCATCGAGATGTTCCTGGAACTCGGCTTCGGGCTGAAGAATCTGGAGGAGGTCCGGGATGCACTGCTCGATTTTCCCGAACTGCGCGCGGGATTTCCAATCCCCGAAAACCGGTCCCCGGCGGAGATCAAGGAAACGGTCCGCGCGTCGTTCAGGCGCTGGCGCGCCCTCGCCGATTCAATCGTCCAGGACAAATCGGACAAGGCCTACCTCCAGCTCGAAGAACTCTCGGGGTGGGTGGAGGGTCTTCCCGATTCCAACCTCATCGGCCTGATACGGGAGCTTTGGAGCCCGTCGGCCAAGCTCAACAAAAATCTGGGCGGCATCAAGGCATGGGGCGGGCGCGAGGGCCGGAAGGCGTTCCGGGATGGATACGACGGCTTTCTCGAAGAGTCCCTCGCCGGGGCGGGCCATGAGGTCTTGTCGGGTTTGGCGGCTTCTCTATCGGTATACGCCGATGCGCTCGCTGCCCGCGCGCGCGAGGAGGGGATTCTCGATTTCGCGGGGATTCTTTTTCACGCGGCCCGGCTGGTTCGGGAGAGCCCTGAGGCCCGCGCGGATTTCCAGGGCCGTTTTGATCATTTTCTTGTGGACGAGTTCCAGGACACCGACCCGCTCCAAGCCGAGTTGATCTTTCGTCTCGCGGGCGAGGGCGGCGGCGCGGACGATTGGCGGAAGGTGAAGCTCACCGGGGGCGGTTTGTTCGTCGTGGGAGACCCCAAGCAGTCCATCTACCGGTTCCGGCGGGCGGACATCGCCATCTATCACGGCGTCAAGAACCGAATCGCGGATTCGCCCGGCGGGAAGGTGATTCAGATTACCGAAAATTTCCGGAGCGCCCCCGGCGTGACGAACTGGGTGAACGCGGTTTTCGGGCGGATCATCGTGCAGCGGGGCTCGGTCCAGCCCGGCTACGAGCCCCTGAATGCCTTCCGCCGGGACGCGGGCGCGCGCGTCCGGCTGCTCGCGGGCGGGGAGCTGGAGGGAAAGATGAGCGCCGGTGAGCGCCGGCGGAGGGAGGCGGCCTGCGTCGCGGCGGAGGTGCGGAGGCTGGTGGATGAAAAGACGGTGGTCCATCCCAAAAACGAGGAGCCGAGGCCCGTGCGCTACGGGGATATCGTCCTGGTCTCCCGGACGCGGGGGGCCTTTTCGAATTTCGAGGAGGCTTTCGGACGGTTGAATATTCCGGTCTCCGCCGACGGGGGGAGCGGTTTCTACGAGACTGCCGAGGTGGCGGCGGCAGGGGCGGTGCTCTGGGCGGCGGTGCATCCGGGGGACCCGCTGGCGGTGGCCGCCGCGCTGCGCTCGCCGCTCTACGGGTTCTCGGACGTAGATCTGGCCCGGTGGCGTCTTTGCGAAAAGGACACTCTTGGATATCCGGCGGAGATGGACGGGGCGGCGGCCGAGATGGAGGAGTTCCACGAGAGGCGCGGGGAGATGAGCCCCCGCGCGCTGCTGGAGGAGATTTTTCGCCGGACCCAGGCGTTCGAGCTTTTTCTTTCTTCTTTCAACGGGGAGCGGCGGGTGGCCAATCTGCTCAAGCTTCTCGACCTCGCCTTCGAGTTCGCGGGCGGCGGGGCGCGCGGGGTGGACGAGTTCGCGCTCCACCTGAAGCGCCAGCTCGCTCATGGGCGGGAGGCGAAGGAGCCCGAGGAGGCGGCGGCGGGCGGGGGCGGGGACGATGTGCGCTTGATGTCGATTCACGCCTCGAAGGGGCTGGAGTTTCCGGTGGTGATCCTGGTGGACCTGGGGAGCGCGCCGAGGGCGGACGAGATGGCCCGGATCGCGGACCGGGAGAGCGGGCGGATTCACCTGAAGACGGGGCCGAAGGGGCGGGGCCTGACTTCGGCCGGATACGCGCGGGCGAGGGAGCGCGAGGCGGAGATTCAGGAGGCGGAGCGGAGGCGGCTGCTCTATGTGGCGGCGACGCGGGCGCGGGACTGGCTCATCCTGCCGGCGGCGGAGGGCGCGGGCGAAAGTTCTTTCTGGAAAATTCTCATAGAGGGCGGCGCGGCGGGCGAGGGGATGCGCGAGGAGGTGGAGAGACTGACGGAAATGGCCGAGGTGAAAGGCGCCGGGGAGCTTATCGAGCCCGGCGTGCTCCGCCTGCCGGAGAATGCCTTCGAGGCGAATGAGGAAAAAAGGCGGGCCGCGCTCCGCCGGAGGGCCGGGGCGGAAAAAAGCCTCGCCGCGCTGGGGGAGCCGGGGCCGGGATTTCGGTTCATCGGCCCGAGCAGCCTGCCGGAAGGGGCGGGGGCCGAGGCGGAGGATTGGGAGGCCGAGGCGGCGGGCGAGGCCGGGCGCTACGGGATATCTAGCCTGGAGGCCGGGGGCGCGCCGGGCGGGCGGAAATTCGGGGAGCTGGTCCATGCCCTGCTCGCGCGGCTGGGTTCCTATGACCGGGCCGGGGTGGATGCGCTGGCGGAGGAGGCGCGCGCGGCGGCGGCTGGATTCGGGCTTTCGGATAAAGAGATCGGCGAGGCGGTGGCCATGATCCGGGGGGCGACCGAGGGGGCGCTGTTCGGGCGCATCGCGGCCTCGGGGCGGGTGTTCCGGGAGCTTCCGGTTTTGATGCGCGAGGGGGACTGGATCCTCCGGGGGGTGGCCGACCTGGTGTTCGAGGAGGGCGGTGCGCTGGTGGTGGTGGATTTCAAGACCGACGCCGTGAGCGGCGCCGACGTGGATCGAAGGGCGGCGCATTACCGCCCCCAGGGCGCCGCCTACGCCATGGCGGCCGGGGCAGCGGCGGGCCAGGAGGTCCGGGAGGTGATCTTCGCCTTCTTGAGGCCGGGGGCGGAGAGCGCTTTTCCTCTGGACGGGGCCGCGCAAGAGGAGGTCCGCCGGGCCGCGGGGCGGATTCATGCGGGGCGGGAGGCCTGAGCCCAGAGACGCCCCGTGCCGAGAGACGGTCCGTGCCGTCTCTGGTAGGATACGAATATCATTCGCGTTGCGGAAATTTCACCCGGCCCCGGAGCGGGCCGAATGCAGGAGCGGACCAGATGAAAGTGTCCTCGGTCGAAGCCTACCGCGTCGATATGCCCATGAAGGGGTTCTACAAGAACGCCTCGCACAACCACAACGTCCAGCCCTGCGTCCTGGTCCGGGTCCGGACGGACGAGGGGCTCGAGGGGTTCGGGGACGCCGAGCCGTTCAGCGGATACTCATCGGCGGGCCGGGACGAGAGTGCCGAAGCCATCGAGAGTGTCCTCGGGCCGGCCCTGCTGGGGGCGGACCCGCGCCGCGCGCGCGAGGCTTCGCGCCGGATGGCCGAGGCTGCCCCCGGGTTCTTCGAGGCCAAGTCCGCGCTCGACGTCGCCCTGGCGGACATCCACGCCAAGGCCATCGGCTCGCCCCTCCATGCGCTTCTCGGCGGTGCGGTGCGCGAGGAGATTTTCTTCAACGCCTGGATCGGCATCAACCCGCCGGATGAGGCCGCCGCCGAGGCGCTGGAATTCAGCCAACGGGGCTGGGTCTCGTGCAAGGTCAAGGCTGGGGGGGATATTGGATCGGACGCGGCGCGTGTCCTCGCCGTGCGCGAGGCCGTAGGCGGCGCCATGGACATCCGCATCGACGCGAACGAATCCTACGCCCGCGTGGAGGATGCCATCGCCTTCGCCGCCGAGGTGGAAGAGGCCAACCCCGTCCTCTTCGAGCAGCCCGTCCCCCGGGAGAATTTAGGGGGCCTGGCCCGCGTCCGCCGCTCGATAAGCTTTCCGGTCATGGCCGACGAGTGCGTCTACGATCACGCCAGCCTCCTCGAAATCATCCGGGCCGAGGCGGCCGATATCGTGAAGCTGAAGGTCATGAAGCAGGGCGGCCTCATCCCGGCCCGCGAGATGGCGAGCACCGCCGAGGCGGCGGGGATGCGCCTCGTCATCGGCCACGGATTCGGCCTCACCATCCACACCCTGGCCGAGGTGCACCTCGCCGCCACATCGTCCGTCTTCCTGCCGGCCATCGAATCCGTCGGCCCCGAAAAAATGATGGACGACGTGGTGGATCGCCCGCTCGACATCGGAAGCGGCCGGATACCCGTGCCGGTGGCGCCCGGATTGGGCGTGTCGTTCGACGAGGACAAGCTGGATCGCTACCGGGCGAAAGGCGCCGCGAAGGTTTAGACCCCCCGGTTGCGGTCCCCCCGTCCCGGCGCTCAAACCCCCGGGCGTGGATGAAAGGTTTCGGCGTGCAATATCCCTTCGTTAACGTTTCCCCGTCCCTGGCTTCCGGCCTTCTCGCCTCGCTGTCGTTCGTTTTCATGATCCTCACGGGGCTGGCGGCGGGCGGCATGGTGTATGCCCTGGCCGCCCAGGTCCGGGGCCGCCGGAGCGTCGATCCGAGGTGGGACCAGCTCGCCCGCGCCATCTCCTCACGGGTGGTGAACCTCATGGTGTTCGGGGTGGGGCTGTCCGGGTCCCTCCTGTGGCTGGCCCAGACCGTTCTTCGCCCGATGGCGGCGGCGGAGTTTCAAAAAATATTTCAGCTCCCGATGCGGTTTGCCTGGGGGTTCCTGCTCACCGGCATGGTGGCGCTCTTTTTGCACACCGGAAGATGGAACCGCCTGCGCTCGTCGTTCCCGGCCCATTTCGGAGTGGGCGTCCTGGCGGCGGTAGCGCTCTTCGCGGCCTCGGCGCTCCCGGTATCGATGGCCTCGTTTTCCATGACGCCGGGGTTTTGGCACAACACGCGCTCCACCTGGGACGCATTGCTGAACCCTTCCTTCGCGCCCGCCTATCTCGTTTGGTGCTCGTATTCCCTTGCGGTCTCGGGCGGCGCCGGTTTGATTTACGCTGCCCTGCGAAAGGATGACCTTTGGCGTTCCTCCCTGGCGGGGTGGCTGGGGGTTTGGACCATCGCCGCCTCGATCGCCGGGATCGTTTTCACTGCCTACTGGGTTTTCGTTCTCTTCTTCCGCGTGGCCGCCTCCGTCGTTCCGGGAGCCGTCACGGCGGCGCTGGCCCTGTCGCTGAGCGCATTCCTGTTTTGGACCGCGGTCAGGCGATCGGAAGGCTTCGGTCTCGCCCTGTCGGCCATCGCCGCCGTCGTACTGCTGGCCCAGGCGGGCGGCATTTACCGGATTCGGACCCATGTGGAGGGCCCGTTCTCGATCCAGGGATACTTGTTCCGGAACGGAATTTTGATTTCCGAAATTGGGCAGCTCAGCGTTTCGGGCCTTTGGAAGCCGGCGCCCTGGCGGCGGAATGAGCCGCCTCCCAGCGGGGTGGGGCTCGGGGCGTTCAGCTTCCGCGCCCAATGTTTTTCTTGTCATTCGAAGTGGCTGAAAAAGGGCGGTCTCCCGGCACTGGCCGCGATTCGGTACGAGGGAGACGCACTGTCGTTTCTCGGTAATTTATCCTCGCGCCATCCCCAGCTTCCCATATTCGGTGGAAACCGACGGGAAAAAAAGGCGGCCGCCCTTTACCTCGAAAAACTTATTAGGGATTCAGGCGGCACGCTGGCGTCCCGGCCTTCCAAGCCCGCTCCCGCTGTCCAGGCCAAGCCCGTTCCTGCCGTCCGGGCCAAGCCCAAACCCGCTCCTCCGGTAGTGAAAAAAACCGAGCCTTCCCGTGTCCCAGCCTCTTCGCCCGCCTCCGGCGGCGCCCCGGTCGAGGCGAAACCGGC
>DNYS01000013.1:8777-10290 GCA_003506735.1 Nitrospinota bacterium
AAACCGGCGGACACCAAACCGGCCGAGGCGAAACAGACTGAAACCAAACCCGCTGTGTCCAAACCGGCTGGAGCGAAGCCGGCCGAGGGCAAACCGGGCGTGGCGAAACCCGCCCGGCCAAAGCCTTCCGGGGCGAAGCCGGACCGGCCCGCCGCCGAACCTGGGAAATCTCCCGATGGCCCAGGAAAAAATAAGACGGCCAAAGATAAGACAGTCAAAGATAAGACGGCCAAGGAACCTGAAGCCGCCGGGAAAAAGCCGCCTCCCCCCGCGCCTCTAAAGGCAAAGGATAAAATCCCGGCTCCCGGCGAAGGAAAAGGCAAGAAGCCGGAGCGCGGCGCCGGGAAGAGCGTAAAATCGAAACCCGCCACGGCCAAGGATGAGAAAAGTAAAAAACCGGCGGATGCCAAGACCCCGAAACCGGGAGGGAAAACGCCATGATCGCGGCCGGATTCGTTTCCTCCGAGTGGACGGCCTGGCTGATGGTGCTGGTGCTGTCCATGTGCGTTCTTTTCGTATGCGCCTTGGTGGCGATTCCCTGGACGGTGGCCCACATGAGATTCTGGGGCGGGCGGACCGGCGCGAAGGGGGAACTCGATGCGGCCGATCTGCTTGGCCGCTATTCGGGCGTTTGCCTTGCGGGGGTGTTTTTCTTCGGGCTGTATTCGGTCCACCTGGCGTCGAGCCGGAATCCCGCCGGGTGGTTCGCGGTTTCCGTTTTTTTGGCGCCCGTTCTCTGGACGGTCCCCCTGTTCCTGGTGGCGTGGGGAGGGCTGTTTCAAATTGGAGAAAGGGCCCCTGGATGGGGCCGGGGACCGTCCCCGGGCCAGATATGGGGGCCTGTCGGGTCTGGAATCACCGCCATTATCGTGGTGGCAGTGGTTGCCGGGTTGATCGCGGGGGTGGGCGATCCATCTCTTTGGCCCCAAATTCGGCAAAGCCCTCTCGCCGCTTGGACCTCTCTTTCATTTTTGTTTTTGATGGCCTTTATCCTGTTTGCTTCCGCCCTGACGGGCGGGGTGGTGCTCATGGTGGTGGGATGCCGTTCATTTTTCTGGGAACGCGGCAAATCCGTCTCGATGGGCGCCCGGATGATACGGCTGGGCGCCTCTGTATCCTTCGGAGGCCTGATTCTCCTGATCGTCCTGGCGGTAGTTTGGTTGATTACCGAACAGTTGGAGCCCATCCGCGAGGTCATGCGTTCGTCCCGGCCGCTGGTCCTGTTCATGGTGATTTTCCTGATCGGGGGTGTCCTGGGATTGCTTGAATTATTTGTGAGTATTTTGAGATGGCGCGGAAACGCCCCTCGCGCCAGCCTGGCGGCGGCGGCATTGCTGGTCGGAACGGTGTTCTTCGCGATGGCCGTGATTTCCCTGGGTGGCTCCTCCCGGGTTCCACCCCCGGACCAAAATCTCCTTCTCCAGGGCCCGGGACTGCCGCGGGGACCGGGGTTGCCCCAGGGGCCGGGCCTGCCCCGGCGTTGAGGCGGGAAGCGGGGGGGGATCGATGCTCG
>DNYS01000013.1:10324-11893 GCA_003506735.1 Nitrospinota bacterium
TGATATCTGCAGTTTCCTTCCGGTAGAGCCCTCCTTCCGCGCCAGATTGTCGGGGTGGGCGGCCATCCCCGGATATTTTCTGATGTTCGCCCGGGGGATTTCACGGTTTTGCGGGGTAGACGAGGAGGAGTTTCTCCGTCGGGTGAAGGGCCGCCCGGATTTTGAGGTCGGGGCGTTCATCGAAGAAGTCGCCGCCCGCCAGGCCCGGGGGGCGAGCCAATTCGTCTTGGAGATGGACGAGGCCGGATACGATGTGTCGGTCGTATTCAGCATCGATCAGGAGACGACCACCGGAGCGGCGCCGTTGGACCCCCAGGTTCTTTCGGATGCGGTGAATGAATGTCCGGGCCGCCTCCTCGCGATGATCGGCCTGGACCCCAATAAAGAAGACGCCGCGCGCACCCTCGAGCGGGGAGTGAAGGAACTGGGCCTTCATGGGGCGCTGCTGTGCCCGTTTCTCCACCTCATTCCCGCCGACGATTCGGCCTACCGGCCAATCTACAGGAAATGCGTTGAGCTGAATGTCCCGGTCTGGATTCACACCTCGGTGAACTGGGCCCAGGCCCATCCCATGGAGCTGGGCCGCCCGCTGGCCCTGGATCGGTTGTGCGGCGAGATGCCGGAGTTGAAGGTTATCGCCGGCCATGGCGGGTGGCCCTGGGTTCCCGAGATGGTGGCCGCCGCCTGGCGGCACCCGAATCTCTACATCGACCCCTCGGGCCACCGGTGGAAGTATCTGGCCACCCCGAACTCGGGGTGGGAGATGCTCCTTCATTTTGGAAACTCGGTCCTGAAGGACAAGGTGCTGTTCGGGACGGATTGGCCGCTCATGCCGATGAGCCTCGAGGAGATCGCCGATGAGGCGCGGGCGCTGCCCCTCAAGGCCGAGGTCACCGAAAAATGGATGGGCGGCAACGCGGCCCGCCTGTTGGATATCTCCGCGTGAAGGCGGATGCCCGCCCCCGCTGGTTCGTGCCCCTGGCGGCGGTGTGCTTCCTGACGTGGGCGGTTTTCGGCTCCCTCGTTTCCACCAGCGGTCTCGTCGAGGTGATCCGGGCCGATCTCGGCCTGAGCTATTCGCAGGGCGGGTTCCTTCTTTCCGTGCCGTTTCCGCTGATTACTTTGTTCGCGCTCACCGGAGGCATCTTCGTCGATCGGCTGGGCGTTGCGAAGATGGCGCGCCTGGGCGCGGCCCTGGTTTTGGCGGGTGGGTTGATCCGGGTGTGGTCCACCGGGCTGTGGCCGCTGGCGGCGGGCATCGCGCTGGTCGGGGCGGGCGCGGGCGTGATTTTTCCGATCTTGCCCAAGGTGGCGAGGGAGACGGCGCCTCCGGAAAGGCGGGAGGCCGCGGCGGCCTTCTACACGGCGGCGGTGGTCACGGGCGCCGCGATGGGGGTGGCCCTGAGCGGCTACCTGGCGGCGTTTTTGGGGGAGGTGCCGTTTGCCCGGGGCGGAGCCGGTTGGCGCGGGGGCTACTTCGCTTGGGCGTTCGCTCTTTTGCTGACTTTTATCCTTTGGGAGCGGGCATGCGGGCGGACCATGGCGGTGAACCCGGTTGCGCCCGGGACG
>DNYS01000013.1:11933-12160 GCA_003506735.1 Nitrospinota bacterium
CGCCGGGGCCGCGTTCTCCGTATGGCGCAGCCGCCCCGTCTGGGCCGTGACGGCGGCGCTGTTTCTCAACAACGTCATTTTTTATACCGGCATCGGCTGGTTTCCGACGATATTGCGGACAAAAGGCTGGCCGCTCGCCCAGGCGGGGCTGATCGTCTCGCTGCTGGCCTGGCTGGGGGTGGTGGCCGTTTTGACCGCCCACAAGATCGCTCCCGCCGTGGGGGGGG
>DNYS01000013.1:12188-17796 GCA_003506735.1 Nitrospinota bacterium
CGGGCGGTGCCCGCCGAATCGGCGGGCCAGGCGGGGGGGATGATCATCGGCCTGGGATATTTCGGCGGGTTCCTTGGCCCCTGGGCGGCGGGCATCATCCGGGACGCGGTGGGCGATTTCGCCCCGGTGCTCTATATCCTCGCGGCCGCGACGATTCTCTCGCTCGTGACCGCGCCCAGCNNTGTGGAGCTCCCGGCGGGTTGGGACGAGGTGGCGCTGGCGGTGTATCTCGGCTGCGGTGGTGATACAAGGCTGCCAGAGCCTGAGCTTGGAAGTCATCTCCGCTCGCCGCCCCCCGGCCAGGCGCCGCCGTGCCCCGGGGGGGGGGGGGGGGGGCGGTGCCGGGGGGGGGGGGGGGGGGGGGGGGGGCGGCGGGGCCCGCGGGGGGGGGGGGGGAGAGATGGCGCGGCCCCGCCCCGGCGCTTATGATTCCCGGGCGCGGGTTGTTTTGAGATTTCCTGGGGTTTTTTGGAGATTTCCTCAAAAGGAGAGTTCGTGGATCGGGAAAATTGGCGGCCCCGCCTGAGGTCCCTTGAGATCATCCCCACCGAGCATGAAGGGCAAAACGTCCTCTTGCTGCGCGACTCGCTCCACCTGAGCGATGAGACTCTCGTCGTTCCGATGAGCCTGGTTCCCGTCCTTCAGCGGCTCGACGGATCGCACACCCTCGAGGAGATCCGCCGGGAAATCCGGACGGAGTTCAAGTTGGAAATTCCCGCCGAAAATATCCGCAACGTATTCTCTCTCCTGGAGCAGGCGCATTTTCTCGGCGGCGAGGAGTTCGAGGCCTGGCAGCGCCGGGTGGAGCAATCTTATCTCGACGCGGCGGTGCGGCCGAGCTATCTTGCGGGCAAGAGCTACGATGCCGATCCGGCGGCGCTGCGAAGCCAAATCGACAGCTTTTTCACCGATGCGGACGGGCCGGGGCTCCCCCCGCCCAATGGCGGCGCGGGCGGCTCTCCCCTGCGGGGGCTGGTGGCGCCCCACATCGATTTTCAGCGCGGCGGCCCGGCTTTCGCCTGGAGCTACCGGGCGCTCGCCGACCGGGCGGCGGCGGATGTCTTCGTCGTCCTCGGGACGGTCCACGCCCCCACGCGGGGGATGTACACCCTCACGCGGAAAAGCTTCGAGACCCCGCTGGGCGCCCTGGAGGTGGATGCCAGCTTCGTGGACGCCCTGGTCCGGCGTGCGCCGGGGGATCTTTTCGAGGACGAATTCGCCCAGCGCGGCGAGCATTCGATAGAGTTTCAGGCGGTGTTTCTCCGGTATCTTTATCCCGAGCCCAAGCCGGTCCGGTTCGTGCCCGTCCTGGTGGGCTCGTTCGGGAACTTCGTCGCCGAGGGCCGCTCCCCCGAAGGGGACGCGGAGGTCGAGGGTTTTATCGAGGCGCTCAAGGGGGTGGTGGCCGAATTTGAGGCCGAGGCCGCGGGCCGGAGGGTGTGTCTCCTGGCCAGCGTCGATCTGGCTCACGTGGGGCCCCAGTTCGGGGACGAAAAACCCGTGGACGAGGGGCAGCTCCGCGCCCTGGAGGAGGCCGACCGCGCCTCCCTCGATGCCGTATGCCGCGGGGACGCCGAGGCGTTTTACTGGAGCGTGGCGGAGGACGGCGACGCCAGGAACGTGTGCGGCCTCGCGCCCATCTACACCATGCTAAGGGCCCTGGAGGGATGCCGGGGGGAGGTCCTCCGCTACAGCCAGTGGCCCGATCCGGGCGGGACGGTGACGTTTTGCAGCGTGGCGCTCGAATCGGCGGGCGCCTGAACGAGGGACCGAATTTTTCCGGGCGGTTTTACCGTCATCATAAAAATAGAAGGGGAAGGATATGCTTTACCTGAATGAGACCGACATCAAATCTCTGATCCAGATGAAGGACGTACTCGACCTCGTCGATGCGGCCTTCCAGGCCCAGGGCGAGGGCCTGGCGCCCAACCAGCCGCGAAGGCGGCTGATCATGCCCAAGGGCGCCCTCCAGGTGATGTACGGCGGCCTGCCCGGCCAGGGCTATTTCGGCCTCAAGGCCTACTCCACCTTTCCGGGCATCGGGGTCCGCTTCATTTTCCTGCTCTGGGATTCGAATTCGGCCGAGCTTTTGGCGTTCATGGAGGCCAACATCCTGGGGCAGATCAGAACCGGCGCGGCCAGCGGGGTGGGGGCGCGCTACATGGCGCGCGAGGACGTCACCGAGGCCGGGCTCTTCGGCACCGGCTGGCAGGCCCGCGCCCAGCTCGAGGCGCTGTGCTGTGCGCGCCCGCTCGAGCGGGTGAAAATTTATAGCCGGAGCGCCGAGAAGCGCGAGAAGTTCGTGGACAAGATGAAGGACGCCGTCCCGGCCGAGCTCGTGCCCGTCGAGACGCCCGCCGAGGCCGTCCGCGGCTCCCAGATCGTCTGCACGATGACCACCGCGCGCGAGCCGGTTTTCGACGGAAACGATCTCGAACCCGGAACCACCGTCATTCCGGCCGGCTCCAACCGGGCGGCGAACCGCGAGGTGGACGATGAGACTTTCCGCCGGGCCGCCAGGGGCCGCATCGCGACCGACAGCCTCGAGGGCGCGCGGATCGAAAGCGGTGACCTGATCCGGGCCGTCGCCGCCCGCGCCATCGACTGGGGCCAGGTGGTCGAGATCGGCCAGATCGCCTCGGGGAAAATGCCGGGCCGCGCCTCGGCGGACGAGATCAACATGTTCGTCAGCCAGGGGGTCGGAATCGAGGACGTGGCCATCGGGGCCGAGATTTACAAGCGGGCCAAGGCCGCCGGCGCCGGCGAGGACCTCCCGGTCGAGGGCAGTTTTAAAAAGCCGACCTAGGCCGAATTGTTAAAATAGGATTCAAGTATCCCCGCAGCACACAAGCATCCAATTTCTGCGAAGGGGTGCTTGGTGCCTATTTGGGGGTATGAAGGAAGCAGAGGCCATCTATCGTGCTCGTTTGGACGTTTCCCATGACGTACCTTTTGTGAAAAGGGAGCATAAACCGGCGCTGCCGCGTATTATAATCTCTGGTACGCGCGATTATTGGGTGCGCATCACGGGGCGGCCGGGACGAGATCCCCTTTTTCATCGGGTGCGCCCGCTTTGATCCATTTCTCGATGATGCTCTTTTCTTCCTTTGGGAGATGATTCTCTCCCGTATCGGAATACGGCATGCTGCCGTCTTCCACCTGGGGGTAAAGTCCGGACCCTCTCGGATCTCCCGGGCTAATAATGTCCGGGTTCGATGCCAGTTTCTTCAGATTCAGGATAAAATCGATATCCGCCTCGTTCTTGTATTTTTCTCTATCCGATCCATCGGGGGTGTGGCACCTGGCGCACTTTTTCTCAAATATTCCCTTGACCTTTTTCCCCAGTCTCGCCCCCTCCGCGCGGGAAAGTTTTGATGCCCCCTCCGCCGAGGCGTAAAATCCCGCGGCGGTTAGAACGAGGCAAAGAAGGACATAGAAAAATATCGCCGGTTTCTTCGGGCCATTTTCACGAAAAATCATCGGATAAATTTCACCGGAAGGCGGGCGGCAAACTTGGCAAATCCATAAGGTGTTCCCCATAGATCGGCAGCAGAAAGGATTGAATGCTGGAATTATAAACCGGATTCAGTTTGGGTTGTGGGGAAATCAAAAATCCAACAAACGGCCAAGTATTTCGATCGCTGGCGGCCCGGTTCGGATTGGCGCATCAGACAGGCCAGGGCTTTCGGGCTTTGCTGCCATGGGGCCTTTGGTTCGCAACCCCATGGTTTTCAGTGTCTTGGTGAGGATTTTGGGCTAAGGCTTTATGTATCAGCTCCTTCCGCCGTTTGCCCGCCGGGGGGCGTGAATATATTCATCCCGGGGGGTTGAATTTTCCCGCCCTTTCCTTTATGGATAGTGCTTCTTTTTTCGGGCGGTGCGCCGGAGCCCGCCGGAAATGGCTTTTGTTATTATCCCTCCGGATGGGAATTGAGTTCGATGCGAGACAAAATCCTGCTCGAATGCACCGAGTGCAAGAAGATGCGCTACCCCACGACCAAGAACAAGCGGGCCACACCGGACCGGCTGGAGTTCAAGAAGTATTGCCGCTTCTGCCGCAAGCACGTGCTGTTCAGGGAGAACAAGTAAATGGCCCGCCTAAAAGTATCGCCAAAGGTCTCTCTGGCGCACCGCCGCTGCATCGTCACGGGGAAAGCCGTCACCTACGGCAACACGGTCAGCCACTCGCACCGCAAAACCCGGAGGCGCTTTGAGCCGAATCTCCACAACAAGCGTTTTTGGGTTCCCGAGGAAAAGCGCTGGGTGACTTTGCTGATATCCGCGCGCGGGATCAAGACCATCGCCAAAAAGGGTATCTTCGCGGTCCTGGTCGGTCTCAGGCGCAAGGGCGTAAAGATCTAGCCCGGTCCCTCGTTTCAATCCCTTCTGTATTCCCTTTGATTTTTCGAATTCCGGGATAGCTTTTTTCCTGGATTTTCCGGATGAATTGCGCGCCGGGCACGGCGCCTCTGCCCGAAAGAGGGGTCCTACTGGATCAGGCGCACCCCCTGGACGGAGCCGATGCCCAGCCCCTGGTCGCTGGTGGCAAAATCGTTGGACGAGACGGCCCTGGGGATGATCTGGAAGTCGAACTGATCCTGCGAGTTGGCCGAGCCCGACCGAAATGCGTCGATCCGGACCTGGACGAAATCGACGATTTTCACCGTTCCGCTTCCCGGATCGGCGGGCGCGAGAACCGTGAAGGTCATTTCGTTTTCTCCCGCGTTCAGGCGGTTCCTCATCGCGGGCTGCCAGCCCTGCCGCGTTCCCGACAGGGCGCCCAGGACCTGCCCGATTGTGGCGGTTCCCGAGTAGCCGTTCTCAACCTCGTCCTTGAGCTCCCCGTTGCTGTTGTTGTCGTTGAAGCTCAGGCCGGTCAGAAAAATTTCGCCCTCCAAAGGAGTATTGGGGCTGTAGTTGCACGCGCTCCCGCTGGCCCCGAAGACGTTCCCGCAGTGGCGGAGCATCCCGGCGAAGGATTGCAATACGCCGAGTTGGCCGCTGCACCCGGCGGCGTTGTTGCAATAGATGCCGAAGGGGACCAGGTTGCCCGGCGCGATGGCGCTGACCGGGAACAGCTTGGGGGTGGCTCCGGTGGTGACGGTTACGGCATCGACCCTGATGAAGGGGGCGAAAAACAGGGGAAGCGCGTGGCTAAGGTTCACCTTGACGGATTCGGGGGTGGGAAAAGTGATCGTGGACACCGCCCCCGTAAGATAGGTGACGCTGTTTAAATTTTGGTTGACGTAGTTGAGGGCCTCGGTTTGAGCCTCGCCTTGCGTGCCCCCTTGGGCCAGGATCGCTCCTCCCGCCCGGGCGCCGGCGTCCGCCGCCGTTTGCATGACGCCCTTGGCCACGAACATGTAGCCCACGTCAACGGCAATCGCTCCTCCTCCGATGAGGACGGGAAGCGCCAACCCGACGATGACAAGGGTTTGTCCCCGCGCATCGCTGGCGAGGCGGCGAATCCATTTCCGGATGATTCGTTTTGTTGGAACCCCGCGTTCCATTCCGGAACCCCCTGTTTTTCTGCGCCGGACCATTATATCATTTCATGGTCGGCATGCTTGAACCATATCCGATGACCTTTCATTTATATTGTAGAGAC
>DNYS01000013.1:17809-18888 GCA_003506735.1 Nitrospinota bacterium
GAATAGTTTTTCAGCGGTCTCTTGTAGGTTCTCCTCCCGAGGGAGGAGAGGCGCAAGGGCCTGAAATGGTGACACTCCCCACAATATCCAGGCCCGAAACCGGCGTTTTGTGACTGGGAACACCCATCCCCGGGACGGATTTTGCCCGCCGCCCAGTATTGCCGCTCCCGCGCGCCGGGCGGCATTCGGGGGCTTTCGGCACGGGCCGCCTCTATTCGGAGGGGCCGGGGACCGATTTCGGCGGAGAAATTAATCCTCTTCATTCTCGTTAAGAGAAGGAAAATCGGCCTGCGTTCAAATTCGGATAAAGGTCGATTTTTTTGGTGTCGTGGTTCGGCCTGGGTGAATGAATCGAGCTTTACGCCCGCCTCGCCGGGCTTGGTGCGGGGGTCCTATTCGCCGCCGGGAGGCCCGGCCTCGTCGAGCATATGGCGGTAGTCCTCGTAGGATTGCGGAAAGCCTCCCGTATAGGTCAGCCAGTTCGTCACGGGGTAGCGCGAGGCGCCCGCCTTGTGAGTGGCCTCGAGGCCCTCGAGGATGTCGTCCATCATGGAATAGGGAAAGCTGAACGCGATTTCGTGATCCTGCACCTGGCCGAAGATTCGGTCTCCCGTGCAGGGTACGACCATCTGCGGCTCGCCATCGATGAACGGCGCGATGGCGATGTCGGCGCAATCGACCCGCCCCCGGAACTGGGTCGACAGCGTGCCGCCCCGTTTCCAGAGCCAGGCCTGTCCGAGGCGCATGACCTGAGCGCCGTTCCCGTAGATGACGATCGAGTGCGGCTCGAAGGCGGTCCGGCTCAGCGGAGCGGCCAGGATCCCCACGTACTTGCCCGGGGGAAGCCGAGGGACGCTTTCCTCGCTCAGCCGGCCGGCCTCGAGCGATTCCGTATAGAGATTGATGCACAGATTGCCCTCGGCGAAGTAGGGCAGTTTTTTCTCCAGGCCCAGGGCCACGGCCCCGAGGACGCAGCTACTGTCCTCGCGGCCCAGCGCGATGACCCAGCCGTAGCGGCGGGCCATCGATATCGCCTGGCAGGTCGTGAACCGGTTGTCCATGTCCTTCAAGGGCCGCTT
>DNYS01000097.1:0-11929 GCA_003506735.1 Nitrospinota bacterium
ATCTGATATCCTCTCGCTCGGGCGTTTTTGGCCAATTATATCATATGGTTACGAGGATTCCGGCCTCATTTTTCTCTGTTCCGCGGCATAATGTGGGCTTACTTCTTTTCCCGGGCAATTTCAACCCGCCCGCCCCTTGCATGACAGATGGCCTTTTCGGGCGGCCCGCTCCAGGACCTCCGGAATGTTCAGGACTCTCGGCCCCTTCCGGTCGAGTTCGATCCCCACCCTTTCCCCATCGCCGAGCACGTACTCGCGCTCACCGTCGAAGGCAAGAACCT
This sequence comes from Nitrospinota bacterium, assembly GCA_003506735.1. GTDB lineage: Bacteria > UBA8248 > UBA8248 > UBA8248 > UBA8248 > UBA8248. The sequence continues at coordinate 282 of DNYS01000097.1, forward strand.
GACCGGCGCGGCCCGATATCTCGATCCGGTGGCCCGGCAAGATACGCTTCGATTTTTTAATTCTGGCGCTAGCCACCAATCCCGGCCCGATGGGGGACAAAACCTGTTTTCCCCTTCCACCTCCCCGGGCAAATTCAATCCAAAGACCCTCGGGCTCCTCGGCCGATATGGGATCGATGCTGGCCCCCAGCGCCGAGAGGCCCAGCCCCCCGGGCCGGCATCTCGTCAATGCCAACGCTTCGAGAAGATCGGTGTCCCACACCGCCCTGGAGCCGGCGAACGCTTCGTTGACGAGCGCCACATCCACGAGCGCCATCTCGGACTCCCCCGAAAGATGCACGACGAGCCGCTTCGAGGAGGCCACCTGACGGGCATAGCGGCGCGGCATCCGCGCATAGAGACCCGCGCCCAGGCCCGCGACCGTCCCCTCCCAGGCCTGCGAGAAAGCGTTGTTGGTTCCCGTCGAAAGCGGAACAAGGGGGCAGCTTCCGCAACCCTTGGCCGCCGCCCGGCTGGTTCCGTCGCCGCCGAGGACCACGATGCACGCCGCGCCCTCTTCCCTCATCCGGGCCGCCACCCGGACCGTGTCGACGGATTCCCCTCTCGCATCGACATCGATAAGGCGAACCCTCATTTTCTTCCTGGTCCCGCCCTCCCGGTGCGCCTCGCAAGCCGCCCTGCCCAGGGAGCCCGCGTCGTCGAGGACCAGCGCCTCTTCCACCTGCGCCGCCTCGAGCCCCGCCATCACCCGCCGCACGATGAGCAGTTTTTCGTGGTTGCTGAACGTGGTGGCGAGCGCCACCAGGCGGCGGATGTCTTTTCCCGACTGGGGATTCGCAATGATACCCACGCAGGACAAGGCAACCTCCGCGATCGGGGAAAACCCGGCGTCCGCTATCTCCACTCCGCCGGAATCGGTTAGTGTATGTGCCTTATGGCTCTTTTCCGTACCGGAGGCTAATGAAGCGGGAGCCAAGCGTCAAGGATCGGGAAATCCCCAATTGGGAAATCCCCATTTAACAAAGGGCGGAGTTCGAATCATCCATGGCCACGCGCCGCCGCACATCCCGAAAAATAAAATCATCCCTGGGAGCCGGGAAAGAACCGCCCACCCGCCAGCCGGCCCACCTTCGCCGGGATGCGAAAGCCATCTTCCGTGCCGCCCTGGCATCGGTCCGGGCGGAAAAAGTGCTCCCCGAAACGATCTCCCTCGAAACAACCAAAGCGGGAGAGTGGCTTCGGTGCGCCGGGAAGCGGTTCCCGCTCCGGCCGGGCGGGCGGCTCATCGTCGTCGGCGCCGGCAAGGCCAGCTCCCACATGGCGCGTGCGGCCGAGCGCCTTTTGGGCCGCCGGGTGGATGGCGGCGCCGTCGTCACCCAGAGGGGCCACGCCGTCCGGTGCAAACGGATCGAAATTCTCGAGGCTGGCCATCCGGTTCCGGACGAAGACGGAATTGAGGCGGCGCGGACTATCGGCGCCTGGATCGACGGTGCCGGAGAAGAGGATTTGGTGCTTTGCCTGATTTCGGGCGGTGGCTCAGCCCTGATGCCCGCCCCAGCCGAGGGAGTCACGCTCGGGGAAAAGCGTGCGGCCACCGGCGCTCTTCTGAAATCGGGCGCAACGATCAACGCCCTGAACTGTGTGCGAAAACACCTCTCCCGCCTCAAGGGGGGCCACATCGCCCGGCGCGCCGCCCCGGCCCGCCTCCTGACCCTGGCCATATCGGACGTGATCGGCGATCCGCTCGACGTCATCGCATCCGGGCCAACCTGCGGTGACCCCACCACCTTCGCCGACGCCGAGCGTGAGCTGAAATCCCACGGCGTCTGGAAGAGCCTCCCGCCCGGCATACGCCGGCACCTCCAAAAAGGGATCGCCGGCGATATTCCCGAGACACCGGACCCGGCGGACCCGTTATTCGAGCGGGTGCACAACGTCGTTGCCGCCAACAACGAGACCGCCCTGAAGGCCGCCGCCGGTGCCGCGCGCGCCCTGGGATACCGCCCGATGATTCTCACCCGGCGCATGCAGGGAGAGGCCCGCGAAATCGGCCGCTTTCTGGCGGGATTGACCGATGGAGTCCGAGGCGAGGGATTTCCCGCCCGGCCGCCGGTCTGTCTTCTCCTGGGAGGAGAGACAACCGTCACCGTCCGGGGAAAGGGCATCGGTGGCCGGTGCCAGGAACTGGCCTTGTCGTTTCTTGGACGGATCGCCGATTGCGATTCGGTTTGCCTCCTCTCCGCGGGCAGCGACGGGAGGGATGGCCCCTCCCCGACGGCCGGGGCAATCGTGGACGGCGGATCAATGGAAATTCTGAAAAAACAAGGTCTTGACGTGGGATCCTTTTTGAGTGAAAATGACAGTTATGGATATTTCAACAGGTTCGGAGGGGCCTTTTCTTTAACTCCCACCGGAACCAACGTGATGGATATTGTGGTTTTGCTTGTTTGTTGAAGTGAATATATATTCATACGTAATGTCCTTATAGAAAGTATCAGCGCCCGCCCGGCGATTTTGATTTTGAGGTTTCATATGGCAACTTTGCCCGGCTTGTGGGTCCGGTCCGCGTCATTCATCGCCGCCGGAGCCCTTGTTTGCCTGCTCTCCCCCGCCCCCGCTCAAAGCGCGGCAAGTTCTCTTGTTGTCAGCAATTACTCCAAGCCTCTGATTGTCACCCAATCAAACGGCCTTCCCAAGGGATGGAAGCTCCGGATTTGGGCCGGCGAGCCGGATGTGAAGGTCATTCGGGAGAACGGCAAAAATGTTCTCCGCCTTAGAAGTAGAGTTTCATCTCTCAGTTTATACAAAGACTTAAAGGTCAATCTCAAGAATTACCCTCATCTTAAATGGCGCTGGAAAGTCACCAAGCTCCCCAAAAATGCCGATGCGCGGGTCAACAACCGCGACGATCAGGCCGCCGGCGTTTACGTCGTATTTCCCCGCTTTCCAAAGATGATCAACACCCAGCTTTTGGCTTATATATGGGAAACCAGCGCCCCGGTCGGCTCCATCCTTCGAAACAAGAAAAACCCCGCGGTCCATTACATCGTGGTCCGCAGCGGGAAGGGCCGGCTCAACGAGTGGATTACCGAGGAGCGCAACGTCATCGAGGACTACCGCCAGGTGTTCGGCGAGGACCCGCCAATGGTGGGCGGGGTCGCCCTGCTCATCGACAGCGACGATACCCACTCCCAGGCGGAAAGTTATTTCGCCAAGATCGAATTCCTCAAGCGATCTCACGTACAATTGCCGCCACCGGCCAACCAGCTCGTCAAATCGATCATCCCCAAGCCCTAAGGCGCCTTGGGTGAAATCATTTGCCGGACCTGAAATTTTCTTTCACCCCTCATACCCGCTATACTGCCTCCTGCACCTGAGAGAACCATTCATTCAGGCCCCCATTCCCCGGGACGGAGTTGGGTAGCGATATGCCCCGGACAAAAATCGTCTGCACACTGGGTCCAGCGAGCAACAAGGCATCCATCCTGCGATCCATGATTCGCGCCGGGATGAACGTGGCCCGCCTCAACTTCTCCCACGGCACCCAAGCCGAGCACAGGGCCACCATCCGGAAAATCCGGCGAATCGCATCCGAGGAAGACCGCCCCATCGCCGTCCTCGCCGACATGGGAGGGCCCAAATTCCGCCTCGGAAAGGTGAAGGCCGGAGAAACGCTCCGCGAAGGGCGGCGGGTGAGCTTGATGGGCCAGGCCCGCCTGGGCACATCGGATAGACTCTCCATCAACCGGCCCGCACTCCTCCCCCAGCTGGGCCTGGGGGACCGCGTCATGATCTGGGACGGCAAGGTCCAGCTCGAGGTCATCGAAACCGGGGAAGAGGAAGTCACCTGCCGGGTCGTCATCGGCGGGCCGCTCAAGGACGGCGCCGGGCTCAACATGCCGGACACCACCCTCGACATTCCGGCCCTGACGGATAAGGACAAAAAAGACATCGCCTTCTGCGCCCGGCAAGGAGTGGACTTCATCGCCCTCTCCTTCGTGCGGACGGCGGCGGATATTGAGTTGTGCCGCCGCGAAATTCGCTCCAACAAAGTGGACATCCCCATCGTCGCGAAGATGGAGAAAACCGAGGCCATCCGGAATCTCGAGGAAATCATCGAGGCGACGGATGGGGTGATGGTCGCGCGCGGAGACTTGGGGATCGAGATTCCCCTCGAGGAGGTTCCGCGCGCCCAGAAGAGAATCATCGCCTGCGCCAACACGCTCGGGAAACCCGTCATCACGGCCACCGAGATGCTCTTGTCCATGGTGGATGCGGCCCGCCCCACCAGGGCCGAGGCCGGCGACGTGGCCAATGCCATCCTCGATGGGTCCGACGCCGTCATGCTCAGCGAGGAAACATCGGTGGGCAAACATCCCTCCGAAGTCATCCGGATGATGGCCCGCATCGCCGAGGCGACCGAGAAAGGCGCCGCCGACTCGTTTAACGAGGCCAGGAGGCGCCGGTCCGCGGACGGCGATTCCGATCTGGGCCATGCGATCGCCCGCTCCACCGTGGACCTTGCCCGCGACCTGAACGCCGCCGTGATCATCACCCCGACGGACTCGGGCGACACGCCCCGGCGGCTCGTTCTCCAGCGCCCCCCGCAGGCCGTGATCGCCCTGAGCACCTCGGATCGGACCCTCCGGCGGCTTGCCCTTTCTTGGGGCGTCGTTCCATGGAAACTACCGCGCCGCCTGCCCCTCGAAAAGATTCTTCCTGCTATCCGGGATCGAATCCTCGACGAGCAACTGGGAGTCCAGGGCGATCATGTCATTTTCTGCGCGGGCTATCCCTTCGGAGCCAAAGAGAATTCGGGAAGGGTCATTCAAACCGAGGTGATCTGAGCGTGGCCGGAAATGTGGGCATCTACCTCGGGATCGATCTGGGAGGCACCCGCGTCAAAGCGGCCCGCTTCACCCCGGATGGCGTTCGGGAGGCTTCGGAAAGCGCGCCCTCCGAAGCCCAAGGGGACGCGGACGCCATCCTCGAGGCGATCCATTCGGCGGGTTCTTCGCTGGCCGGAAACGCGGACCTGCTCGGAGTGGGCCTGGGCGCCGCCGGGCTCCTCGATCCCGAGGCGGGCCGGATTCTCAACTCCCCCAACATCCCCTCCCTGAACGGATTCGATCTCAAGGCCCGCCTCCAGGAGGCCTTCGGAAATGTCCCCGTCCATATGATGAACGACGCGAACGCGGCCGCATTGGGCGAATTCCACGCGGGCGCGGGCGTGGACTCATCGAGCATGTTTCTCCTCACTCTGGGAACGGGAATCGGTGGCGGATTCGTCGTCAATGGAAAAATCTGGGGAGGGGCGGCGGGTGTTGCCGCCGAAGCTGGCCATATGTGCATTCAGGCGGACGGTCCCCTATGCCACTGCGGGGCGCGGGGCTGTCTGGAGGCATGCGTCTCGGGCTGGGCGTTCGTCCGGGACGCCGAGGAAATCGCCCGGAACACACCCGCCTCCGCCATCGCCCGGCTGCCCTCCCTCACGCCCCTCGCCTTGGCCAGGCTGGCCGAGGGCGGTGACGCGTATGCGCGCTCCCTTTGGGAGAAAGCGGGAACGATGCTCGGCACCGGCATCGCCAACCTGATGAATCTCCTGAACCCGGATTGTGTCGTGTTGGCCGGGGGGCTTGGAAAGGCGGGGAGCCTGTTACTCGATCCGGCCCGGCGCGCCTGGGAGAGCCAGGCTTTCGAGGAGGCCCACAAATCCACTGCCGTCAAGATGGGAGCCCTCGGCGAATGGGCCGGAGTTCGTGGCGCGATCCAGCCGTTTTTGAATCCGTAATGAGAAATAGAATTTTCATAGTGTTACCTCTTCCTTTGCATGCACCCACATAAATTAATGTAAATAATAGATTATTATTGATATATTATTGATATATTTTATGCAATTCGATTTATAGTTTTCGAAGATATTTTTTTTACGTATATGTTGACATGATAACAGTGTTAAGTTAATTTAACTTAGTTATTTCAGGACCGAGCAATCTTTTTCAGGAGAGTCCCTATGCCAACCCCTCACCAAAAAGCCCGCGGGGAGCTTTCGCCCAGCCTGGAGCATTATCTCCGCTCGATATACGACCTCCAGGAGGAGAAGGGGTACGCCCGGGTCACTGACATCGCCGAGAAACTGGGGGTGGCGAAACCGGCCGTCTCCTCCGCCCTCAAGACGCTCCGCGCGGCCGGGTTCGTGGATCACCGGGTGTATGAGAGCGTGCTCCTGACCGACGAGGGGATGATCCGGGCCAAGAGCGTATCGGGAAAATTCGCCATCCTCCTCGAATTTCTCACCTCCATCCTGGGGGTGGAGGAGGAACAGGCCTTCGTCGATGCCTGCCTGATGGAGCATTACGTGAGCGGAAACTCGATGGACCGCGTTCTGGATCTTCTCCGCTTTTTCGAGGACAAGGACCATCAGGATGCCCTGGACGCTTTCCGCGCCTTTCGGCGCTCATGCGAGAGCGAAACCTCCTGCCCTTCCTGCTCGTTCCACTGCGATGTCAGCATCCAGACATCCGGCGGTGTGGCCGGCCGCATGGCCGGGAGCGGAGCCTGAGAGCCGGCGGAATAGACAAACCTGAGAACCAGTGAAATAGAGAAAGGAACTGAAAACCTTGCGAAAAATAATCTTTATCCTCGGAATCGCTGCGCTGGCGGCATACGCGCCCGCGGGAGCGGAGAGCGCCGAAGAGGTCAATCTGTATTCCTTCCGCCAGCCGTTTTTAATCAGACCCATGCTCGATGAGTTCACCAAAAGAACTGGAATCCGGGTCAACGCCGTATTCGCCAAAAAGGGGATGATCGAGAAAATCAAGGCCACGCCGGGCGCCGCTGACGCCGTTCTCACCTCGGACGTCGGCCGCCTGAACGACATGAGGGAAGCGGGCGTTCTGGCGCCGGTCCGCTCGAAAATCCTCGAGAAAAACATCCCCTCGCACTACCGCCATCCGGATGGCCTGTGGTTCGGTCTAACCATGCGGGCGCGCGTCCTCTACGTGAGCAGGGACAGGGTGAAGCCCGGCGAGGTGGCCACCTACGAGGATCTGACCAAGCCGCATCTCCTCGAAAGGGTGTGTGTCCGGTCCGGAAAACACGTCTACAACATCTCCCTGATCGCCTCGATCATCGCCCACAAGGGCAAGGCCGCCGCCCGGGAATGGCTCCAGGGCCTCAAGCGCAACCTGGCCCGCAAGCCCGGGGGCAACGACCGCGCCCAGGCGAAGGCCATCTACGCCGCCCAGTGCGACGTGGCCATCGGGAACACTTATTACATGGGGAAAATGCAGACAAACCGCAAAAAGCGCGCCCAGCGGAAATGGGCCGCTTCGATTCGCCTGGTTTTCCCCAACCAAGGGGGCCGGGGAGCCCATGTAAACATCAGCGGCGCGGCGGTGGTTCGGGGCGCCAGAAACCGGGCAAACGCGGTGAAACTCATCGAATTCCTGAGCGGAGATTTCGCCCAGAAATTCTACGCCGGCCGGAATTTCGAATACCCGGTCAAGCACGGTGTCCCGCTCCATCCCCTGGTCAAATCCTGGGGCGATTTCAAAGCCGACCGAATCGATCTGGCCGAGGTGGCCAAACACCGGAAAGAGGCCTCGAAAATCGTGGACGTGGTTGATTTCAACAATTTCGTAAAGTCTTCCAAAAACTAGAGGCGGACGGCGGGCGGGGGGGCGCACGATGAAATCGATCCCCTCTCATTGATCCGGGCCTCGCCGCCCCGGCATGGATATCGAGATGGCCGCAGCGACCCAGGATTCGAATTTGCGCCTCCGGAGATGGGCCCTCCCGTGGCTCCACCTCGATGGCTGGACCCTCGGAGTGCTCCTGTTGACCGCCCTCATCGCCGCGCCGCTCGTCACGGTGTTCGTTCTGGCCGCGTCCCCCAGCGATAATATTTGGCAGCACCTCGCCTCCACCGTTCTTCCCCGCTACATCCGGACGACGATCTATCTCATGGCGGCCACCGGAATCGGCACCGCCGTCATCGGCATCGGCACTGCCTGGCTCGTTACCCTGTGCCGGTTTCCGGGAAAACGTATTTTCGAGTGGGCGCTGCTCCTTCCCCTGGCCATGCCGACCTACGTCGTGGCTTACGTATATACGGATATCCTAGAATTCGCCGGCCCTGTTCAGGAGCTTCTCCGCCATACCTTCGGCTGGACCTCGGGGCGGGATTACTGGTTTCCCGAAATCCGATCCCTCGGCGGCGCGGCTGCCATGATGACCCTCGTTCTTTACCCCTATGTGTATCTCCTCGCCCGGATCGCCTTTCTCCAGCAATCCGTCTGCGTCCTGGAGGCCAGCCGGATTCTGGGGCGCGGCCCCTGGCACAGTTTTTTTTCGATCGCCCTGCCCCTCGCCCGGCCCTCGGTCGTGATCGGGGTGAGCCTGGTCCTGATGGAGACGCTCAACGATTTCGGGACGGTGGATTTCTTTTCGGTCGAAACCCTGACAGCCGGGATCTACGATGTCTGGCTCAACATGAACAACACCGCCGGGGCGGCCCAGTTGGCCGTGGTCTCGCTGGCCTTCGTGCTTGCCCTGATCGGGATTGAGCGCTGGTCCCGGAGGAGCCAGCGCTTCTACCACACGACCACCAAATACCGTTCGCTTCCGAGCTATCCCCTCGGCGGCCCCCGGGCGGCCCTGGCCTTTTTGGCCTGCCTGGCGCCCATCCTCATGGGATTCATGGTTCCCGCCGGCATTTTGCTCGACTACGCTGCGCGGTTCTACGAGGAAAGCATTTCGGCCAATTTTCTCATCTACGCCCGGAACAGCCTTGTCCTCGCCACGATCAGCGCCGTCCTCGCCGCGCTGCTCGGCCTGTTCATGGCCTACGGCGTCCGGTTGAGCCGGAACCCCCTCATGACGGCCGCCGCCCGGTTCGCGAGCATCGGATACGCCGTGCCGGGCGCCGTTCTCGGCGTGGGCGTCATCATCATCCTGGGCAGGGCTGACGCGGCGCTCGGCGGGATCGGCCGAAATCTATTCGGAATCGACGCGAGACTCCTCCTCAGCGGAAGCATCATCGCCGTCACCTACGGCTATCTGGTCCGCTTTCTCGCGCTTTCATACGGAAGCGCCGAATCCAGCCTCGCCAAAATCACCCTCAACATGGACGGGGCCTCCCGCACCCTGGGCCTGGGCCCGGCCCGGACGCTTAAGCGCGTGCATTTGCCGATGATCCGGGGCAGCGTCCTGGCCGCCGCCATCTTGGTGTTCGTGGATGTGATGAAGGAACTGCCGATGACGCTCATCCTCCGGCCGTTCAATTACGGAACCCTGGCCACCCACGTTCACCAGTTCGCCTCGGATGAAATGCTGGAGGAAAGCGCCCTGGGCGCGCTCATGATCGTGGCGGCGGGCATTTTGCCGGTCATCCTCCTCAGCGCGACGATTCGGGGGGCGCGGCCGGGCCAGATGGGCGGAGGGGCACCGTGAGCGGACTTCTCCTCACTGATATCCGCCACGCATACGATGCCGCCAAGGTTATCCGCGGCGCATCGCTACGGGTCGAAGCCGGAGAATTCGTCTGCCTGCTCGGCCCCTCGGGATGCGGAAAGACCACCCTGCTCAGAATCGCGGCGGGCCTGGAGCCCTTGCAGGCCGGGAGGGTCGAGATCGGCGGCGCGCTCGCCGCGGACGCGGTGTCCCGGTTTTCGGTGCCGCCCGAAAAGCGCGGAACCGGCCTCATGTTCCAGGACTATGCGCTGTTTCCGCACCTGACGGTTTTCGAGAACATCGTTTTCGGAATCCCCAAACCCTCGCCGGATCAACTCCGCGCGGCGCGCCAGGACATGGCCCAGATAGGCATCGCCGATCTGGAGGACGCCTATCCCCACATGCTCTCGGGCGGGCAGCAGCAAAGGGTGGCCCTTCTTCGCGCCATGGCCCCCCGGCCCGGCGTCCTCCTTCTGGACGAGCCTTTTTCGGGCCTGGACATCAACCTTCGGGCGCAAATTCGGGAAGAGAGCCTATCCCTGCTCAAGAAAACCGAGGTGGCCACCCTCATGGTCACCCACGATCCGCAGGAGGCCATGTTCATGGCCGACCGCATCCTGGTGATGAACCGGGGGCGCATCGAGCAGGTCGGGACCCCCCGGGAGATTTACCAGTTTCCGGCCACCGAATTCATCGCCCGCTTCGTTGGCCAGACCAACATCCTTCCGGGCATCGTCCTCGATTCGGGGTACGATGAAATCATGACCTCCATCGGGGCGGTCCCCTGCCTATCGATGCGCGGACTCGAATTCGGGACCGACGCATTTATTTCGATCCGGCCGGAGAGTTTCACGCTCGATCCGGCGGGCCCGTTTCGGGCCATGGTCCGGGAAATCCGCTACGGCGGCCACTATGTGAGTTTCGTGGTGGAGCTACTCGAGGAGATCGGAAAAGGCCAGCTATTGCGGATTCACGCCCATCCGACGAGGCGGATCGACGTGGGCGAGACCATCCGCTTCCGGATCATTCCGGATTTCGTGACCGTCATCGAGGATGTGGACGGAAACGGCGATTGAGTGAAATCAGGCGGAGCGCCTATTTGAAAATGGGCGAAAAGTTTTTTTCAGCCACGATCTTATCGCCTTCGAAATCGAATCTCTTTCCCCGGGAATAATACCACCAGACCTCGGTCTTCGTTCCTTTCCCGGCTTTTCGGATCTCCTCGGCGATACCGTAGCGGCGGATGACGCGGGCCTTGGGCGAGCTCTTGGGATATGCACGGATGGTTTTCTGCACCCGATCCCAGGCGCCATGAAAAGTCAGCTCATGGTCGAAGATGAACGGTTTCTTCGCTCTCACTTTCGCGGTGATATCGATTCGGGCCGGCCTGGCGAATCGAACCTCGTCGAAAAGCCCCAACAAATAGAAGCTCAGGTAAAACCTCTTCGAACCGGGCGGGGCCGGGAAAATCAGTCTGTACGTTCCGTCCGAGGCGGTGGTTCCCGAGACGAGCAGTTTGCCCCTTTTCAGGCCCAGGCGCGGATCGGACTGGAGGGGCCGCTTCGATGCGATAATCCGAACGGGCAGGCGCGCAACGGGGAACCCCAAGGAATTGGTGACGAGCCCGGCGATGACGATTTGGCCGGACGAGCGCGCCGCCTTGGCAGAGGATTTTGCCGGAGACGCGGCGCTCCCGCCGCACCCCGATAAAGCAAGGGAAACCAGCAGAAGAACTCCGCCGGCCTTTGCTCGAAACGTCTTCATCTCCCGCAGCAGTGCTTGTATTTTTTCCCGCTACCGCAGGGACAAGGCTGGTTTCGTCCGATCTTGGGGGAATCCCGCCGGACGGGCGTGGCCGTCTTGACCGCCGCCTCCACCTCGCCGTTCTCGAACGCTCCCACCTCGTCGTGGAACATATACATTTCCTGTTCGCGTTCGTAGTCCTCGAGCTGGATTCCGTCCTCCCGCACATCCAGCTTGTAGAGGTAGAGCAGGGTTTCGGAATCGATCCGGTCGTTGAGCGCCTCGAACATCTCGAAGGCCTCTTTTTTATACTCGTGCAGGGGATCGACCTGGGCGTATCCCCGGAGCCCGATTCCCTCCTTGACGTGTTCTATATTCGTCAGGTGGTCTTTCCACTGCGAGTCGAGGATCTGGAGATAGACGACGCGCTCCAGTTCGCGGACGACCTCATC
>DNYS01000097.1:12194-16193 GCA_003506735.1 Nitrospinota bacterium
TTCGCGCTGCTTGTTCATGACGTCATCGTATTTCAGAATCTGCTTGCGCATCTCGAAGTGTTGGGCCTCGACCCGCTTCTGGGCCTTTTCGATGGCGCGGGTCACCATCTTGGCCTCGATGGGAACGCCATCTTCCAGGCCCAGCTTTTCCATGATTCCGCTGATCCGGTCGGAGCCGAAAATCCGCAGCAGGTCGTCCTCGAGCGAAAGATAAAAGCGCGAACTGCCCGGATCGCCCTGGCGGCCCGAACGGCCCCGCAGCTGATTGTCGATTCGCCTGCTTTCGTGCCGTTCGGTGGCGATGACATGAAGCCCCCCTGCCTCGACGACCTCGTCGTGCTCTTTTTTGCACTCGGCCCGGAACCGCTCGAGGGTCTTTTCGTATTCGGGGCCTTCGCTGGTCTGGGCCAGGGTGGCGGCCAGGAACTCGGGATTCCCCCCGAGGAGAATGTCCGTGCCGCGGCCCGCCATGTTGGTGGAGATGGTCAGAGCGCCCTTCCTGCCGGCCTGGGCGATGATCTCGGCCTCGCCCTGGTGGTTTTTCGCGTTCAGGACATGATGAGAAATATTCCGCCCCTTGAGAATCGAGGAGAGCTTTTCGCTCTTTTCGATGTTGGTGGTGCCGACGAGGACGGGACGGCCCTCCTTGTTGCATTCGACAATTTCCCCGATGACGGCATCAATCTTCTCCCGCTCGGTCCGGTAGACCTGATCCGGATACTCGTAGCGGATCAGATCGCAGTTGGTGGGAATCACCGAGACGCTCAGTTTGTAGATTTCCTGGAATTCGGCGGCCTCGGTGTCGGCCGTGCCGGTCATGCCCGCCAGCTTCTCGTAGAGGCGGAAATAATTCTGGAACGTGATGGTGGCGAGGGTGATGTTTTCTTCCTGGACCTTGACGTGCTCCTTGGCCTCGAGCGCCTGGTGGAGCCCGTCGCTGTACCTGCGGCCGGGCATGAGGCGGCCCGTGAACTCATCGACGATGAGAACCTCGTCGTCCTTCACGACATAATCGATGTCCTTCTCGAAAATGGCGTGCGCCTTCAGGGCCTGGTCCACGTGATGAAGCAGCGTGATGCTGCTCATATCGTAAAGGCTCACCTCCGGCTCGAGGAGGCCGGCGCGCTGGAGTATTTTTTCACTCTCGTGGACGCCTGTTTCCTTCAGGCTCACCGTCCGCGTCTTTTCGTCCACGATCAGATACTCGTATTTTTTCTTGCTGATGTTGTCTTTTCCGCCCTCGACGTAATCGTCCGGACCGAGCGGCTCTTCTTCCTCCTCCTCGCTCTCGAGGAGCAGGGGCTTGATGAGGCCGTTGACCTGTCCGTACAGGCGGGTCGCCTCCTCGGCCGGGCCGCTGATGATGAGCGGGGTTCGGGCCTCGTCGATGAGAATGCTGTCCACCTCATCGACGATGCCGTAGTGGAGTTTCCCTTGAACGAAACTCCCCTCCTCAAATTTCATGTTGTCCCGCAGGTAATCGAACCCGTATTCGTTGTTCGTCCCGAAGGTGATGTCGGACGCGTAGGCCTCCTTGCGGTCCTCATCCTCCATGTCGTGCTGAATCACGCCGACGGTCAGCCCGAGGCCTTTGTAAATGCCGCCCATCCAGGCGGCGTCCCGCCTTGCCAGATAATCGTTCACGGTGATGATGTGGACGCCCTCGCCGGTCAGCGCGTTCAGGTAGGCCGGAAGCGTCGCGACGAGCGTTTTGCCCTCGCCCGTTTTCATCTCGGCGATCTTGCCCTGATGCAAGATGACGCCGCCGATGATCTGGACGCCGAAATGGCGCATGTTGAGAAACCGCCGGCCCGCCTCCCGGACCAGGGCGAACGCCTCGGGAAGGATATCGTCAAGGGTTTCGCCGGCCGCGAGGCGTTCCTTGAAGCGCGGCGTCTCGGCCCGCATTTCCTCGTCCGACATTTCCTGATAGCGCGGCTCGAGGGAATTCACCTCCTCGAGGATGGGATATATTTTCTTCAACTCGCGCTCGTTGGCGGTTCCGAACACCGAACTGAGACTCGACAGGCCTTTTTCGAGAATCGACCCAAGCATGGCGCGCTCCAATAAAGTTTTGCCGGAAGGGGCAAAAACCGCCTCCGTTATTCCACCGCGTTAATTTACCACGAGAGATGATGCAGGAAAATCGACTTCAGGACGGAGAAACCATTATCTCCGGGCAACCGGGGTATCGACGATATAAATCATCGGATTCACCGCAACTCCGTTCAGGCGGACTTCGTAATGTAGATGGGGGCCCGTCGAGCGGCCCGTGGAACCCACCTGGGCCATGATATCGCCCCGCCTCACACGCATGCCCGCACGCACAAGATTCTTTTTCATATGGGCGTAACGCGTGACGATGCCCTGCATATGCCGGATTTCGAGGACATTTCCGTACCCCCGCTCGCGCTTGGATTTAATCACCAACCCATCGGCGGGAGCCATGATCGGCGTTCCCGATCGGGCCACGATGTCGATTCCGGAGTGGAATTCCCGGCGCCCGGTAAAGGGCGAGTAGCGCCTCCCGAAGCCGGAGGTGAGCCAGCCCCGGGCGGGCAAGACGGATGGCGTATGCGCGAGGGTCACCTTCTTTTCTCGGAACACGCTCACAAGGTCTTCGAACGCGCGTTGCTGGGAGGCGGCCCTGTGTTCCAGGTCCAGAAACTGGCGGTTCAGGCGGTTCACGAAGCGGCGTCCGGAGGGCGAAAGCCCCTCCATGCTCCCGGACTGATCGTCCTTGCTGATTCCGCCCAACCCGAATTCGCTTTGAAGGTCTCTCGGCTTCACCGAGGCCATGATGCGAAGCTGTTTTTCGAGCTTCTGCAATGATTCCAGGCTCCCGTCCAGGGCCTGAATCCGGTTTCCCAGACTCTCGAGGAGTTTCTGGAGGGGCTGAAGGCCCAGGATTTTTCTTTCAAGGGATACGCGATCTTTGACGAGGAAAATACTGACGGCAATCAGCGAAAGGACGCAAATGGCAGCAGCCCAAACCGTCCGGCTCGCGATTCCAAACCGGCGGGTGCCGCTCGACTTATCCGGAATGATGATGACGGTATATTTTTTACCGGCCAACCCGGATCCTCCAATATATTATCAAGTTATGAGCGGTACGATAAATAAACCAACTCGGCGAGAAGCAGACAAAAAACCCCCTCGATTTTCCCCGCCGAGTGACCTAGAACCTAGAAAACTAGCACCCACCCTCCGATGTTGTCAAGGCCGGGCACCTAACAGATTGAAATACCTAATGTTTCAAGGTTTTAAGGCATTACCGCCCCGGAGTCAACGAGAAGCGCCTGGCCGGTGATGGTTCTCGCGTCCTCGCTGGCCAAAAAAGCCGCCACCCGGCCGATATCCTCGGGGGTCTGCTCCCGCTTGAGGGGGGTCGAATCGACGAAATAATCGAAAACCTGGCGGGGCGTCATCCCTTCCAGACGGGGGATTTTCTGGCCGTAAAGGGGGGCCAGCTTCTCCCACATGGGGGTCCATATGAGCCCGGGACAGACCGCGTTGGCCGTAATCCCGTGCCGGGCGGCCTCCCGCGCGAGGGCCTGGGTGAAATTGATAACCGCCGCTTTGCTGGCGCTGTAGTGCGGGATGGCCTCGGTGCCGTGGCGGCCGGCGCGCGATGAGATGTTCACGATCCGGCCCCATTTATTTTCCACCATCCCCGAAAGCGCCGCACGGCAAAGAAGGAACACTCCCTTGACGTTCACCTCGTAGGTGGCGTCCCAATCGGCCTCGGAAATATCGGAGAGCGGAAGGCCCAGCTTGAAATCCGGGCCGCCGATCACGCCCGCGTTGTTTACAAGGATATCAAGCCCCCCCAGATCGCTCCGCGTTTGCCCGATGGCGGCCTCGCAGGAGGCGGCGTCCGTGACATCGAGGTGCAGCGCCACCGCCTTGCCGCCGATGGCCTCTACTTCCTCACGGCACCGCCCGGCCCCTTCGAGGGAAATATCCGCCAGCGCAACGACGGCCCCCTCCTCGGCAAGT
>DNYS01000097.1:16251-19610 GCA_003506735.1 Nitrospinota bacterium
CACGGCTCCCTCCTCGGCAAGGCAGAGCGCGATTCCGCGGCCGATCTCTCCCCCGGCGCCGGTCAGCAGCGCAACCCTCCCTTCGAGTCTCCGCCCCCGGGACGCCTCTCCGCTCATCGCCCGCTACCCGGGCGACCCGAAGCCCGCCATGGAGCGGCCCTGGTCGATCCAACTTTCATACGCCTTGATCCCCTCGATAACGGCGGGCGCTCCGGCATAGGTGAACATCTGAATGACGACCTCGAAAATTTCCTTGTCCGATGCGCCGTAGCTGGCCGCCGCCGTGAAATGAGAGCGAAGCTGGTTGAACATGCCACTCACGCAGAGGGCGGCGATGGCGCAGAGCTCGCGCGTCTTGTGGTCGATGACATCCCGGTCATAAAGGCCGCCATGGACCGTGCGCTGAAAAATCATGGAAAATTCGGGGTCGATCCGGTTGATGCGCTCGAAGAGCGCCTTCGTATAGCCCTCGCCGTACTGCGCATCGCCGCGCCTCAACGCCGGGGGATAGAATTTTTCGTCATCCGCCATCCATGAACTCCTTATTTGGGCCGCGCGTCCCGCAGTGAATCGCGCCTATGCCTCGACCACCGGATTCTTGAGCCGCCCGAGCCCCTCGACCTCGACCTCGACCACATCCCCGGGCTGCAGGAACGAGGGCGTCTCCCGCGCGTATCCCACCCCGGACGGTGTGCCGGTCAGGAAGATATCCCCCGGCTTCAGGGTAAGGCCCTCCGAGAGCGAGGCGAGCATCCCCGGAATATCGTGAATCATGTTCGCGGTCGTGGAGTCCTGGCGAAGCTCACCGTTCACCCAGCTTTTCAGCGTCTTTTTCATCGGGTCCCCGTAATCCTCTTTGGGGACGATAAAGGGGCCCAACGGGCAGGAGCGGTCGAGCGTTTTTCCCTTGAAAATCTGCTTGTGCCTGCGCTGAATGTCGCGGGCGGAAATATCGTTCGCGCAGCAGTACCCGAAAACGTGGGCATAGACCTCCTCGCGGGGAATGTTGATTCCGCTGCGCCCGATGATGACGGCGATCTCGACCTCGTAGTCGTATTTTTTCGAGCAATTATGCCTCGGAATCCCCGCGCCGTGGCCGATCAGGGTGGATGGCGCTTTCGTGAAGAAAATCGGCTCGTCGAGCTCGACCTTGTCCGTCTGAACGTCCTTGGCCTTGAGGCCCTCGTTCACGTGATCCTTGTAGTTGAGGCCCATGCAGAGCACGTTCCGGCCCGGATTCGGGACCGGTGCCATGAACGCCACGTCGTCCGGGTCCATCAGAACGCCCGCCAGATCGGCGGCGTTCTTTTCCGCATCGCCGGCCATGCCGCGCACCTCGGGTCCCAGCTCCTCCCAATTTTCGATCAACTCCACCATGCCGGCCGGGTTCAGGCCCCGCCGCCCCAGGATTCCGGCCAGCCGCGGGATGTGTCCGATTTTATCGCCCACATACACGCCGACCCTCGAAACCCCTCTGTAGTCGTATGTAAGAAGTTTCAGCATCTCGCCTCCTCGAAAGCGTTCGCGCCGCCCGCGCAGCCTCGGGCACGGGGCGGCGAATGAAATGGATTCGCCCTAGAGGGCCGAATATTTTTTGACGGCATCGGGAGTGAATTCGAGGCCGTGCCCCGGCACGTCGGGCACCCGCATCATCCCGTCCTTGGCCGCGAACTCCCGCGTCAGCGCGCCGGGGGGGATGAGGTCCATGTACTCCACCATGAAACCGCTGGGGGAGGCCCCGATGAGGCTGACGGAAATTTCGTGCGCGAGGTGGCTGCTCAGGGAAAGGTTAAAGGAGTCGGCCAGGTGCGCTATTTTCCGAAACTCGGTGATGCCCCCGCAGCGGCACACATCCGGCTGAAGATAGCCCACCGCCCGGAGCTCGCACATCTCTCGGAAACCCCACCGCGCGTAATGGTTCTCTCCCGCGCCGATGGGGACCACGCTTTTCTCGGCCACCTCGGCCAGATCGTTGAGCGAATCCGCCAGCACGGGCTCCTCGAACCAGGCGATGCCGTACTCGGCCAGCATGCTGGAGACCTCCACCGCCTCGCGCACGTTGTATTTTTGGTTCGCGTCGGCGAAGAGGGTGATGTCCTCCCCCGCCTCCTGGCGAAGAAGCGCCGTCCGCTCCTCGTCCCGATCGGTTCCAATCTTGTACTTGTAGGCATTAAACCCCCGGCCGATGAATTCCTGGCACTCGGCAACCAGTTCCGCGTCGCTCAAAGTGTGCCATCCCCCGCTTGCGTAAACGGGAACATCCTCCCGGAAGCCGCCGAGCAGGCGGTGAATCGGCAGGCCCGCGGCCTTGCCCAGAATGTCCCAGCAGGCGATGTCCACGGCGGAAAGGGCCCAGAACCCAAGCCCCCCGCGCATGCGGGCCTTGTTCGGCCCCCAGAGCCGCTGCCAGAGGGCTTCGGGAGCCAGGGCGTCCTCCCCGATGGCCAGCGGGGCCAGTTCGTTCCGGATATAGGGAACGATGGCCGAACTGGCCGCCCCCCCGAGGCCCATCGAAAACCCGCAGCCGCTCGGACCGTCCTCGGTGTGAACGAACACGGCGGCGAAATCGATATGCGTATAGGTTCCGAGCGCGCTTCCGATCGGCTTCTCCAGCGGCAGCGCCATGGGCACCGCTTCGACGGCCCTGATTTTCAGTTTCGGCATTTCTGGAATCGTCTCCTTTAGAGGAAAGGCATGGTGCGAATTCGCATGGCCTGGTTCGTGCCGTCCGAGTGCAGGAAGCTCGCCGCGTCGCGGAGGTATTTCTCCATGGGCGATTCGGTCATGTAGCCCATCCCGCCCCAAACCTCGAGCGCCCGCGTGGCGATCCGGAACGAGGCCTCCGACACGAATGCCTTGGTCATGAAACCCATCTTGGGATCGTAGAGGTCCTCCTGGCCGGCCGTCCAGGCCGCGTAGTGAAGGAGGCGGCGCGAGGCCTCGTACTCGGCGAAACAGTCCGCCAGCATGAACCCGACCGCCTGGTGTTCGATGATCGGCCTTCCGCCCTGAACGCGGTTCCGGGCGTACTCCAGCGCATCCTCATAGGCGGCCCGCGCCGTCCCGAGGACGGTGGCCGCCGCCTCGATGTTCGAGCCGCGGACAAATTTGCGGCGCTCGGCCATCGCCCTTCCGGGCTCGCTCGCCCGGTTCGCCTCCGGGATCCGGCAATCCTTGAAGATCAGCTCCGCGTTCTGGGAGAGGCGCTGGCCCATCTTTTCGTGAACCCGCCCGATCGAGAATCCCTCCATGTCCGGGGTGGCGATGAAATAGGTCAGCCCCTCACTGACCCCCTTGGAGGTGTCCGTGCGCAGGGCGAGAAAATAGAGCTTGGCGATTCCGCCGTTGCTGATGAAGTG
>DNYS01000097.1:19720-20142 GCA_003506735.1 Nitrospinota bacterium
ATGGCCAGGTGAAAGCGGTGGTCCTCGAGGAAGGCCGGAAGGTAGCGGGAGCGCTGTTCATCGTTCGCGAGGTGCTCGATAAGGTGGCTGATCTTCCAGGTTTGATCGAACGTAACGGCGATGCCCAGATCGCCCCAGGCAATTTCCTCCCCGACCAGGCACAGTGTCAGCACGTCGGCCCCGGCGCCCCCCATCTCCTCGGGCAGGGCGAGGGTCCGGAGCCCCAGGCGGCTCCCTTTTTCCACCACATCCCAGGGAAACCGCTCGGCGGGGCCTTCGATCTTCTCGCGCTCGCGCGCGATGGGGCGAATCTCGCGCTCGGCGAATTCATGAGCCAGGCTCTGGAGCGCCGATTGTTTTTCGGTGAGTCGAAAATCCATGAATTTTCCTTTCACGATACCCACCCGCGCGGCGGCCCCCCC
>DNYS01000131.1:0-18510 GCA_003506735.1 Nitrospinota bacterium
AGCAAATTATATAGAAAAGCTTCTATTATGATATGATTTGGGGGGGGATATCTCTTGGCGAATGCCTCCTAGAATAGTTTTTCAGCGGTCTCTTATTAGAGGATCGGGCCTGACCCACCGTAATCCATATCATACCCCGTTTGCCCTAATTTCGGGAATGCCGATATCATAAATGTTAAATATTCACCCCCGAATCCACGGTTAGACTGTGACTCGCGTATTCGGGCGCCCCGGGGATTCTCCCTTTTCGGGAAATTTCCCGGCGACGACAAGACGCCACCCGTCCCCAAACCGTTCCATGGCCGCCCAGAAATCGGCCAGGGCGTCAGGTGGAGGCGGATTCGTCCCGATCCCAATCCTGCCACTGCACCTGCTCGGACGCCGGCTCGACCGGATTGTGAAACCCCTCCTGAAGACGGTTCCAGGCGTTGAACAGGCAGGTGAACAGGGTCAGTTCGACAATCTCTTTTTCGCTGAATATCTCTTTCATCGAGGCAAAAGCGACATCATCACCCGGAGCGGTATTCTCGGTGAGGGCCGACGCCCAGCGGATGACCGTCTTTTCCTCATGGCTAAATAGGCCGCTCGTCTCCCAATCTCCGGCGATGGCCTCGAAATGCGCGTCCGTCAGTCCCGCGGCTCGACCGAGCCCCTTGTTGTGGTCCGTTCATATGACGCACTGGTTCATGATGCTGGGCACCAGGATGGCCAGCTGCATCAGGCGCAACCGCGCGGGCTCGCCGCGCCACTGGCCCCGGAGGGCCTTCGTCAGGGCGATGATATGCTCCAACGCTTCGGGCGAGTGCGCCAGAGCGCGGTAGAAGCTGGGGACTGTCCCCCAGAGCTGCCGTGAGCGCTCGAAGTGGGGTTCGTGCGGACCTTTCGCATCATCACCCACCGGGGTAATTCTCGGCATGGAACCTGCCTCCCATTCATCGAGAAATGGCGATTTCAAAACGGCTCCCCATAGAATCGCTCCCGCCGGTAAAATATACTAGCGCCAAAGGCCCGGCCGGCGAATTCCCGCCTCTCTTGGCGCGGAGGCCAGGTCTTGCTATATAAACCGCCAGTCCCCTGTTGGGGGCACAGGAGAACGGCCGCAAAGGAATTTTCGGGATGAATCACGATAGAATTCTAGCCATTGCCGCCCATCCGGACGACCTCGATTTTCGCCTCGCCGGATCGGCCGCCCTCTGGGCCCGTGAGGGGCGCCATGTGGAATATCTCATTTGCACCAGCGGCGAAAAAGGGTTTAACGGAGACGGCGCATCCTCGCGCTCGATAGAAGAACGGCGCGCCATCCGCGAAAGCGAGCAGCGCGCCGCCGCCCGCGTCGTCGGCGTCAAGGAGGTGCACTTCCTCCGCCACCCGGACGGCGAACTCGCCAACACGCTCGGCCTCAGGCGCAGCCTCGTCCGCATCATGCGTCAGGTGAAGCCCTCCCTGGTCATTTCGGACGATCCGGCGAAGGACACTTACGATAGTTTTTACGGCTACCACAGCGATCACCGCGCCATCGGCCAGGCGGTGTTCGACGCCCTCTACCCCGCCGTGGGCAACGAGAATTTCTTCCCCGAGCTGATGGAAGAAGGGCTCGGGCCCCACAAGCCAAAAGAAGCCTACTTCGGCAGCCGCGACCGCCCCGATACCTGGATCGACATCTCCGAAACGTTTGACCTCAAGGTCAAGGCCCTGGCATGCCATAAAAGCCAGATTCCAGACATTGAAAAACTCATCCCCGAATTACGCGACTGGGGCCGCCGGAACGGCGAGGCAAAGGGCCTCGAGTGCGCCGAGAGCTTCCGGAGCCTCGAGGTTCCCCAGTAGGGGCGCCGCCGGGTTCGCTCTCCGCCCAACGCGCCCATTCCTCAGGCCGGCCCTGAGCGCCGGATGTCGCTGGCATTTTTCCTCAAATCCGCCCGGCCGGACAGATCATCCCAACCGGCTTCCCGGGCCGGAATTTCCCAACGAAAAGGTCTCTCAAGAAATTCTCGGCGAGTCCCTCCGCCTCATGGCAGGAATTTTTCGGCGACCTCATTTGCCTCATCCATTAATTGGGGCCTCTCTCCGGCAAGCGGCGCATCTGGTGGAAACGGCCCCCACCTCCTCCCACCCGGCATTCAAATACGCTACAATCCCCCGTGAACTTTATGGGCAAACCATTCCGGCAACCATTTGCAGAGGGATTTTCATGTTTGGATACCAGGGAAGAATATTGCATATCGATCTCAGCTCCAGGACCAGCCGGGTTGAGGAATTCGGCGAAGAATTCGCGAGGAAATTTCTCGGTGGGAACGGCTTTGCCGTAAAAACCCTTTGGGATGCCGTGAAGCCCGAGACCGACCCTCTCTCGCCCGAAAACGTCATTTGCATCGCCGTGGGCCCCTTTACCGACACAGCGGTGCCCAGCGCGAGCCGGGCCTGCATCGGCACGAAAAGCCCGCTCACCGGTCTTTTTTTCGACAGCACGTTCGGCGGCTCCTGGCCCATCTCCCTCAAGCGGACCGGATACGACGCGCTCGTCCTTCACGGCAAGGCCGATTCGCTCACCTATCTTTCGATCACCGAAGAGGGGGCCGGATTCCGTGACGCCTCGAACCTAGCGGGCAAATGGATCAGCGAGACCTGCGATACGGTATCGGAGAGCGAAAACGGGGCCGACGTCCTCGCCATCGGTCCCGCCGGGGAGAACATGGTCCGTTTCGCCGCGGCCGCCCACACCTGGCGCAAGAGCCGCGACGGGATTGCCGGGCGCGGCGGCATGGCGGCCGTCCTCGGAAGCAAGAACGTCAAAGCGATCGCCGTCAAAGGAAAAGCCAAGACCGCCGTGGCCGACGCCAAGGGGCTGCGCACCTATGTCAACGATACGGCCGCCGATGTGCGAAACGGCACAGCCGCCCTCAATAAATACGGCACCCCCATTCTCGTGAACATGATCAACAAGATGGGCGCACTCGGCACGATGAACCTGCAAAAAGAGGTTTTTGACAACTGCGAGCCCATCAGCGGCGAATCCATGCTCGAAAATTTTCTGGACAAGGACACGACTTGCCTGAAATGCCCGGTCGCCTGCGGCAAGGACTACAAAATGAAGGGCGGCAAATGGGACGGGCTCAAGTGGAAAATGCCCGAATACGAGTCCATCTTCTCGCTGGGCACCATGCTCGGCATCAACGACCCGGGCGCTCTTCTCCGGGGAAACCAGCTCTGCGACGAACTCGGCATGGACACCATCTCGGCGGGGGTCACTCTCTCGCTCGCCTATGAGTGCTTTGAGCGCGGCCTGCTCACGGAATCGGACACAGGGCACGAACTCGCCTGGGGAGATCCGGACACCATGCTGGAACTGATCGAGGACATGGCCCACCGCCGGGGATTCGGCGCCCGGCTTGCCGAGGGCGGCCAACGCCTCGCCGAGGAAATCGGGGGCGATGCCCCGAACCTGCTCTATGCCGCCAAAGGGCTGGAGCTTCCCGCCCACAGCGCCCGGGCCCTGAAAGGAATGTCCATCGGATACGCGACCGGAACCCGTGGCGGCAGCCACCACGACACCCGCCCCACGCTTCAGTACGCTTCCGAGCACGATAATACGATCGCCGACGGCAAGGCCGAATTCGCCATCAAGACCCAAAATTACACCGCCATGGGCGATTCCCTGACGCAGTGCCGCTTCACATCCGAGCGTGGCTACGGCGCGATGGTCAACGATAAATTCGCCAAGCTGCTCAACCTCGTCACCGGGTGGGACACGACGGCCGAGGAGCTCGAGGAAACCGGCGAGCGCATCTGCAACCTCGAGCGCGCCTTCCAGGTCCGGGAAGGCGTGGATCGATCCCGCGACATGCTCCCCCACCGGGTGATGCACGAACCCATCCCGGACGGCCCCCACAAGGGAATGCACTGTCCGCCGGAGGAGCTCGAAAGGATGAAGGACGAGTATTACGAACTCCGGGGCTGGGACGAGAGGGGCATCCCCACCGAGAAGACCCTCACCCGCCTGGGCCTGAATAATCTGGCCTCCGAGGGTGCGCCCGGCTAGGCAGCCCAGCCGGGCGGGAGGGTTCCCCGGGGGAAATTATTGCCCTCTCCGGCGAATTCCTCCCGCCCCACGGCCCGCAAATGCGGTGGGCCATTTCCCGCAATTCGTTGTATTTGAATGCTTTGTTGTTTCCTAATCTTTCGGCACGCCCTTTGCTTATTATCTCTTCGACAATTTCGGCGCGGACCGAAAAACCGCGCCGTCCGGGGGGGAAGTGCCCCGCAGGCGGGGTCACCTACCGGAAACAGAATCATTGGAACTGGCCGGACGCAGAATCACAGGAACTGGAGGGAGTGAACGATGGGCGTTTTTCCGGGGTTGGCAACAGGCGCTTCCTCGTTGAGCAACGCTTCCCAGATCATTAAGGTCATCGGGAACAACATCGCCAACGTCAACACCCCCGGATTCAAGCGAAGCCGCGCCACGACGTCCGAGGCCTTCTACTCCACGCTCGCCGCGTCCAACGGCATTCAAGTCGATAAAAGCCAAGTCGGAAACGGCGCCGGCCAGGTTAACATTCAAAGAATCATCACCCAGGGAAATAATAAAGCGACTGGAATCACCCTGGACGTCGCCATCGAGGGCGCGGGCTTTTTCATCCTCAAGGATATCACGGACCCGGCCGGCCAAAGGTTGCTCTACACCCGCGACGGCTCATTCGACCTGGACAACAACCGCACCCTCATTCACAAGGCAACGAAAAATACAGTGCAGGCTTTTACCGTGGATGCCGCCGGGGCCATTACCAACACGCTCGCCAATGTGGTCTTCGGAACCGGGACCAGCATCGGCCGGGCCTCCACCAAGGTCGAATTTCAGGGAAACCTGGATTCCAATGCCGAAAATCTCGGTACCGCAAGCTCGTTTACATCCGATTTTAAAACAGACGAATTCCTTGTCATCACCGGCACGAACGACCAGATCGCATTCGAGAGCGGAAGCTCGGGCCTGATTACGGCCAGCCTGATCACGGACGGCCTGTTGACCTCCGGCACGGCTGTGAACGGGGCCACCGTCGCCCAAGCCATCAAAACGGCGCTCGAAGCCAAAAACGGATCAGGCGACTCCTACACCGTCACCTACGATCGACCCTCCGACAGGTTCAACATCGTCAGCAACGAGAGCAACGTCAATAAAATCACCTTCCGCCACAGCAATACCGCCGCCTCGACGGCTTCGGGCCTGCTCGGTTTCCTGGCCGTGGATTCGGAGGCCATTCTCCAGGGAGAGAAAGAATTCAGCGATGTGGGAGTCGCGTTCAACGTCATCGCCGGCGTCAACGACACCCTGACCGCTACGGTCGACGGAACGGCGGTCGCCATCACGGTTCCGGCCGGGAACTACACGGGAAGGGAGTTGGCATTCAAAATTCAACAAGAGATTATAACCTCCTCGCCCGCCCTTCTCGGAACAAAGGTCTCATACAGCGCCGATGGATCCATAGATCGCTTCAAACTCACCGGCCCAAAGACGGGCGGCGCCCATATCATCAACCAGCCGACCAACGCGGCGACGCCCATCATCTCCGTTGCCGCCACCCAATCCACCGTAACGGGCGGGACCCTCCTCGCGACCACCGGATTCAACACCGGGACCGGAAAGGTGGGCACCGGATTCTTCGACGCCGCCAATCCGGTCGCCACCAGCAGCGCGAACGTCAGTATGGACGTTTTCGACGATCTCGGCGGCACACACTCGGTTACGGTTTTCGTCCGCAAGACGGGAGCGAATATCTGGGAATGGCACGCCACCCTGGACGCATCGGATCTCATCGACCCCACTCCAGGCACCAAGAGGGGCGAGTTTATCATCACGGCGGGCACGAACGACCGGCTTTCGTTCGAGGTGGGGGGCTCGGGCCTATTGTCCGCCGATCTGATCGGGGGGAGCGGCGGGTTGGTCACTCCGGGTACGGTCGTAACCGGAGCCACCCTCGCCGCCGGGATCAGAAATGCCCTGGAAGCCGCAGACCCCTCGGGCGACATCTACGCCGTCAGCTACAATGCGGTCTCCGATAAATTCTCCATCACCAACAATTTGGGGAATCTCAACACGATTACCTTCCGCCACAGCAACACAGCGTCCACGGCCTCCAATACGCTTGGATTTCTCGCCGTCGATTCGCCTGCCATCTCCGTCGGAGGGGCGGAGGTCAGCGACATCGCGGACGCGGAGATCGAAGAGGTGGCGAGCGGCCTGCTCAAATTCACCACCGACGGAAAACTCGACAGCGAGACCCTCACGCCCGGAACCGGACTGTTCACTTTCGCCCCCGAATTCGCGGGCAACCCGGCGCCCACGGCGAATCAGGCCATCACGTTCGACTTCGGCGACGCCATCACCACCGATACGACAGTATTGGGCACGGGCGACGACGGCGTCTCGCAGTTCAGCACCGGATCCAGGGAGTTGAGCAAGGAAAGCGAATTTGCCATCGACATCATCAAAGTGGACGGCGTCAGGAACGGACTGTTCGAGGCCTTGACGATAGACCGATCGGACAACATCCTGGCAACGTTGTCGAACGGAGAAACCCAGCTGATCGCCAGGCTTGCCTTGGCCCTTTTCCCGGCTGAGGGGGAACTCTTCGCCGTTGGGGATAATTTTTTCATCGAGAATACTGCGTCCGGGCCGCCTGTGTTCGTATCCCCCGACACAGCCGGCGCGGGGAGGATCATTCCCGAGGCCCTCGAATCATCGAACTCCGACCTCGGCGAGGAGTTCGTCGATCTGATTCTCGCGCAGGCCCTCTTCCAGGCGAACGCCCGCGTCGTCACGGTGTCCGACGAAATTCTCCAAGCCTTGACCCGTATCTAGCCGAAAGACCGCCCGAGACGGCGGAAGGGAAAAGCCCTCCTGAAGGAAGGCCCGTGCGCGCTCAGGCTTTTTGCGGGGGCCAGATGCGCGAGCCCACGAGAGGCGAGCCAGGGGGATGGAGAAGATACCCGTGGACCCGGTGGGTCCACTCCGTCTCCTCGAGAGCCACATAGTTCTCCTCGCGCGCTTCGAGAGATACATACTCGTAGAGCACCGAATGCCGGGGCGCCCCCGAGGAGGCGAGAAGCTTCCGCGCTCCGACGCAACCCTCGGTTCGCTCCACTCCCGGCATTCTCTCCTGGGCGTACCAGGCCTGGAGATCCGCATCGTTTCCCTGGGCGTCGTAGCGGCCCATCTGGATGGCGGGAGAAAGCACATCCTCGGCCTCGCGCGAAGCCGCGCTGGGCCCCTCGATCCGCCATTCCTCGCAAAAAATCAGGCCAAGGGCGTTTATCCGGCGCGAGACCATCTCTCGCGTCTCGGCGCTTTGGCGCTCCTTGAGCTGCGCCGGGCTCGGGTCATGGAACGTCCGCGTGGATTCACCCCCAAACAGGGCGATGAAGCCCGCTCCCGAGGCCAGGGCCGGATCCTCCTCCCGCCCGAGGCGGGCCAGGACCTTCTCGAACGCTTTTCCCGGGTGCACGACCTCGTAGTGGGCGGCCCAAACATAACCGGGGCGGGCCAGCTTTTCGGGAATGTGCACCCTGTGAAACCAGTCCAGATACTCCTTCCGCCCCTCCCGCGGAAGGTCATAATAAATCGCCCAAATCGCCTTGTCCATGAATCCCTCGCTGAAATCGTCCATTCAGTCCGCTGGATATTTCTCCACCAGGCGGCGCGCGATTACGATGCGCTGGATATCGTTCGCCCCCTCGCCCACCTGAAGGAGGATGGCGTCCCGGTAGTAACGCTCGATGGGAAGCTCCTTGATGTATCCGTAGCCGCCATGAATGTGAATCGCCATCTCGGACGCCCGCTGGGCCGCGTCGGTGGCGAATAGTTTGGCCATGCCCGCCTCGAGGTCGCAGCGCTCGCCGCTGTCCTTCATGGCGGCGGCCCGGTAGGTGAGCTGGCGCGCCGCCTCGAGGGAGGTGGCCATGTCCGCCAGCTTGAGCTGGACCGCCTGATGCTCAGCGATGGGTTTGCCAAATGTGCGGCGCTGCTGGGCGTACTTGAGCGAGGCCTCGAAACAGGCCCGCTGGAGCCCCAGCGCGCGGGCCGCCACCTGGATGCGCCCGATCTCCAAGGCGGCCATGAGCTGCTGGAAGCCGCGGTTCTCCTCCCCGATGAGGCACGAGGCCGGCACCGGGCAATTCTCGAAGACGAGCTCCCCGGTCCGGATGCCCTTGTAGCCGAGCTTTTCGAGGTGGCGGCTCACCTTGAAGCCGTCCAGATCGCGGTCCATCATGAGGCAGCTGATCCCCCGGTGGGGCTTGTCCGCCCCCGGGTTCGTCCGGACCATGATGCCGAAATGCGTGGCGTTCTCGCTGTTGGTGATGAACATCTTCGAGCCGTTCACGATGTAGGCGTTCCCGTCGCGGCGGGCCGAGGTGCGCATGGCCGCGACGTCCGAGCCGCCGTCGGCTTCGGTGATGCCAATCCCCGTCCGCATCTCGCCCGTGGCCAGGCGGGGCAGCCATTCCTGGCGCTGCTCGCCGCTGCCGAATTCGCTCACCATCCAAGAGACCATCGAGTGGCTGCCGATGACCCCGGTGAGGCTCATCCAGCCGCGGGCCAGCTCCTCGGTCAGGACGGCGTAGCTGAGGGCGCCCATTCCCGCGCCGCCGTTTTCCTCGGGGATAATGGCTCCGAAATAGCCGAGCTCCTTCATCCGATCCACCAGCGGATGGGGATAGGCGTCCCGGTGCTCGAAATCGCTCGCCACCGGGATGACCTCCCGGTCCACGAAATCGCGCACGCTCGCCTCCAGGGCGCGCTGGAATTCGTTCAGTTGAAAATCCAATCCATCCCCTCCTTTGGAGTCCCTGCTCCGCATCGGTGCGAAAATGGCGCGCCTACCCCCGCCTCCGGGCCACGCCCTGGTATATCTCCCCCTGGATTCGCGGGGTCTTGGGCATCCGGAAACGGTCGAGCCGCTCGATCTCAAGCCCCGCCTCCCGGATAAATTCGTCGATCTTCCGGTTCATGTTGCACCCGCAGCCCAAAACGCGCTGCACCGGGTTGAGCCGGTCCTGCCACCGGGCCGTTCGCTCGTCGTCGCTCCGCCCGTGCTCCAAAAAGATGAACCTTCCCTCCGGCTTGAGGACGCGGCGGGTTTCTTCCAGGGCCTTTTTCAGATCCGGAATCGTGCACAGCGTCCAGGTGGACACCACGCAATCGAATCGTCCCGCATCGTAGGGAAGTTTTTCCGCGCCGAGCGCCTTGCGGCTGACTGGAATTCCCGCGGCGGCGATTCGCCCCTCGACGCGCTTGGGGAGCAAGGTTGCGAGATCGACCATGAACAGCGCATCCACCCCCTCGGGATAATGCGCCAAATTCAGTCCGGTGCCGAAACCGAGTTCGAGCACATCCCCGCGGGCGGGCTTCAGCGCTAATTCCCGCTTCCGCTGGAAATGGGGGCCTCCCTTGATCCAATCCATTCCCTGCGGGAAGAAAAAATCCGCATACAGGCCCATGATTCCGCCCTCCCTGCGAGGAAACCCGCTCCCCCCCTAGAGCATCGAAAATCCGGTAGGCGCATCGGGGATGAGCAGCTTCTCGACGGGCACCCCCCGGTCCAGGTGGGAATCCACAATTTCCTCAGCGTCCTCCACGCGGACGCCCTCATACCAGACGTTGTCCGGCATTACGCAAACGATCGGCCCGCCCGAGCAAATGTCCAGACAGGAGGTCTTGAGAACCCGCGCCTTGCTCTTGAGGCCCTTATCGGCGATCAATTCCTTGATTCTCTCGCGCACCTCCACCGAGCCGCACCGGGCGCAGCTTCCCTTGGGGTGGCCCTCCTCCCGCTCGTTCGTGCAGACCAGGACATAGCGCTTTTTCGCGTGCATTCGACTTTCTCCTCGGTAACCACTCGGCCCGGATTTAAACCGGACCGAAATCGGCGAATTGCCCGGAACACCCGAACGCTAACATCTCTCCCGATAGACCATCAAACGCCAAGCGGGTTCGTGGAGCAGATTGGTGGAGCGAATTCGGGGGGAAAGATCGGATTCGCTGGGGTTCCGGCACCCCTTGTCCCGTTGCCCCCGCAAACAATGGTATGATGTCCCAAAGAGTCTCCATCGCACCGAAAGGATCGGCATGGACATCGAAGAACGGGATATTCGTCCGGAAGGGGCCGAAAACGGCAACCCACCTCCTCCCCCGGCCCGCGTCATTCTTTTTCCCACCTGCCTGGTGGATTCGTTTTTCCCCGGTGTCGGCGAGGCGTCCGTTCACCTTATCGAGCGGACGGGCGCCGAGGTTATCGTGCCCGATGGGCTGACCTGCTGCGGCCTGCCCCTTTTCAACAACGGGTTTCCCGATGAGGCCCGAAAGGCCCTCGAAACCCAGATGGACCTCTTGGGTGGAGAGGCTCCTATCGTCGTCCCCTCGGGATCGTGCGCGTGGATGCTGCGGTGTGTCCTTCCCACCCTTTTTCCGGAAGACCCCTGGCTCCGCTCCAAGGCCGAACGGATCGCTTTGCGCGTCCAAGAACTCTCCCAGTTCCTCGGCCGCTACGGCGGCGGCGAACCGGGGGAGCATCTCCCGGGCAAGACCGTCTACCACGACTCCTGCCACCTTCTGAGGGGCTTGGGAGAGCGGGAGGCCCCCCGGCGGCTGCTCGATGGCGCTTGCGAGAGGCGCGAGGAGATGACGGGGGCGGATCGGTGCTGCGGATTCGGCGGGAGTTTCGCCGTCAAATTCCCCGAGGTTTCCTGCGCGATGCTCGACGAGAAGATCGGCGCCGCCGAAAAGGCCGGGGCCGACTGGATGGTGGCGGCGGACGCGGGCTGCATTCTCCAGATCGGCTGCGGCCTCTCGAAGCGGGGCTCGAAAATCCGCCTGCTTCACCTGGCGCAGGCATTGGCCGGCCCGAATGCGCCCGGCTGGCCCGACAGCGATCCACCCGAAGAGAGGGCACCGTGACATCCCCATTCAACAAGCGGGCAGCGGCCGCCCTCGCCGACGACGGACTCCAGGAAGCGCTCCGGGTCGCGACCTCCCGCTTCGGAGATATGAGGAAGCAGGCCTTCGAGTCCACCGCCGCTCCCCTGCCCTTGCGCGCACGGGCCAGGGAGATCCGCCGCCATACCTTCGATGACCTGGACCGCCATCTGGACACCCTTTTCACCAGCCTCCGGAGGCTGGGCGTCCATGTCCACTCCGCCGCCGACTCGAGCGAAGCCAACAAGATCATCCTCGGCATCGCCCGCCGCCACGGGGTCCAAACCGTCGTTAAGAGCAAATCCATGGCCACCGAGGAGATTCACCTCAACGCCGCATTCGAGGCGGCCGGTATCACCCCTTTCGAAACGGACCTGGGCGAGTGGATTCTCCAGCTTGCCGGGGATGTCCCCAGCCATCTGGTCGCGCCCGCCCTCCACAAAACCCGGGAGCAGGTGGCCCAACTCTTCGCCGAAAAAGTGGACACGGGAATCGGCGGCGATCCGCGCGACCTGACGGCGGCGGCCCGGAAAAAACTCCGCGGGGAATTTCTCCGCGCCGGGATGGGGGTGAGCGGGGTTAATTTCGCCATCGCTGAGACGGGCACCCTCTGCCTCGTCACGAACGAGGGAAACGGCCGTCTGGTAACGACGCTGCCCAAGGTTCATGTCGCCGTCATGGGATTCGAAAAGGTGGTTCCCACGGTGGAGGAGGCGCTTACCCTGCTGGCCGTGCTTCCGCGCAGCGCGACGGGCCAGAAGGTGACCAGCTACTTCACGATGCTGACGGGTCCCCGGCGGGCGGACGAGGCGGACGGCCCCGATGAGATGCATCTCGTCGTCCTCGACAACGGGCGCTCGCGCCATTTGGGAGGACCCTTTCACGAAGCCTTCTATTGCATCCGCTGCGGGGCGTGCCAGAACGCCTGCCCGGTGTACCAGAGCGTCGGGGGCCATGCCTACGATTCGGTCTACGGCGGCCCCATCGGGGCGATCATCAGCCCGATGCTCTACGGCGTGGAGGCCTCGGGAGAGCTATCCGCCGCCTCGAGCCTGTGCGGCGCCTGCCAGGAGGCCTGCCCCGTCTTCGTGGATATTCCCAGAATGCTGCTCGAAATGCGCCAGATGCGCGTCGCCCGGCGCCAGATTTCATCCTTCGAGCGGGCGGCCTTCCGGCTCGGAGGGTGGACGATGCGGAACCCCTGGATATGGGGCCTGGGCGTAAAGCTTCTTCCGCCCCTCCTCGGTCCGCTCGTCCGGAGGGGGATGATGGATTGGCTGCCAGGACCGGCGGGCGCCTGGATGAAGGGCCGCGCCCTGCCGCCGCCCGCAAAAAAGAGTTTCCGGGCCCTTTGGCGCGAGCGCCGGCGCGGGTCGGGTGGCGCCACTCCGCCTCCTCCAACCGCGGCCCCCCCGGAAGAGCCCCTGGATGGGTCCGGGCAAATTGTTGAGCAGACCCGCCGCTCGCTCTCGCTCGCTCATGGACTCTCCCACGGCCCGGCGGATGCGCCCCCGGGTCCCCTGCCCGAGGTGGATGTTCCGGACCCGGTCGGGCGGTTCTGTACGGAATTCGAGGGGGCCGGCGGCCATGCCTACAGGCCGGAGACGCTGGATGCGGCGAGGGAGGTAGTCCTGACCCTCTTCAGGCGTTTCGGTGGCCGGCCCTCCGCTGTAAGCGAGGGCCTCGCGCTCCCGGCCGGAGACTGGCTCCGGGAAGAGGGGGCGGAAGTCCTCCCCCTCTCCCCCGCCGGAGACGATTGCCGGGAGGGGCTCGCGCGGGCCGGGATCGGCGTCACCGGGTGCGACTGGGCCATTTCCGAGACGGGAACGGTCGTCCTCCTGAGTTCGGACCGCTGTCCGCGCCTCTACTCCCTGCTGCCCGAGGTTCATCTGGTCCTGATTCCCGAGGATAGAATCATTCCCCATCTTTCGGCCGCCGGGCCGCTCATCCAGGGCGCCCTGAGCGGCGGGAACGCGGCTCCGAGCTGCGTCAACCTGATCACCGGGCCCAGCCGGTCCGCCGACATCGGGCTCACCCTCATCGAAGGCGTCCACGGCCCCTGCGAGATTCACGCGATTCTGGTGCCGGCGGCCATGTCGGATTCCTCCGGCGATTCTCCACCAACCTCGGCACCGCCCCCGGCCCCGGCCGACGAATCGACCCCCTTCACCCTCGATGAGGATTAAGAAAAAAATCCCCCGGCCCTGATGGACCGGGGGATGGGTGTTTCCCCTTCCGTCTTGCCGTATCCCTTGCTCTAGATGTCGTAGTAGAGCGTGAACTCGTAGGGGTGGGGCCGGAGCCGGATGGCGTCCACCTCTTCCACGCGCTTGTAGTCGATCCAGTTTTCGATCATGTCCTTCGAGAATACATCTCCCTTGAGCAGAAATTCGTGGTCCGCCTCGAGGGCGTCGAGCGCCTCAGGAAGGCTTCCGGGCGTCTGCTTGACGCCTGCCGTCTCTTCGGGATCGAGGTCGTAGAGGTTCTTGTCGATTGGCTTGGGGGGCAGAATCTTGTTCTGGATTCCGTCGAGGCCCGCCATGAGCATGGCCGAGAACGCCAGGTAGGGGTTGCAGGCGGGGTCCGGGCAACGGAACTCGACCCGCTTGGCTTTTTCGCTGGTCGAGTACATCGGGATGCGCACGCAAGCGCTGCGGTTCCGGCAGCTGTAAACCAGGTTGATGGGCGCCTCATAGCCCGGCACGAGACGGCGGTAGCTGTTCGTGGTCGGGTTGGTGAGGGCCAGGAGGGCCGGGGTGTGCTTGAGCAGGCCGCCGATATAGTAGAGCCCCGTCTGGCTCAGATCGCCGTAGGTGCCCGCCTGGAAAAACTGGTTTTTCCCTTTTTTCCAGACACTCTGGTGGGTGTGCATGCCCGTTCCGTTGTCCATGAAAACGGGCTTGGGCATGAAGGTGGCCGTCTTGCCGTGGCGGCGGGCGACGTTCTTCACGACGTACTTGTACTTCATCAGCTTATCGGCCGTTATCAGAAGCTCGTCGTAGCGAATGTCGATCTCGCCCTGGCCGGCGCTGGCCACCTCGTGGTGATGCACCTCAGTTTCAATCCCCAGGTCCAGCATGGTCAGCATCATCTCGGAGCGGATGTCCTGGAGGGTGTCCGAGGGCGGGGTGGGAAAGTAGCCTTCCTTGTAGCGCAACTTGTGGCCCAGGTTGGGGCCCTCGTCGGTGCCCGTGTTCCAGGCGGCCTCGACCGAATCCACCTCGTAGAAGGCGTGATTTTCGGCCTGGTTGAACCGCACGTCGTCAAAAATGAAAAACTCGGCCTCGGGGCCGAAATAGGCCACGTCGCCGATGCCGGTGGAGTTGAGGTAGCGTTCGGCCTTGATGGCGATGTGGCGCGGGTCCCGGTCATAGAGTTCGAGGGTGATCGGATCCTTGATGTCGCAGATGAGAACCAGGGTCGGAATCTCGAGGAAGGGATCCATGAATGCCGTATCCGGATCCGGCATGAGAAGCATGTCGCTCTCGTTGATGGCCTGGAAGCCCCGGATGCTCGATCCGTCGAAGCCGACGCCCTCGGCGAACGTATCCGCCCCCAGCGTTCCGATCGGAGATGAGAAATGCTGCCACATGCCCGGCATGTCGGTGAAGCGGTAGTCCACGATCTTGGCCCCGCCGTCCTTGGCCAATTTGAGGACCGCGGAGACAACGCTCCCGCCCCCTTTTGAGGATGCTTTTTTCGATCTCGTTGCCATGGTGTTGACCCCTCCAATTAGTTGAACATTCGAATTGCCCGATGAAAATCCACCCGGTCCCGCATCCCGGGGTTCATCCCCCGGGCCGGCCCCTAAAAAGACGAAACGCTATAGGAGGAACCCTCGGTGAGTTCCTCTGTCAATATTTCGCACAACTCGCGGAGACGGCTCTCATCCTCGATTTTTCCGCCTCTCGCGTCGGTTACATAAAACACATCGACGGCCCGGAGGCCCTCGGTGGAAATTTTCGCCCTGGAGATGGAGACGCCCTCGTCGGCCAGACGCCCGGCGATTCTCGCCAAAAGGCCGTGCCGATCGGGCGTAATGACTTCCAGCACAGTATCGTCCTCGCTTGCAGTGAGATCGTATTCGACCAGCGTGGGTATGTCGAAATGAACCCGTTGCTTGGGATGGCGAACTTTGCTGTTTTTTTCAACGAGCTCCTGGACGCTGATCCTCCCCGAAAGGAGGTCGTCCAGCAAGGAGCGGACTTTTTTCCACAAGGCGTCGTCCGTTACGGCCTTTCCTTCCGAATCGACCACGATAAAAGAATCCACCACCAGCCCTTCGGAGTCCGTATACGCCTTTGCGTCGAGTATCTTGATGTGAAACGAAGCGAACGTTCCGGCGAGGATGGCGAACAGGCCCAGCTGATCGCGGCAAACAAGCGTCAGGAGCGTATTGCCCAGGCGGCGCCGGTGGGTGACCTCCATGACGAAAGGGGTATCCGCGTCGATTTTTTCGCTCATTTCGATCTGATGCAAAATATCCTGGGGCGGCGTCCCCAGCCGGTATCTCTCGGGCATGTTATCCAGATAGCGGAGGATGCGATCCGGCCTCAGCTTGCTCACGGCCGCCCGCGCCTCGAGGAACACCTGTTTTCCGATCTCATCCAGGCGCTTTTGGCGAGAGCCGGCCTCGCCCGATTCGAGAACCCGAAGGGTCCTCCGGTAGAGTTCGAAAATGAGCATGCCCCGCCATTCGTTCCATATTCCGGGCGCCACCGCATTGATGTCGCAGTAACTCAGCAGGTACAGCATCTTGAGTTGCTCGACGGTCTCCACTTTTTCGGCGAACCGCTCGATCTGGGCCGGGTCGTCGATGTCCCGCCGTTCGGCGATATGGGACATTTCCATATGGTTGGCCACCAGAAATTCGAGCACCCTCCCCTCGTCGGCCCGGAGGCCCATGCGAACGGTGATATCGGGAAGCGCGGCCACGCTTCGCTGGTCGTGGCGCGGACCGCGAGCCTTGCCGATATCGTGGAGAAGCAGCGCCAGGCGAACGAGGTGGATCCGCTCCATGTCCCGGTGAACATGGGCCAGCTCCTGCAGGGGAATCTCTTTTTTGTAGGCCAGCTCGTCCAGAAACCGGATCGTCAAAAGGGTGTGTTCATCCACCGTATAACGGTGATAGTGATCGTGTTGAACGAAACAGTTTATTTCCTCGAATTCGGGAAGGTAGCGGCCCAGAACGCCGAGTCCGTGCATTTCCTGAAGGGTGCGCGCAACGCCCGCCTTGCCCTCGAGAATACGGAAAAAACAGTCCCTCACCTCCGAGGATGAGCGAAAATCCTCGTCAACGCTATCCAGATTCGCGCGGATGAAGTTTCGAATTTCCGCCGAAAGGCCGCAACTGTATCGGTAGTGAAACTTGAATATCCGCATCAGGCCCTCGGGCCGCTTGAGCACCTCTTTGCCGGAATCCTCCAAAACCATCGAATGATAATCGCGGAGCGCAAGGCCGCCCTCGAGCGATTCGATCCGCGGCCGGCGCCTGGCCCATCCTTTTTTCTTCAACTCATCTTCGAGGCTTTCGAAAAAATCCCGGCAAAATAAATGCATCGTCCGGGCACACTTGAAATAGTCCCGCATCAGGGCCTCGCTGGCCATCGCCACTTCCGAGTCCTCATAGCCGAGCTTGGGAGCGACATCCATTTGGGCCTGGAAGGTCAACATGTCGTTCTTCGATCCGGATTGAACATGAAGCTGGGTCCGGATGCGAAGAAGAAAATCATACGCCTCCCGGACCCGATCGCAGTCCTCCCGCGGCACCCATCCCTTTCGCCAGATACCTTCTATTTTTTCCGCACCATAGGCGCGGGCCAACCAGAGGACGGCGTGCAAATCCCGGAGCCCGCCCGCGCTTTCCTTGATGTTGGGCTCCTGAACGTAAACGGAAGGATCCCACGAGCGGTAGCGGCTGCCGAGCTCCCGCAGCCGCCGCCGCAAATGGGAACTCTTGCTCACCCGCTTCAGATAGGAATCGAAACGCCTGTGAAATTCACCGAACACCGCTTCATCGCCAGCGATCAGGCGATGTTCGAGCATAGATGTTTCGCTCTGGTAATCCTCCCGGCCGATTCGAATGCATTCGCTAATCGTCCGGGCGCTATGCCCGATATCGAGTCCGGAATCCCACAGCAGATAAAGAATAATTCGAACCAGCCGGCTCGCCGGCGTGGAGCGTTTCGGGAAGACGAACATGAGATCGATATCCGATCCCGGGGAAAGCTCGCCCCTCCCATATCCGCCGATGGCGAGCATGGCGCACGAAAAGGCGCCTTCCGATTCCCCTTCTTCGCTTCGGAAATCGCAGACGCCGTGGCTCCAAATTTGAGCCAGAAGGGAATCGATGAATTCCGACCGGGCCTCGCACAACGCCAGTCCACCCGCGCCCTCCCCGTGGGCGTCCGATAGGAGAGCCTTTCCGCGGGCGAAGGTCTCCTTGATATGGCGCAAAAACGCCTCGCGCTCCCAGCGGCTCGCCGCCGGAAGCGCATCTACCAGCTCTTCTTTGATCTCAAAAAGGAGATGAAGGGATTGGCTCATGGACGGAAGCGCTTAAATCGCCTCGTCACCGCGCTCTCCGGTACGAATGCGGATACATTCCTCAACCTGTTGGACGAAAATCTTGCCGTCGCCGATTTTATCGGTTTTGGCCGCTTTCGTTACCGCGTCAACGATGCTATCGACCATGGAGTCTGGCGCCAGGATTTCAAGTTTGATTTTGGGGAGGAAATCCACCACATACTCGCTGCCCCGGTAAAGCTCGGTATGGCCTTTCTGCCTTCCGAACCCTTTCACCTCCGTCACGGTCATTCCAGCAACACCGACGGACCCCAGCGCTTCCTTTACCTCATCCATTTTAAACGGCTTCACAATGGCAACGATCAATTGCATGGCATAATCTCCAGCCCGCAGGAAACTTCAACACAGTCTTGATGGCCTCAAATATACCATGACCCGATTTCTGGTCAACCGATCCGGTAAATCCAGGCATCGCTCCGCTCGTCTTTTCAAGGATGTTTGTACCTTCGCTTTGTTTCCGTGACGTTTCGCCCCTGTTACTTGACCATTAAATCAAGAAGGCCCGCGGGAGCAAGACCCGCAAAGGGTTGATTTATGCATGGCCGCGAGGGTTTGGGCACCGGGTTTTTCCGCCCCCACCCTGTCCGGGCCTTGATTCCGGCCCTGGAATCGCCTAAACTCGCTCGCTCTCGGGGCCGGACCAGGCACCCGCGAAATGACTGACAAATCTAGGCGATGGGGGTATCGGAAAATGGAATGCACGCTGCTCGAAGGGCCTGTCGAATGTTATTTCGCTCAACGCGGAACGAACGGGGCCAACGGTTGCGGATATAACGGGACCAGCTGTTTCGAGATTACCGAGGATTGCCTCAGCGGGGACGATGAAAAACCTTGCGCTCACATCATAGAGCTTCCGAAGGGAAAATATTGCGCTAAATTTCCCAATCCGGAAAACCGCTGGGCGCGGGGACGCTGCCCATTGGCCACCCATATTAAAATGGGCTTTTCCGCTCCATTGG
>DNYS01000131.1:18590-20964 GCA_003506735.1 Nitrospinota bacterium
GAAAAAGCTGAATTCGCTCAAGGCATCGAAACGCGCCGCGCGCGGAGGCTGATTCGGCCCCCTCCGGCCCATCGTTATCAAAAACCTATCCTCCGCCCGGACCTCCAGGCGGAGGATATTTTTTTCGCCAAAAAAAACCGGGGAATCCCCCCGGCGCACCGGCCTTGTTCCGCTCCCGGGGGCCGCCCTTCCACCCGGGGGCCGCCGCCCTGCCATCCCCCCGATTGCCTGGGCCGCCGTTAGCCCACCAATAGCGCCAAAAGCCCCGCACAGATGAATTGCATGTCCACGATGGCCTCGGTCAGTCCGCTATGGCCGATGATTTTCCGCTGATAGAGCCATATTCCCAGGCCCGCCAAAGCCACCGGAGCCAGCATCGCCAGCCCGATTCCCTGACCCACCCATCCATTCACGACGCCCGCCACCAGCATGACCCCCAGGGCGGCGCAAACCACCCACAACAAATCCTCCGTTTGGCTCTTGCCGAAAGCGATCGGGAGCGTCCGCTTGCCCACGATCCGGTCTCCCTGGATATCCCGCAGCTCAATGATCCCGAAACGGAGCAATGCCATGCCGAAGGCGAACACCAGCCCGATAATCCAGCCCGCGCCGGCTAGCTCCGAATAGGCCAGAACCGGTATGACCGCCAGCGCGACCGTCCACCCGCCAATAACGACCAGCGACTTGGAGGCGGGAAATTTCATGACCCGGCCCCCCTTCAGCGTCCGAGGCTCCAGGCGAAGGCTGTAGAAAACACCGAGCGCAATTCCGGCGGCCAATCCCGCAATCACCGAAGGGCCCCAAGCCAGGCCCAGCGCCAAGGACAACCCCCCTGCCACCCCGCTCGCCGCGAGGAGGCGGCCTCGATACTTTTCGTAGAAATGCGCCCGGTTCGGCTCGTTGAACCGATCCGCCTCGAAGCTCATGCAGCGGTTTATCGTGTGCATCGAAAAAAGATACAGGGCAGTCACCGCGACCAGCCCGGCGTCCACGGGATATCCACCCAGGGTCAGCGTGGCGATCGAGGCCATCGAGGCGGCCAGCAAGAGCAAGACGTTCGATCGTGAAAGCACCTTGATGCCCTGAAAGATTTTATCGGCAAGGCGGGGGACCGGGTCCGGAATCGATTCGATGCGGTTCACCACGCGGCGAATCATCCAATCGGGCGTGGACGCCCCGGCCGTCACGCCGATGCTTTTGAATTTTCGGACGAATTCCGGGTCGATCTCCTCTTCGATCTCGATCAGCAGCGAAGTCACACCCTCCTCCTTGGCCACCTCCGCCAGCCGGGCCGTGTTGCCGCTGTTCCTGCCGCCGACGATGATCATCAGATCCACATCGGGCGCGATTTCGCGAACATCGTCCTGGCGCACCTCGGTCGCATCGCAGATGGTATTGAACATCTGCGCCCGGGGGTATCGGGAGTGGAGAGTCTCCACCACCTCGCTCCAATCGCCCATATTAATCGTGGTCTGGGCCACGACGATGACATCTTCGACGTCCTTTGGAATTTTTTCGAGATCATCGGCGCAGGTCACCAGGGTATGGCCCGCTTCGGAATACCCCATATGACCTTCCACCTCGGGATGCCCTTCCTCGCCGATGATGATGGTGTGCGACCCCAGGCGCGAATGCTTGCGGATGATTCCATGTACCTTGGCCACGAGCGGGCAGGTCGCATCGCGGATTCCCGCGCCCGATTTCCGGAGCGTGTTCCTCACCTGGGGGGATATTCCATGCGCCCGAATCACGAGGAGGCCGTTGTCGGCGGGCGCGCCCGAGGGGTCGTAGGCGGTAATATTTTTTTTCTCGAGCAAATCGACGGTTTGCGGATTGTGAATCAAGGGGCCGTGCGTGAATACGGGCCCGTCCGATTCATTGGCCGTATCGAGCACAATATCGAGGGCGCGCTCGACGCCCCAGCAAAAACCCGCGGATTTGGCCAGCTTTACGCGCATTGTTTGAAACTCCAGAAAAAAAGGCGGAACCGGCGCCTTCGCCCCTCCGCATTCAACGCCGTTATCGGGGGGAGTTTATCGCCTGAAAAATAGGTATGCAATAGCGCAAACCGGAGAACTTTATCCAGAACCGGCGAGGTGAAACTTTCCCTCGAAAATAACCGCCTTCGGCGCGGCTCCCTCCAGGCCGAATATGCGAAACCTCCCCTCCTCCGTCCCAAGGATCGCCTCGGCGTAGGATTGCGGCAGGGAAAACCGCTTGGGGCCGCAACTTCCCGGATTAAAAAAGACAACGCCGCCCTCTTGCCGGCACAAGGGTTGGTGCGTGTGGCCGAAAACAAGGAGGTCGGCATTTTCGCCCGATAGAAGATCCCGCACCTCGCCCGAGGGGCTATCTCCCGCCCAGACAATATGCC
>DNYS01000131.1:21118-21247 GCA_003506735.1 Nitrospinota bacterium
GGCCATGAGGATTTCGTCCGCCCCCGCATCGCCCGCATGAATAATATGATCCGCCCCCTCGCATGCGCGAAGCACGGCATCGGGCAAGCTGCCATGCGTGTCCGAGAGGATCATCACGCGGCGGCTACC
>DNYS01000280.1:0-1416 GCA_003506735.1 Nitrospinota bacterium
GGTCCCCGAGGGAACCGGGAGCGATATGAGTCAGAAAATTCGGATACGCCTGAAAGCATACGATCATCGCTTGCTCGATCAATCGGTGGGCGAGATAGTCGAGACCGTGCGCCGCACGGGAGCGGTCCTGGTCGGCCCCATTCCGCTGCCTACGACCATCAACAAGTACACGGTGCTTCGCGGGCCGCATATCGATAAAAAATCCCGCGAGCAATTCGAAATTCGCACGCACAAACGCCTGGTCGATATCATGGACCCGACCCAGCAGACGGTCGATGCCCTGATGAAGCTCGAGCTGGCGGCGGGCGTTGACGTTGAAATTAAACTGTAGCTAAGGAACCGGACAGATGGATTTTTTGCTTGGCCGAAAATTGGGCATGACCAGCGTATTTTCCCCCGACGGCGGGACGATTCCGGTAACTGTGCTGGAGGCCGGCCCATGCACCGTCGTTCAGAAAAAGACGCTGAAGACCGATGGCTACGAGGCCCTGCAACTGGGATTCGCGGCGAAAAAAGAAAAGGGCGTTTCGAAGCCGATGATGGGGCACTTCAAAAAGGCGGGTGTCCAGCCCTTCCGCGTTCTCAAGGAAGTGCCGCTCGG
This sequence comes from Nitrospinota bacterium, assembly GCA_003506735.1. Lineage (GTDB taxonomy): Bacteria > UBA8248 > UBA8248 > UBA8248 > UBA8248 > UBA8248. The sequence continues at coordinate 602 of DNYS01000280.1, forward strand.
CGAGGACGACGAGGAGCTTGAGGTCGGTTCGGTGATCGATGCCACCGTGTTCGATCGCGGCGATCGCTTGGACATCACCGGCGTGAGCAAGGGACGTGGCTTTGCCGGTGGCATGAAGCGCCACGGTTTCTCCGGCGGCCCCAAGACCCACGGCGGGATGTTCGACCGCGGGCTCGGTTCGCTGGGCAACGCGGCAACTCCCAGCCGGATCATCAAAGGAAAAAAGATGGCCGGGCATATGGGAAACGAGCAGGTCACCACCCAGAGCGTTTTACTCGTTGACCTGATCCCCGAAGATAATCTGATTTTTGTCCGGGGTTCGGTTCCCGGCGCCAACGGCGGTTTTATCCTCCTGCGCAAGAGCGTCAAGGGCCAGCGTGGGGGGCGGGATAAGCCCAAAGAACAGGTCCGCAGCCTGAATCCGCTGAAGGCTTCCAAGCGCACGGCGCGCGGAGGCTGATAGAGAGACCATGCCGGAAATCGACGTTCTGGATTTAGAAGGAAAAGTGATCGAGCAGATGGAGCTCCACGCCGGGGTGTTTGACGGCGAGGTCAAGCTTCATCTGATTCTCCAGATGGTGAAGTACCAACTGGCCAAGCGCCGGTCGGGTACGCACTCGACGCTGACCCGGAAAGAGGTCACCGGGACGGGGGCCAAACCCTGGCGCCAGAAGGGCACGGGCCGGGCGCGGTCGGGAGACGTCAAATCCCCCATCTGGCGCCACGGCGGAACGGTTTTTGGTCCCAAGCCCCGCAGTTATGCGCAAAAGATGCCCAAGAAAATGCGCCGCAGCGCACTCAAGAGCGCGCTCAAC
>DNYS01000280.1:1492-12727 GCA_003506735.1 Nitrospinota bacterium
GGCCAAGACGAGAGCCATGATCGGGGTTCTCGGCAACCTCGAAGTCACCGGGAAAACGCTCTTGGTCAGCGATGCCGACCACCCCCATTTCCTCATGGCGGTGAAAAACGTTCCGAAGGCGAAGCCTCTTCGGGCCGAAGGGATCAACGTGTACGACATCATGGCGCACGAGCACCTTTTGTGCACCAAGGGCGCCCTCGAGGCCATTGTCCAAAGATTGGCGGGTTAAAGATGGATCCGACATCTGTCATTCGAAGGCCCTGCGTGACGGAAAAAAGCGTCATGAGCAGCGAAGAGGCCAACAAGGTCGTTTTCGATGTGAATAACAACGCGAACAAGGCGCAAATCAAGGAAGCGGTCCAGGAACTCTTCGGCGTGACCGTCATCAAGGTCAACACCATGCGGATGCCGGGTAAGCGGGTCCGGATGGGGCGGCACATGGGCGTGCGGCCGCCATGGAAAAAAGCCGTGGTCACCCTCAAAGAGGGCGATCAAATCGAGTTCTTCGAGTCGGCGTAAGGAATCCGGAGAAACAGATGCCACTCAAGAAATTTAAGCCGACATCGCCAGGCCGGCGTTTCATGTCAATCGTATCGCGTGAAGAGATCACACGCGAGAAGCCCGAGAAATCCCTCACCCGGGGCCTGAGTAAATCGGGGGGGCGCAACAACCACGGACGGACGACATCGTTCTGGCGCGGCGGGGGCCACAAGCGGCGCTACCGCACGATCGATTTCAAGCGCGATAAGACAGGGGTGCCAGGCGTGGTCCGCTCGATCGAGTACGACCCGAACCGCTCGGCCCGCGTAGCCCTTATCGTCTACCGCGACGGAGAAAAGCGCTACATCATCGCACCCAACGGATTGCAGGTGGGTGAGGAGCTCGTATCGGGGCCCGAAGCCGACATTAAGCCGGGGAACGCGCTCCCGATTTCGAACATTCCCGACGGAACGATTTGTCACAACATCGAGATGAAGCCGGGGAAAGGGGCGCAGATTGCCCGCAGCGCGGGGACCAGCGCCCAGCTCATGGCCAAGGAGGGCAATTACGCGACATTCCGCCTCTCCTCGGGCGAGATGCGGATGATTCTCTTGATGTGCTATGCCACCATCGGTGAGGTGGGAAATACCGATCATTCGAACGTCAGTTTTGGGAAGGCGGGGCGCAGCCGTTGGCTCGGCCGCAGGCCCCATGTCCGGGGCGTCGCCATGAACCCGGTGGACCACCCGCTGGGCGGCGGTGAGGGAAAAAGCTCGGGCGGCCGCCACCCCGCCACCCCGTGGGGAAAGCCGACCAAGGGCTATAAGACGCGTAAAAAGAACAAGCCATCGTCGAAATTTATCGTGCGCCGGAAAAAGAAAAAGTAACCGGTTTGAGAGAACTGGAGGAAAAAGATGCCCCGCTCTTTGCATAAAGGCCCATTTGTTGACGATCACCTTCGAAAGAAGGTCGAGGCCCAATCGGGTAGCGGCGACAAGCGGATGATTCGGACTTGGTCCCGGCGCTCAACGATTATTCCTGAGTTTATCGGGTTCACGTTCGCGGTGCACAACGGGAAGAAGTTCATCCCCGTTTACGTTTCCGAGAACATGGTGGGTTTCAAGTTGGGGGATTTTTCCCCGACCCGGACCTACCGGGGGCATTCCGGAATTACCAAGCGTCAGATCTCGCTCAAGTAATCCGGATTTATCGAGGCGAAGAATGTCCAAAGCGGTGCTCAAGCATTACAAAGCGAAGCCGAGAAAGACGCGCCAGCTGGCAGATATGGTCCGCGGAAAACGCGTCTCGGAGGCGTTGACGCTTCTCCATCTATCGGCGCGTTCCGCCTCGCGGGACATTGAAAAGCTCATCCGCTCCGCGCTCGCGAATGCAAGCGAAAAGGGTGAAAACGACGACCCCGATGCCTTGATCGTCCACCGCATCACCGTGGATCAGGGACCCACGGTCAAGCGGTTCCGGCCCCGGGCGCGGGGAAGGACAGGAAAAATTTTAAAGCGAACTTGCCACGTTCAAGTGATTCTCGACGAACCGAAGTAAAGGAGCGTACATGGGCCAGAAAGTTCATCCGATCGGATTTCGGGTTGGAATCACCAGAGGGTGGCAGTCCACTTGGTTCGCCAACCACGACTATGCGGATTTGCTGCACGCTGATTTGAAAATCCGCGAATTTGTCAAAAAACGCCTGACGCACGCGGGCGTGAGCAACATTGAAATCGAGCGGGCAAGCAACCGCGCACGGATCAACATCTGGACCGCCCGGCCCGGGATCATCATCGGCAAGCGCGGTGCGGAAGTGGACAAGCTCAAGGCCGAGCTTCAGGAGCTGACGGGCAATCCGGTGTACGTCAACATCAAGGAAATCCGCAGAGCCGAGGTGGACGCCCAGCTTGTGGCCGAAAACATCGCCATGCAGCTTGAGCGCCGCATCGCCTTCCGTCGTGCGATGAAAAAATCCGTGACATCGGCCATGCGCTTCGGGGCCAAGGGCGTGAAAATTCAATGCGCCGGCAGGCTCAGCGGGGCTGAGATCGCGCGCACGGAGTGGTACCGGGAGGGGCGCGTTCCGCTGGGAACCCTACGGGCCGACATTGATTATGGCGTTGCTGAGTCGATGACGACTTACGGCGTGGTTGGTGTGAAGGTGTGGATTTTCCGTGGAGAGATGATTCGCTCCACGCGCCGGCGACCGGTCTCGGATGTGCCGCCGTCCGGGGGATAGGGAGCAGCCAGAGCGATGTTGCAGCCCAAGCGCACGAAGTACCGGAAACAACAAAAGGGCCGCACGCGCGGCAAGGCGCGCGGCGGAGATACGCTGGCTTTCGGCAGCTATGGCCTCCAGACGCTCGAAACGGTGCGCCTCACCGCCCGCCAGATCGAGGCGGCGCGGATTGCCATGACGCGTTATGTGAAAAGATCCGGGCGCATCTGGATTCGCATTTTCCCGGATAAACCGGTTTGTAAAAAGCCGGCCGAGGTCAGAATGGGAAAAGGAAAGGGAGCGCCCGAGTTTTGGGTGGCGCCTTGCAGGGCCGGGCGGATTTTGTACGAACTCGACGGCGTTCCGGCGGATGTGGCCAAGGAGGCCCTCCGGCTGGCAGGCCGTAAGCTTCCCTGTAAGACCCGGTTTGTCTCGGTATCGCAAAGGATTTCGTCATGAAAATGATTGAAGTCAGAGAAATGAGCGCCGTCGAGTTGGACGAGAAGGGGCAAGAGCTCCGAACCGAGATTTTCAATCTCAAGTTCCGCAAGGCGACGGGCCAGTTGGACAATACGGCGCGAATTCGCACGGTCCGCCGGGATCTGGCGAGAATCAATCATTCGAAAAACGAGAGGCTGGCGCAGGAAACGGTCGCCTCCGCGGAGGGAAACTAGGCCATGGCCGACGAGGAACGCGGCCGCCGCAAGGTGCGGAGCGGGATTGTGGTAAGCGACAAGATGGACAAGACCGCTACGGTCGAGGTTGTCCGGACATTCCAGCATCCGAGATTTAAGAGGGTCGTCCGCAGGCGGAAGAAATACCTGGTCCACGATGCGGAGAACACCCTCAAGGCCGGAGACCGGGTGCGAATCATCGAAACGCGCCCGCTCAGCCGGAAGAAACGCTGGCGGCTGCTGGACGTGATCCAGCGCGCGCAATAGGGCGCGGGGAAGAGAGGCTGTACCGTGATTCAAATGCAGACGAATTGCATCGTGGCCGACAATTCGGGAGCCAAGCGCGCCCAGTGCATCAAGGTGCTCGGTGGCTCGCGAAAGCGCTACGCCCGCGTCGGTGATATTATCGTCGTTGCGGTGAAGGAGGCGGTGCCCAACAGCCAGGTGAAAAAGGGCGAGGTTCGCCGCGCGGTGGTGGTCCGGACGGCAAAGGAAACGGGCCGCGAGGACGGTACCTATATCCGTTTCGATGACAATGCAATCGTGATTATCAACGATGCCCGTGAGCCTGTGGGAACGCGCATTTTCGGTCCCGTTGCCCGGGAATTGCGAAGGAAGCGCTTCATGCGCATCGTCTCCCTGGCTGCGGAAGTTCTTTGAGGCTGCTCGAATGGCGAAGAGAAGTAAGACCCACGTGAAAAAAGGGGACACCGTTGAGGTGATCGCCGGCCGCGAGAAGGGAAAGCGCGGAAAGATTCTTCACGTTTTAAAAGGCGAGAACCGCGTTATCGTCGAGAAGATCAACATGATGAAGCGCCACACGAAGGCGTCACAGAATAACCAGCAGGGCGGCATCATAGAGCGCGAGGGAAAGATTCATATCAGCAACGTCATGCCGGTGGATCCGATTTCCGGAAAACCTTCCCGGGTGAGCCGTAAGCTCCTCGAGGACGGCACCCGGGTCCGGGTGATTCAGCGCAGCGGCGAACTGCTCGATTCGGTTTAGGGACGGAAAAAGATGGCGTATGTACCCGAGATGCTTAAGAAATACCGCGAACAGGTGATTCCCGAGCTGCAAAAGGAATTCGGCTACAAGAACCTGATGCAGGTCCCCCGCCTCCGGAAGGTTACCCTGAACATGGGTTTGGGCGAGGCCGTGGCGAGCGCATCGGCGTTGGAGCAGGGCGTCGCGCAGTTGACCGTGATTGCGGGGCAAAAGCCCGTCGTCACGAAAGCCAAGAAGTCGATTGCCAATTTCAAGCTTCGCGAGGGCATGTCTATCGGGGCGATGGTCACCCTTCGGCATACAGCGATGTGGGATTTTTTCAGCCGATTGGTGAACGTGGCCCTGCCCCGCGTTCGGGATTTCCGGGGTCTAAGCCCCAAGGCGTTTGACGGCAGGGGAAATTACAGCATCGGAATTCGGGATCACGTGATCTTTCCCGAAATCGATGTCGATACCATCGACCACTCGCGGGGGCTTGGCGTCGTCGTCAACACGACGGCCTCAAGCGACGAGGAAGGAAGGTCGTTGCTCCGTCTTTTGGGCGTTCCTTTCAGAGAATCCTAGCAGGAGAGAACGTGGCCAAGAAGTGCTTGATCGCCAAACAGAAAAAGACCCCGAAATTCGCGGTCCGGGGATACAACAGGTGCCAACGCTGCGGGCGCCCCAGAGGTTTCTTGCGCCGCTTCCGGCTCTGCCGGATTTGTTTCCGTGAATTGGCCTTGCGGGGCGAACTTCCCGGAGTGACGAAGTCCAGTTGGTAGATGGAGAAGCGATAGAATGAGTATGACCGACCCCATCGCCGATATGCTCACCCGGATCCGCAACGGAATCCAGGCAGGACGCAGCTCGGTGGAAATCCCCGGAAGCGGGATGAAGAAACAGATCGCTGGCGTTCTCCACTCACAGGGGTACATCAAGAGCTACGAAATGCGGCCCGGAAAAATGGGGCGCGACAATATTGTTGTTGAATTCCACGAAAACGTCCGTGAAATAATGATCGGGCTCAAGCGCATCAGCAAGCCGGGCCGCCGCGTGTATGTGAATAAAGAAGATATGCCCAAGGTCATGAACGGCATGGGCATCGCGATCATTTCCACTTCCAGGGGCCTGATGACGGACGAAGAGGCGCGCAAGGCGGGAGTGGGCGGCGAGTACGTTTGCGAGATATGGTAAGGATGACTCGATGTCGCGTATAGGAAAGACGCCCATACCCATCCCGAAAGGTGTGGACGTCAAAATCGACGGCGTTACGATCACGGTGAAAGGCCCCAAGGGGACCCTCAGCCGCGACCTTCACGACCGGCCGGTTGTGAAGATTGCCGATGGCCAGATTCTCGTCACACGGCTCACCGATTCGAGGCAGGACAAGTCTCTTCACGGCCTGACGCGCACGCTCATCGCCAATATGGTGGAAGGTGTGACGAAGGGGTACGAGAAAGAACTCGAAATCATCGGGCTGGGGTACCGCGTCGAGGCGGCCGGAGGGGGTATTGTCCTGAACGTCGGCTACTCCCACCCGGTGCGGATCAATCCGGTCGATGGAATCGAATTCGAGATTCAAAGCGATCGGCAGCGAAATGCCATCAAGGTCAAGGGAATCAACAAGGAAGTGGTCGGGTTGGTGGCCGCGGAAATTCGCCGGGTGAAGCCGCCTGAGCCATACAAGGGCAAGGGGATTCGGTATGTGGGCGAATATGTGCGGCGCAAGGTGGGCAAATCGGGCGTATAGCCCTGAGGGCATTGAGCGTGTCTAAAAAAAGTAAACGCGAGGCCTGGATCGGCAGGAAATTCCGGGTCCGGAAAAAGATGAAGGGCAGCCCGGATAAGCCCCGCTTGACCGTTTACCGGAGCGGAAATCACATCTATGCCCAGATTGTAGACGACACCCGAGGGGTGACGCTTGTGGCGGCCTCTTCTAGGGGCCAGGGATTCCAGTCCGCCTCCACCGAAAATGCGAAGGGCAGCAACAAGGAGGGTGCGGTCATCGTGGGGAAACTTCTCGGTGACCGGGCCAAGGAAAAAGGCGTCGAGCGGGTTGTATTTGACCGGAACGGTTTTCTCTACCATGGCCGCGTGAAAGCGCTTGCGGAGGCGGTCCGGGAAATGGGAGTGAAGTTCTAATGGCGGATCAGGGACCTGGAAAACGAAACCGGGGCAGAAACAGCCGGGATAAAGGTGACAACGGAGACGATTTTGATTTTGTGGACCGGGTGATTTACATCAACCGGGTTGCGAAGGTGGTCAAGGGTGGAAGGCGGTTCAGCTTCAGCGCCCTGTTGGCCGTTGGAGACCGCAAGGGGAACGTCGGCATCGGATTGGGCAAGGCGAACGAAGTGCCCGAGGCCATTCGGAAGGGCGTCGAAAAAGCGCGCAAGGCAATGGTCCATGTGTCGCTGGACGGTGGGACGATCCCCCACCAGGTGCTTGGCCACTACGGCGCGGGACGGGTGTTTCTCAAACCGGCATCCCGCGGAACCGGAGTCATTGCGGGCGGTCCGGTCAGAGCGGTTCTGGATGTGGCGGGTGTCCGCGACATTTTGACCAAATGCATCGGAACGAGGAATCCGCACAACGCCGCCAAGGCCACGCTCCAGGGGCTGCGATCTCTCAGGACCATGGAGCAAGTCATGAAGGCCCGTGGCCGTCCCATGCCCTCTCGGGAAGAGGCGCCGGAGTCTTCACCCGAAGAGGCTCAAGAGACGGCGCAGGCCGAAGCCTAGCGGATTGGGAGAGACAAAATCGTGGCGGATAAGGTCAAAGTCACTCTGCGAAAGAGCCCGATTGGGTACAACAAGAAAGTACGCGAGATTTTGAAAGGCCTCGGCCTGAGAAAGTTGAATCAAAGCACCATTCGCAAGGATTGCGCGCCGATTCGCGGGATGATTTTTAAGGTAAAACACCTCGTCGAGGTCGAAGAGGCCTAGCCCGAAGCGGGTTTGGGCGCTGCCGGAGGATAGAGGAAATTGGCTTCTGATAAGGATTTTACCGGGTTGGGCGATCTGCGGGCCACTCCCGGTTCGGTGCGGCCGAAAACGCGCATTGGCCGGGGAACCGGTTCGGGCCGGGGAAAAACCTCCGGCAAGGGGCATAAGGGTCAAAAGTCCCGCTCGGGCTATTCGCGTAGGCCAGGCTTCGAAGGCGGGCAGATGCCCCTCCAGCGGAGGCTCCCCAAACGCGGATTTAGAAATATCTTCAAAAAGGACTTTTCCGAGGTGAACGTCGGCAGGCTTGATCGGTTCGGCGCGGGTACGGAGGTGGATAGCGCGGCACTCCGCGCCTCGGGCGTGGTCCGCAAGTTGGGCGCCAACGGCGTAAAGCTGCTCGGTTCGGGTTCAATCGATCGGCCGTTGACCCTGAAAGTTCAAGGATGCAGCGAGTCGGCGCGAAGGAAAATCGAGGCGGCCGGCGGAAGTGTGGAAATCGTCTCCTTGAAGGCACAGAAGAAGGAGCCCAGCGCGTGAGGGAAGGCGGCGTCGGAAATATTTTTCAGGTCCCGGAGCTGAAGAAACGGATTCTCTTCACTCTGGCGCTCCTGGCCGTCTACCGAATCGGCGTTCACGTCCCCATTCCGGGAATCGACTCCGTCGCGCTCAGAGCCTTTTTTAACGAATTGAGGGGCCAGGGCGGCACGATCATGCAGTTCTTCGACCTGTTCACGGGCGGGGCGCTTAGCCAGATGACGATCTTCGCCCTGGGGATCATGCCCTACATCAGTTCGTCCATCATACTAGAACTTTTGACGGTGGTGATTCCGCACCTGGAGCGTCTCAAGAAAGAGGGCGAAGCCGGCCGGAAGAAAATCAATCAGTACACCCGCTATGGAACGGTCTTTCTCTCCACGGTTCAAGGGTTCGGCATCGCCATGGGCATCCAGCAGATGCAGGCTCCGACGGGAGCGATGGTGGTGCTCGAGGGCGGCACCTCCTTCATACTGATGACGGTGCTCACGCTCGTGGCGGGAACCTCGTTCATCATGTGGCTCGGCGAGCAAATCACCGAGCGCGGGATCGGAAACGGGATATCCCTGATCATATTCGCCGGAATCGTGGCCGGCCTTCCGGGCGCCATTATCAACTCCTTGCGTTTAATGGGCAGCGGCGAAATTCTTCCCTTCGTCATGATTTTGCTCGTTATCGGAATGATCGGGGTGGTCGGTTTGGTGGTCTGGTTCGAAACGGCTCAGCGAAGGTTGCGGGTTCAATACGCCAAGCGGATGGTGGGCCGGAAAATGGCGGGAGGCCAGGAGACCCATTTGCCCCTGAAGGTGAACACCTCGGGCGTTATTCCGCCGATTTTCGCAAGCTCGTTGATTCTGTTTCCGGCGACCATCGCCCAGTTTTCCAACATCCCTTGGTTGACCACAGTCAGCGGAATGCTCGCACCCGGGAACTGGCTCTACATCGTGCTGACGGTCAGCTTCATCTTTTTCTTTGCGTATTTTTATACATCGATTACTTTTAATCCAACGGATGTGGCGGACAATCTCCGCAAGTATGGGGGCTTCATCCCAGGAAGGCGACCGGGCCGCCCGACGGCCGATTTCATCGACCGGACCTTGACCCGCCTGACTTTTATCGGGGCAATTTATTTGAGCGTAATCGTTATTCTTCCGACGTATTTGATTCAGTGGTTCAATGTTCCCTTCTTTTTCGGTGGAACGGCGCTTTTGATCGTCGTCGGTGTGGCGGTGGACACACAGCGCCAAATCGAAAGCCATCTGGTGATGCGCAATTACGAGGGATTCCTTCGAAAGAGCAGGGTCAGCCGGAGGACGCTGTAGGTTGAAAATCGTATTGCTGGGCCCGCCGGGTGCGGGTAAGGGAACCCAAGGAGCCCGGTTGAGCGAAATATACGGGATCCCGCAAATTTCGACGGGCGAAATTCTCCGGAAGACGGTCGAGGAACGGACCGTTCTGGGAAAGCAGGTCGGCGAAATTATCGGTAAGGGTCAGCTCGTTCCCGATGCGTTGATCGTTTCGATTATCGAGGAGCGAATTGCCAAGGAAGATTGCCAGAGAGGCTTTATCCTGGATGGTTTTCCAAGGACGGTTGACCAGGCAGTTGAGCTGGAGCGGGTCTTGCCGGGCAGCGTGGATGTGACGGTGTATTTGAACGTGCCGGATGAGGTGGTGATTAAACGCCTTTCGGGCCGGCTCACATGCAAGAGTTGCGGCGCGGTTTTCGCCAAGGAAGATATTGCGCTGTGCCCGGTATGCAACGGGCCGCTATACCAGCGGGAGGACGATCAAAAGAGCACGGTCGAGCACCGAATCAGGGTGTACATGGAGCATACGGCTCCGCTGGTCGATTTTTACAGGTGCCGGAATAAACTCGCCAATATCGACGGCACCGGTGAGCTGGATGATGTATTCGAGCGGGTCGAGAGAGAAATTTCCCAGGTGGTGGAATAATGATCGTTTTAAGGTCGCTCAAGGAAATTGAGAAATTACGGGCGAGCAACCGAATCGTCGCCGTTGTGATGGACCAGTTGAAGAAAGCCATACAACCCGGCGCCACAACGCTGGAACTCGATGAGATGGCGGAAAAGCTTGTCCTCGATATGGGTGGGGTTCCTGCCTTCAAAGGATACAAGGGCTACAAGCATACCCTGTGCACATCGGTGAATGAGCAGGTGGTCCACGGGATTCCCAACAAAGGAAAGTTGCGGGATGGCGATATTCTCAGCATCGATATCGGAGTGAAGTTGGATGGGTACTATGGAGATCACGCGGTAACGGTTCCCGTGGGAAGGGTGAGCGATGATGCGAAGCGGCTCTTGAAATTTTGCGAGGAGGCGCTATGGAAGGGAATCGAAAAGGCCCATGCCGGAAACCGCCTTTTCGACGTTTCCAATGCCATCCAGGTGCACGCCGAATCGGCGGGATTTTCTGTCGTGCGGGTGTATGTGGGCCATGGGATCGGAACCAATTTACATGAAGAGCCCCAAGTGCCGAATTTTGGCGAACCGGGCACGGGTCCCGAGCTCAAGCCCGGGATGGTCATGGCCATAGAGCCCATGCTGAATATTGGAAATGCCGATGTGAAGGTGCTCGATGATGCCTGGACGGTCGTAACGGCTGATGGGAAGCTCTCTGCTCACTTTGAGCACTCTTTGGCCGTTTCCGAAAACGGTCCCGATATTTTGAGCGTCGCGGCATGAGGAGACCCCCCAGGCCAAGGAGGAGGAAGAAGAGGAAGGGGAACCGAGGAGAGAGGGAAGAGCGGCCGCCAAAAGAGGATACGATTGAAGTTGACGGTATTATCGTCGAAACTCTTCCCAACGCGATGTTTCGCGTGGAAATCGAAGGCGGGCACAACGTTTTGGCACATATCTCGGGCAGGATGCGGATGCACTTCATCCGGATCCTCCCGGGCGACAGCGTGAAGGTGGAGTTGTCGCCGTACGATTTGACTCGTGGGCGAATCACGAGCCGTTATAAATAAGAAAGGTGGGCCCTCTCCATGAAAGTCAGGAGTTCGGTCAAGCCGATGTGCGATAAATGCAAGGTGATTCGGCGCAAGGGTGTTGTGCGGGTCATATGTACCAATCCCAAGCATAAGCAGCGTCAGGGATAGCCCGGGCGGTTTGCTTGGAGGAGAGATCAGATGGCACGAATCGCGGGGGTAGATATCCCCAATGAAAAGAATGTGGAAATATCGCTGACCTATATCTTCGGGATTGGCCGCCCGAGCGCGAAGAAGATTGTCGAGGAAGCGAAAATCGATGGAATCGTCAAGGTCAAGAATCTGACCGAACAGGAGGTCCAATCCCTCCGCGAAATCATCGACCGCTCCTACGACGTCGAGGGCGATCTTCGGAGCCGGGTCACGATGAACATCAAGCGCCTGATGGACAT
>DNYS01000280.1:12788-13055 GCA_003506735.1 Nitrospinota bacterium
GAACATCAAGCGCCTGATGGACATGGGTTCCTACCGGGGCTTGCGCCATCGCAGAGGGCTTCCTGTCCGGGGCCAGCGCACGCGAACCAACGCACGGACGCGAAAAGGACCCAAGCGCACGGTGGGTTCGCGGAAGGGCAAATAGTATTCCGAGAGTGGAATAGGAGGAAAGAAATTGGCGCAAGGAGGCAGACGGCGGAGCGGCGGGAAGCGACGGCGCGAACGCCGGGCTATCGGAAAGGGCCAGGCGCACGTCAAGGCCAGTTT
>DNYS01000093.1:0-16099 GCA_003506735.1 Nitrospinota bacterium
CTGAACTTGCCGCCGGAAACCCCGAGTGCGAGCGGACCCAGGTCTGGGTTCGCCTTCGGGACGGCCGGGAGGTAAGCGCCGTCGAGGAGGTGGGCCGGGGGCATATCGATAAGCCCCTTTTGGAGCAGGAGCTTCGGGATAAATTTCTGGAGTGCGCGGGAGTGATGCTCCCGGCAGATCGGGCACGGACGGCCTGGGAGGGATGGCGCGGGTTGGAGAACTCGGCCGATATCGGTGAACTCCTTCCGCTTTTGGTCTCTTCATGATGAAGCGTGGGGGCAGCCGCTAGAGCGGACCTTCCCATTTGGGTTATAAAGAGCCCCGGATTTACGCCGGGGCTTTTTCGTTGCCAGAGCTATTCGTTGGAGGATGAAGGGGAGATCCCGGCCCCCGTGAGGCGGTGCAAGGAGTGATCGTGGGTGAGAGGATCGTTGTAGCCATGAGCGGTGGGGTGGACAGTTCGGTCGCCGCCGCGCTACTCAAAGAGCAGGGTTACGAGGTGGTCGGGGTGGGGCTGCGCCTGGCCGACCGGCCGAAGGTGGAGTCGTTCCACCGGGGGTGCTGCGCGCCACGCGATCTGGCCGATGCCCGGGCCGTCGCTTCGAAGCTGGGAATTCCGTTTTACGTGATGGACGTGCGCGAGTCGTTCCGAAGGTCGGTCATCGACAGCTTCATCAGCGAGTACGCCAGCGGCCGCACCCCGGTTCCTTGCATCGCATGCAATCAAGTGGTCAAGTTCGACTACCTGGCCGAGCGGGCGAGGGGGGTCGGCGCGGAGTGCCTCGCGACGGGCCACTATGCGCGGATAGTGGAAGCCAGCGGCCGTCTCGCGCTTGCCCGAAGCGCCGACCGGGAAAAGGATCAGACCTATTTTCTCTTCGGCATGACCCAGGCCCAGATCGCCCACACCCTGTTCCCTCTGGGCGATATAGAAAAAAAACGGACGCGTGCAATCGCCCGCGAACTGGGCCTTCCCACTGCGGACAAACCCGAGAGCCAGGAAATCTGTTTTGTTCCCGAGGACGACTACCGTGCCTTTTTGCGCTCGGAGGCTCCGGACATCGACCGGCCGGGCGCGATTTTCGATATGGCGGGCCACCGCTTGGGGAGCCATCCGGGCGTAACCCATTTCACGGTGGGCCAGCGTAAGGGGCTCCGCCTGGGCGGCGGCGGCGCTCATTATGTGATCGGCCTCGAAGCCGATACGGCGACAGTGGTGGTGGGGGAACGGAGTGACCTGGAGCGCGAGAGTTTTCTGGCTGAAAGGATTTCATGGTCGATTCCGGTGGAGGGCGATGAAAAGCGCCTCTCCGTTCAGGTCCGCCACCGCCAGCGGGCGGTTCCCTGTCGGGTGGCCCCGCGCGATGACGGCGCCGCCGAGGTCTTTCCCGAAGACCCCGCCGCGCTCGGTGCGGTGCCGCCGGGCCAGGCCGCCGTCTTCTATGACGGCGACGTTCTCCAGGGCGGTGGCTGGGTGGCCTGAGTTCGAATCGCTTTTTCTTTTCGCAATTCTGCTATCCTTTTCAAGAATTTTGATTTGCCCAAAAAAATTCCGCCCACCGAGGAGGTATCCGTGCTCGAAGTCGGCCGCCGTATCCGGATCCCCCTTCGCGAGTTTCACTTTCAGTTCGCCAGAAGCAGCGGCGCGGGCGGCCAGAACGTAAACAAGGTGAACACGAAGGCGACGTTGCGCTGGGATGTGGAAGATTCGGAAAGCCTTCCAGAGGACCTGCGGGAGCGTTTTTGCGCCAAATACCGCCGCCGCATCACCCGGGAGGGGGAGCTGGTCCTCTCGAGCCAGCGCTTCCGCGATCAGGGGCGCAACGTGGCGGATTGTCTCGAAAAGCTGCGGGGTATGCTGGAGGAGGTGGCGCGCCCGGTGAAAAAGCGAAAGGCCACAAAGCCAACGCGCTCTTCAAAGGAAAGGCGCCTGAAGGAAAAACACCTTCGCTCCGAAATTAAAAAAACGAGAGGCCGCGTCGGTGGCGGAGATTGAGGCGAAGGGGGCGGCGGATTCAGTCCGCTTATTCGCCGGGCGGGGTAGGCGGGTCCTCGGGCGGGGGCATCGAGCCGCCGAACGCGGCGACCTCGCCCGTGCGCCGCACCTTATCGAAATATTCCGGCTCCTAACCTGGAGGCCACTTGAACGGCCGCCCGCCGAGCAGGTGGAAATGAAGGTGCGGGACGGTTTGGCCTCCGTCTTCGCCGCAGTTGTTGACGATGCGGTAGCCGTCCTCTGACAATCCGCGCTCCTTGGCGATACGGCCGGCGGCAAGAAGGATGTCCCCGATCATCTCCCGGTGCTCCTCCCCGGCCTCGCGCATGGAATCCAGATGGGCCTTGGGAATGATCAGGACGTGGGTCGGGGCAGCAGGGTTGATATCCTCAAAGGCGAAAAGACGGTCGTCCTCGTACACTTTTGTCGAGGGAATTTCGCCGGCGGCAATCTTGCAGAACAGGCAATCGCTCATGGAGGCCTCACGGGGGTGGGCGGCGAATGACGCGCCGATCATACTCCGGCGCCCCGGCCCATGACAAGAATCGGGTGGCGGATGGTAAGGCGCACCTTTTTTGGGGCATAATAACGGCAATGCGGACCAGAAAAACCCTCTTCGAATCGTCACCTGAAGGAGCCGCGCGATGGGGTTGACCCAAGATCTGATCGATCATGTCTACGCGATAAAGTACGACACACTCCCCGAGGAGGCCCGCGACCGGGCGAAGTATTTCCTCCTCGACTATTTCGGGGTCGCCCTTCGGGCAAGCGAGGCCGGAAGTTCGCGCGTGTTCCACAGCTTTATCCGTAAGCGCGCTCCCCAGGGCGGGCCCTGCACCGTCATCGGAACGCCTCTTCGCACCGACGCGGCGAACGCCGCCCTGGCGAACGGGGGAACCGCCCACGCCATCGAGATGGACGATGTAACGACGCGATCGAGCCTGCATCCGGCGGTGAGCGTCATGCCGAGCACGCTTGCCGTCGCCGAGGCCCACAACGCCGATCCGCGACGGGTCATCGAGGCCATCGTGGCCGGCTACGAGGTGACCAACCGGGTCGGCAACGCCATCAATCCTACGAGCCATTACGAGCGGGGGTTTCACCCGACGGGTACCTGCGGAACCTTCGCGGCCGCGGTTACGGCCTCAAAGATGCTCGGCTTATCGCGCGAGGCCGCCTCGAACGCCTTCGGCATTGCGGGAAGCCAGGCGGCGAGCTCGATGCAGTTTCTCGAAACGGGTTCCTGGACCAAGCGCCTGCATCCAGGCTGGGCCGCCCACAGCGGCATTATCGCGGCCTATCTGGCCCAGGAGGGCTACACGGGTCCCGAGGACATTCTCGAAGGCAAGTACGGATTTCTCCACGGATTCAGCGACGACGCCCATCCGGAGTACGTCACCGAGCACCTGGGCGAGTACTGGGAGATATGCGAGTCGGCCATCAAGCCCCACGCCACCTGCCGCTACAACCACGGGTCGGTGGACCTAGTCATCCGGCTGTGCGGCGAGAACGACATCCAGCCCGAGGAGGTTTCCCGCATCGAGGTGCGCGTGCCGGAGACGGCGGTCATGGTCGTGGTCGAGCCGAACGCCATCAAGGTCAATCCTCAGAACGTGGTGGACGCGCAGTTCAGCCTTCAGTATGCGGTCTCTGTCGCCCTGCTCAGGAGAAAAGCGGGGCTCGAGGAGTACTCCGACGATTTCCTGCGCTCAAAGGTCTATTCGTCGATCATCGACAAGGTTCAGTGCTACGGGGACCCGGACATGGAGAAAAAATTTCCCCATGAGTGGCAGGCCCATGTGAAGATCGTCACCCGCCGGGGGACATTCGAGGCCCATCAGGACAACCCGAAGGGCGATCCGCGCAATCCGCTGACCTGGGAAGAGTTGATCGAGCGCTTTCACGACCTGACGGGCCCGGTGGCGGATGAGGAAACGCGCCGGCTGATCGTCAAGCGTGTGCGCGCTCTCGAAGAATTGGAGAGCATTCAGGAGGTGACGTCCCTGACCGCGTTGGGCGAGAGCGTCCGGACCTAGGGGATTCCTGCAGCCGTCAGGCGGTTTGGCCCGCCTTTTTTTTCTTTTGCCGAGATTTTGCGCGAGGCGAGTTCTCATCGGCCCCGGCGAGCCGCCGGATGAGACAGATTCCCATTCCCATCCGCATGGCCAGGCGGGCGAGCAGTTGCGTCGCCATGCCCTCGATATACCTTTCGGGATTTTTCGAGCCCAAAAGAAGCAGGCCAAGTGGCTGATCTCCCTCCCGGAGGGGCACGACCGCCGTTGAGCGGAGATCGGCGCGGTACATTTCCGGAAACAGGGGGGCGGCGCCCTCTTCCAGATTTCCCGTGAGAATGATGCCGTCCGGCGCCACATCCCGATCGCCGGCGAGGCGCACCCGGCTTGAACCGTTTGAGTTCCCATCGGCGGGGATCGCCCCTTTCGCACTCTCATCGAGCAAAATACTCACATGGTCCAGCGAGAACCTCGCCTCGATCTCCTGGGCGACCTCGGAGAGGCTCCCTCCATCGAGCGATCCCTGAAACAAGATTTTTTCGATCGCCATGAAATCCTCCTCGATTTTCTCGTTTTGACGGACGAGCCCGATTGTCTCGTCGAGGAGATTCATCAGTTCCCGGCGCTCTTCATTCAGGCGGTCGAAGAGTCGGTTCCGGATGTCCAGTAAATTCGGCCCTGGGTTTTCTCCGGCGAGGAGCCCGCTCGTTTGAACGAGTTCGGAATTTTCGAGGAAAAAATCAGGGTTTTCTTCGAGATACTTCGCGACTTCCTCCGCCGTGATCGGCGCCATCGGGTTTCTCCTAAGTCAAGAATGGCGGTTCCGGGCGGAGGCAAAAAAGAACAGGGGAACTTTACGAGTGGATGTTATCACTCCTTCGGCGGAAAGACAAAATTCCGCCCGGAAACCGGAGATGGTCGGAACGCCGCCGGAGGCGATTCCAAAATCGCCCCCGCGCCAGCGGCGGCCTGCCCGGCCGGATGGGCGGGGTTACTTGGTAGCCAGGGCGTACTGAATCACATGCAGCCGGTAGCCGGACTCGAAACCGGCGAACGGATTTTGGACCAGGGACATGATGTTGGCGAGAAGCTTTATCCATTTGAATTTATAGGATGCCTCCATCCAGGCGGCGGGATGGGACTTGAAAAATTCCGCCCCGGGAAACACCTCTTCGATCAGGCTCCGGAATTCGTCTTCGAACCATTCGGCGACATGGGTGGGATCGATTGGTTTTTCCGTCAGGCGGATGCGGGTGGTGATGAGGGCGCTCCCGCCTTTTTTGAGGATTCGGCGGATTTCGGCGAGCAGCCGCATGGGCTCTGCGAGATGCTCGATGACCTGAGTGGAAATGACGCAATCGAACGTATCGTCCCGGTATGGCAGTTCATAGACGCTCCCGACCTGAAAATGGACTTTTTTTCCTGATATGCGCTTTTGGGCGTAGCGCAGGGCGATTTCGGAGTTGTCCACTCCGAATACATGGGCGTTTTTCTGGGCGAGCATGTTGGCGAGCACACCATCGCCGCAGCCGTGGTCCAGAACCCGTTTTCCGGCCAATTGTCCGCCGGCCGATTTTTCGGCCAGTTTGAGGACATTGGCATACCTGGCCCTGACGAAGGCGTTCCCCCGAAGCGGATGGCTTGAATTCAAGGTCCAGTGATAGGCCCCTTTTTCCTTGTATCGGAAAAATTCCTTTTCCTGCTCCAGGGCTTCCATTTTCGGTAACTCGGATGGGTGTGCCATTTCAGACTCGCGCATGGATGAAATTGAATTCATCTCAGAATCGGGATTCATTTTCATTTTTCCGGTCCACTTTACCCGAAGCGGTTGATTTAATGCATNNGAGTTTTTCGGAATATATACCTCCCCGGCTGGCATGAAGGGGCAAACTGTAATAGAAGATCGCCTGAAAAATGGTACAGTCGGATCACAAGGTTAATATAAAGATTGGGTGCCTCAAGGGCGGTTGCCTGGCCGCTGGGGAGGCTTTTATCGGCATAGATCATTCGTTCGTTTCTTTTTAATTGAGGATGATATGGAAACCTTCCAACCGGCCCGGACCACGATCGGATTCATCGGAATCGGCAAAATGGGAACGCCCATGTCCCGGAATCTGCGGCGGGGCGATTACACGGTCATCGGCTACGATTCCGACCCCGCGGCGCTGGAGAGGGTTCGCCCCGAAGGCGTTCAGGCGGCGGCTTCGATGGCCGATCTGGCCCAGCGGTGCGATGTGATCATCACAATGCTCCCGAACAGCGATATCGTGGATCGGGTCGTCAACGGTGAGGGCGGGCTGGCGGACAACATGGCGGCCGGCAAACTTTTGATCGACATGAGTTCGTCCTATCCGCGCCGCACGGCGGTCCTGGGAGAGGAGCTTTCACGCCGGAACATCCACATGTTGGGCGCTCCCGTTTCGGGCGGCGTGGTCGGGGCCGAAGCGGCGACGTTGGCCATTATGCCGGGCGGGCCGTCGGATGTGGTTGAGGCGGCGATGCCGATTTTCGAAATCCTGGGCGGAAATATCGTCCATATCGGAGAGGAAGTGGAATCGGGCCATGCCATGAAATGCGTCAACAATTTTCTCTCGGCCACCAATCTTCTTTCCTCGATGGAGGCGGTGGCTTTTGCGGCGAAGATGGGGCTGGATCCGGAAAAAGTGCTGGCTGTGGTCAACAGCGGCTCCGGCAGAAATTCCGCAACGGCGGATAAATGGCCGCGCCTCCTGCTCAAGCGTGACTTCAACACGGGATTCGCGGCCGGACTCATGCATAAAGACCTCACCATGGCTTCGGACCTGGCCAGAGAGGTGGGGGCGACCATGTTCCTCCTCAACCACGTACGCCAAGTGTATGGCCTTGTTGTTTCCAGAAATGGGGCCGATTCGGATCAGGCGCTCATGCTGGAGATGATTGAGGAATGGGTCGGCCAGACCGTCGGGCAGCCTCCCGGCACGGATCCGAAAAAGGCCCGGTAGGGGATGCCCGGAATTGTCATCCAGCTGATGACGTTTTTGCCGGGTTCGGTGCGACTGACAGGATATGCGGGATGATTTTTTGAAAATGATGAATTCACCTATTTCCAGCCTCAAATGGCGCCGTCTGGCTCTTTGGGCCTTGGTTTCGATGGCGGGTTTTTCGGTGGGAGGCTGCGCCTGGTTGGATAAAAATGTCGTCGAAAAGGTAAAAAACATCAATCGCCGTACACTCACCGTCATTACCGATCCGCCGGGCGCCGATTTATTTGTCAACGATGTGTTTCAGGGAAAAACGCCGGTATCCATTACATACAAGGCCGGCGTAAAGGACATGTGGAGCGGGTTCGTGGTGGTGGTCCAAAAAAAAGGCTATTTGCCCATACGGCGGAAGGTGTCCTACCAGAAAAAATCGCTGAACTTTCGCCTGATTCGCATCAGACGCGGAAAAAGGCGCAGGGGTTTCCGGCCACCCGGCCCACGCTGATTCTCCGGACGGACGCCCACCCCGGAGTTTCTTGAAATCCTTGTGTTTTCTTCTCTTCAGGCCGAATTGACAATCCCCCTCCGGCATTGCTAAAAGAAAGGGCTTTTCCGGCCTCCCTCCCTGCGGTCGAGAAGGGAATGGGGCTGTTAATTCGGATGATGGATGTATAAACGTTCGTGCCGGGGCACCCCGCGCGATCCAATGATTGGGCCTGCCGGCCTAGGAGATGGCGTCTCATGTATGCAGTAGTGGAAACTGGCGGGAAGCAGGTTCGGTTGCAGGCTGGCGATTCCGTGAAGGTCGAGCGAATTGCCGGCGAAGTGGGTGAGGCGGTTGAACTGGATGATGTTCGCTTGATCGTGGATGGCGATAACGTGATCGCCGAAAAGGGCGCGCTCGCCGCCTCGATGGTCCATGCGGTGATTCGCAGCCACGGCAAAGGCGATAAGGTGTACGCTTTCCGCTTCAAGCGGCGAAAGAACATCCGCACGAAGCGCGGCCACCGCCAGCTATATACCGAGCTTGAGGTAACGGAAATCCAGACAGGGGGCAATTAACCATGGCGCATAAAAAAGCGGGCGGGAGTTCCTCCAACGGGCGCGACAGCGCAGGTCGCCGCTTGGGAGTGAAACGATTTGCGGGTCAGTTCGTCAAGGCCGGCGAAATCCTTGTCCGTCAGCGGGGGACATTGTTCCATCCCGGCGAGAATGTCGGTCTGGGGAACGATCATACCCTTTACGCCAAAGCCAGCGGAAAAGTTCAGTTCAAACGCAAGGCGCGAGCCCGCCGCTATGTCAGCGTGGAGCCAGCCGAGTAGCCAGCCCCATTTCCTATTTTCCCGCCGCGGCCACGCGATGTTTGTAGATACCGCAAAATTATTTGTTCAATCGGGAAAGGGCGGGGACGGCTGCCTGAGTTTCCGGCGTGAGAAGTATATCCCTAAAGGGGGGCCGGACGGCGGAGACGGCGGCCGCGGTGGCCACGTTATTTTCCAAACGAACTCATCGCTGAACACCCTTCTTCATTTCCGTCATCGGCCGAATCTCCGCGCCCAATCGGGCGAGGCGGGCAAGGGCCGCCGCATGCACGGCGCCAACGGCGAGGATCTGATTGTCTCCGTCCCTATCGGAACCATCGTCCGCGATGTGAGCACCGGCGATGTGATCGCGGATTTGTCCGGGGAGGGTGAGGAGGTCGTCATCGCCCTGGGGGGGCGGGGAGGCCTGGGGAACGAACATTTTAAAAGCTCGACCAACCGTGCCCCGCGAAAAACGACGAAAGGCCTTCCCGGCGAGGAAGTGGAGTTGGAGGTGGAACTCAAACTTCTGGCCGATGTCGGCCTGATCGGGATGCCCAACGCCGGGAAATCCACCCTGATTTCCCGGATTTCGGCCAGCCGGCCCAAGATCGCGGATTATCCCTTCACTACGCTGGAACCCAACTTGGGAGTAGTGGATCTCGGGGATTTCCGCTCCTGCGTTGTGGCCGATATTCCAGGCCTGATCCCCGGCGCCCACACGGGCAAGGGACTGGGCATGAGATTTTTGCGCCACGTGGATCGGTGCTCGCTGCTGCTTCATCTAGTGGATGCCAGCGTCCCGAGCGATCATGCGCTTTCGGATATGGACGCCATATCCAGTGAACTCGAATTGTTCTCCGCGGAACTCGCCCGGAAGCCGAGGCTGGCGGTGTTGTCCAAGTTGGATCTGACCGAATCCCAGGAGCAGGCGGAGACTCTCCGGAAGGGCCTGGAGGCGCGCGGTTATCAGGTCATCGGAATCTCGTCCGTTTCGGGAGAGGGGCTCCAGGAGTTGATCGGCCATATTTCCCGGAATCTATCCGAAAGGGCGAATGACGGGGAGAAAAAGGAAGCGGGCAGCGCAACCAAGAAAGAGGGAGCGCTATGACGAAAGCCGCGCGGGGCAGGCGCAGGGAGCCGATACTTCGAAGCCGCCGAATCATCGTGAAGGTTGGCGGCTCCGTCCTCACGGCGCCCAATGAGGAGGGGGTGAACCGCCGGGTGCTAGGGCAAATCGTCTCCCAGGTGGTTGAGTTGCGCGAGGCCAGGCGCGATGTGGTGCTGGTTTCCTCTGGTGCGATTGCGGCGGGCGTTAAGCGATTGGGAATGAAGCGCATTCCCAGCGCGATTCCGGAGCGCCAGGCGGCGGCGGCCGTGGGCCAGCCCATATTGATGGAGGCCTATGGGCGCGCATTCAATCGAAAAGGGGTTGAAATTGGCCAGGTGCTCTTGACCCATGCGGATTTGGATGTCCGGAGCCGGTTTTTGAACGCTTGCAATACGTTTGAGACCCTTCTTGCCAAAGGCGTGATACCCATCGTCAACGAAAACGATACCGTGTCGATTGAGGAAATCCAATTTGGCGATAACGATATCCTGGCCGCGCAGGTCGCCCAGATGGTCCGGGCGGAACTGGTTATTATCCTCTCGGACGTGGACGGACTCTACGATGCCGATCCGGGGGTGACGCCCGGCGCCTCATTGTTGCGCCGGGTGGAGGGGCTGCCCGCTAAGGTGGTGGAAGTGGCTGGTGGGAGCCTGAATCCGCTCGCCCACGGGGGAATGGCCACGAAAATGAACGCGGTGAAAGTGCTGAACCGGGTCGGAATTTCCACACTCATCGTCAAGGGCCGATCCGCGGGGGTCCTTGTCCGCGCCCTTAATGGAGAGGAGTGTGGAACTTTGTTTGTTCCCAATGGCGCCCGCCTCAAGGGAAAAAAGGGGTGGATTGGCACGACGGCCAAACCCAAGGGCTGGATTCGCCTCGACGGCGGAGCGGTCCGGGCGCTGATCGACCGAGGGAAGAGCCTTTTGCCCATCGGGGTGACCGAGGCCAGCGGGGATTTTCGTTTCGGCGATATGGTGGAAATTCGCGATCCGCTTGGAAACACCATCGGCAAGGGGCTGGTCAACTACAATGCCGCGCAGGTGGTGCGGATTGCCGGTAAACAGACGCGCGAAATAGAGGCAATTCTCGGAAGCAAGGATTACGATGAGATAATCCATCGCAACAACCTGGCGCTTTTGACCTGACGCACGGCCGCTCGATTTGGGGAATCTATGCGCACTGGCGTTCTAGGAGGAACTTTCAACCCGATTCATTACGGGCATTTGCGCCCTGCGGATGAAGTGCGAGAGGCGCTCGATCTGGATCAGGTGAGGATCGTCCCCCTCTCTCTTCCCGCCCACAAAACCCCGGACGATATTGCTCCGGCCGAGGATCGGCTGGAGATGGTGCATCTGGCCCTGGAGGAATTCCCCCATTTCGTGTGCGATCCGATCGAGATCGAGCGGGGAGGAATTTCCTACACCGTTGACACTCTGGCCGAATTGTCCGAGGGCTCCTGCCGGGGGCATGATCTTTTCTTCATTATCGGCGCCGATGCCTTCTCCTTCCTCGAATCCTGGCGCGAGCCCCTGAGACTCCTCGGAATGGTGAACTTCGCCGTAACGCTGAGGGGCGAGCAGGATGCAGGCGAGGTTATGACGCGCGTGGAAGAAAAATTGAAAGGATTGGACAAACGGGCACATTTCAAGTCGGTTGGAGAAAATATGTTTCAATACATTGATTCCGAAAGATTTATAAATTTTACTTCCGTGGATACGCTAAATATTTCAGCCACCATGATCCGGGAATGGATTCGCTCCAGGAGGTCTTTACGGAATTTATTGCCTCCATCGGTGGAAGGAATTATAATCCGGCGCGGTTTATATGGTTGGGAAGAATAGATTTTTTATCGCTGAGGAGGACTTGGGAATTATCCTTGAAGAACGTCTTCGAATAATTCAGGATGCGGTGGAATCAAAAAAGGGGCTGAAACCGGTCACTTTGAACCTCCAGGGGATTTCATCGGAGCTGGATGCCTTTTTCATTTGCCATGGGACCAGTTCTCGTCACGTTAGGGCAATTGCCGAGGGAATTCAGGAAATGTTAATAGAAATCGGCGAGAAACCGTTGTTCATAGAAGGGTTGAATGAAGCAAACTGGGTATTAATGGATTGTGGGGACGTGGGAATCCACATATTTGAGGAGAAAACCAGAGAATATTACCGCCTTGAAGATCTTTGGTCGCATGCGCCATTAATCGATGTGGCGGCCCCAAGTTCCGCCTCCGGTTCAATTTCTTGAGCTTACCTGAGGGAATCAAGTGAAACATTTGAAAAAAAAAGAATTAGAAGTTTTGTATGTTCGTCTAGGTGAGGTGCGCCGTGAGATTATGGGGGATGTCGAAGCGGTGCAGCGCCAGAGTACCGAATTTGGCGATGATGGAACGCAGGATATTGGAGATTTGGCGGCAGCCACATACTCGCAGCAGGTGTTGATGGAACTCGGCGAGCGGGAGCGGGAGCGATTGCGCGAGGTTGAGGCCGCCTTTAAGCGAATCGAGGATGGCACCTACGGGATTTGCGAGGAATCGGACAAGCCTATTCCATTCACACGCCTTGAAGTGATTCCCTACGCGCGCTTCACGGTGGGGGCTCAAAACGAGCTCGAGCAGCGTAGGAAAAACGGCGGGATGTAAGGGGCCTCCGCGTGGGAATCCGCCTCATTCTTACAGTGGCGCTTCCTGTAGCCGGTGCCATTTATATCCTTCATTTTAACCCTCGTTCATCGGTCGAACTCCGGCTCGCCGACGGGTTGGTGTTCCCTCTTCCGCTCGTCATGCTTGTGGTTCTTTCCGCCCTCACAGGGGCCCTTTTTGCCAGTTTGGTGAGTTGGACCGAGGTGGGCCTTTTCGGCCTCGCCCGCTGGCGCGAGCGCCGGTCCGGGCGCCGCCGCGCCAGGGCACGAGGGGTTTTGGTCCGGGCTGAAAACCTCCGTTCGAGGGGGGAAATCCGCGCGGCCAGGAGAAAAGCCAAGAAAGCGGCGCGGCTCGATCCCACTCTTTCCCCGGCTTTTACCCTGGCGGGCGATTTGGCCGCCGATGCCGGCGACCTCGAAGAAGCCATTCGGTGCAATGAACGGCTCTATTCGCTTTCACCCGACTCCCTTGAGGCCTTGGTCCGCCTTTCCACCAATCTCGAAGCCGTGGGACGCCACCAAGAGGCGGAAAAAATGCTCCTCCGTTTGGGGGAGAACGGGGCGGTTCATCCGGACATCCTTCGCCGGCTGCGCGATATGTTCGCCGGCCAGGAGCGTTGGGACGAGGCGCTGGCGGCGATCGGCAAACTTTACGCCGCCTGGGCATCTCCCGCCCAGCGGGCTGCTGACAAACGAGCCGAGGGCGATATCCTTATGGCGGCGGGCGAGGCGAAAATCGCGCTCTCCGATGCGAAGGGAGCCGCTTCCATGCTCGAGGAGGCTGTCCGCTGCCTGCCTTCCGAGAGGGCGCCACGTCTGCGTCTGGGCGAGGCCTACCAGGCGGCGGGACGGGATAAGCGCGCGGTAAAAACATGGGAAGAGGGTTACCGCCATCTGGGGGAGCCGGAGTTTTTACACCGGATTGTGGCCCAGTACGCTCCTCGGGACGATGTAAAAGCCAAGCGTCAGGCGGCCTCTGCCATGATAGCCTGCGGGCGCAAGAGAGAGGGCGATCCCATTCCGCTCGTCATGGCGGCGACCCTGCTGTTCGAGGTGGATAAGGGCGAGGAGGCACGGAAGTGGCTGGAGGCGGCCACCGAAATGCCCTTGGACCAATCCCGGGAGGACAGTTGGGTGGGCATAGTGATGAGCCTGCTCGATGCCCGGGGAAAGCTGGAATCGGGCGACCGTCTCGGTGCGGAGAGCGCTTTCCAGAAGGTGGCAAAGGAGGCGGGCAGGAAAATACTTGGGGAGCCCGAATCCGGGTTTGTGATTCGGCCGGTGGAAACTTCATCGGCTGATTAGAAGGTCGAAACGGAGGGAATATGCGAAATTTTGCGCGTATCGGTGTTCTGGTCCTTGGAATCGCTGTTCTCGGCACCCCCTTCGGGGTGCAGGGGATTTGGGCCCAATCCTCGGTGAAATGCCCGCCGGGCAAAACTGCGGTCGAGGATTTCGCCTCCGGGAGGGTTCAATGCAAAGGTGGCGATACGCTGGATACGACTACCCTCCAGCCCAAGCGGAGAAAACCGGCCGCTCTTGGCGCGCCAGGCGCTCCAGGTAGGCCTGGCAGTCCGCAAAAACCAGGACGGCCCGGGTTCGCCTCCTCGGATGGCGCCAAGAGTTGCGGTATCTCTCGGTGGGGATGCCAGGAGGCGTGTCAGAGGACCTATCTGGCTTCGGCGACCGGCACAACCACCGGGGCATCCCAGCGGGCCAAGGTGGTTCTCGGATCCTGCCTTCGGTTTTGCAAGAAGAAGTTTGCCTGCGAGCCCAGGCCTCCCAAGATTCCCTGAGCCGCCTCGGTGGGCAAAAGGTTGACTTTGACCCTCTTCGTGCATACGGTAAGCGAGGCTTAGCTGCATGGTTGTTCCGTCCAGCCATTTTCTGTTGGAGCCGGTTCGATGAAGCCCATTGCCATCGCCAGCGACCACGGCGGCTACCGCTTGAAGGAAATGGTGAAAACATTTCTGGAGGAGGCGGGGGTTCCCTACGAGGACTACGGAACCGGTTCGGAGGAATCCTGCGATTATCCCGACTATGCGGCGCCCGCCTCCAGGGCGGTGAGCGAAGGCCGCTCGGACCGGGCGATCCTGTGCTGCGGCTCGGGGGCGGGGATGTCGATCGTGGCTAATAAATTTCCCGGAGTGCGCGCGGTCAATTGTTATGATGAGTGGAGCACGCTCATGAGCCGCCGCCACAACGACGCCAACGTAATGACCATCGGAGAACGCCGCGTGGAGCCGGACGAAGCTCGGCGCCTCGTCCGACTTTGGCTGGACACACCCTTCGAGGAGGGGCGTCATGCCCGGCGCGTTTCGAAAATATCCGGCCTCGAACAGCCACAAGATTCCGCCGTTTAAGCCCATTGCCCAGAGCGATAACATATGAAATGTCCTGCCTGCTCGAGTCTAGACAGCCGGGTCGTCGATAGCCGGACGACCAAGGAAGGCAATGCCATCCGCCGCAGGCGGGAATGCGAATCCTGCCGCCACCGGTTCACGACCTACGAGCGTCCCGAGGTCACTTGGCCCCTCATCGTGAAAAAGGACGGATCGCGGGGAAACTACGACCGCGAAAAGATCCGGCTCGGAATCCAAAAGGCATTGGAAAAGCGGCCCGTTCCGGCCGAGGAACAAGAAGCCATCGTCGATCGAATTGAGCGGTTTATTCTCGATACCGGCGAAAAGGAGGTCCCCACCACCGTCATCGGAGAAAAGGTGATGGACGAGCTCCGGGAAACCGATCAGGTGGCCTATGTCCGGTTCGCCTCCGTCTACCGCTCGTTCGGCACGATTAGGGATTTCGAGGAAGAGCTTCAAAAGCTCGGACAAGACCGCCCTTAGAGCCATCGAATTCTTTTTGAAAAATTCCGCTGATTTATTTTTTTGGGACCACACGAATCCGAATGGATTGCGCCTCATCGTCCTGGGCGAAGGAGAGCCGAACATGACCACCATCGTACAAGTCGCCGCGAGGGAAATTCTGGACTCCCGGGGAAACCCGACGGTAGAGGTGGATATCCATCTCGCCGGCGGCGGATTTGGCCGCGCGGCGGTCCCCAGCGGCGCCAGTACGGGCAAGCGCGAGGCCGTGGAGCTGCGTGACGGGCGCAAATCCTATTATCTCGGGAAAGGAGTGACGAAGACGGTGGAGAACGTCAACAAGACGCTGGCCTCCGCCATCTTGGGCACGGACGCATCCGATCAGCGTGCTCTCGACATCGAGATGCGAAAAATCGACGGCACGCGGAACAAGGGCAAAATCGGTGCGAACGCGATTCTCGCGGTCTCCATCGCCGCGGCCAAGGCCTCCGCAGACGCTTTCGGCCTCCCGCTATACCGCTATCTGGGCGGGGTGGGGGCCTGCACCATGCCCGTTCCGATGATGAACATCATCAACGGAGGCGCTCACTCGGATAACAGCGTCGATTTTCAGGAGTTCATGGTGATGCCGGTGGGGGCGAAGAATTTCCCCTCGGGCCTCCGGATGGGCGTCGAGATATTCCACGCGCTCAAGGGTGTATTGAAAAAGCGCGGCTACGGAACCGCCGTGGGAGATGAGGGAGGCTTCGCTCCCGACCTCGGGAGCAACGAGGAGGCCGTCGAGGCAATTCTCGAGGCCATCGTGAAGGCGGGCTATCAGCCGGGGAAAGACGCTTTAATCGCCCTCGATCCGGCCTCGAGCGAGTTCTACGAGAAGGGGAAGTATGTCTTTCGCTGGTCGGACGGGAGCAAGAAGACCTCGGACGATCTGGTGAAGTTTTACGAGGACTGGGTCCGCCAGTACCCGATCATTTCCATCGAGGACGGATGCGCCGAGGACGACTGGGAGGGGTGGGTGACGCTGACCGCGGCGCTTGGCGATCGGGTCCAGCTCGTGGGCGACGATCTGTTCGTGACCAACACCGAAATTCTCGAAAGGGGCATCCGCGAGGGCGTCGCCAATAGCCTTCTCGTCAAGTTCAACCAAATCGGAACCCTGACCGAAACGCTCGAGGCCATGCAAAGGGCATCGAGGGCCGGATACACGACGGTAATCTCCCACCGCTCCGGAGAGACCGAGGACACGACCATCGCCGACCT
>DNYS01000093.1:16135-16281 GCA_003506735.1 Nitrospinota bacterium
GACCGGCTCGCCAAGTACAATCAATTGCTCCGAATTGCCGAGGAGCTGGGCGATGCGGCCCTCTATCCGGGACTGGATGCCTTTTACAACCTCGCGGGCAAGGAAAAGCCCCGCAGGAAGGCCGCCCGCAAGCGAAATTAAAAAAA
>DNYS01000093.1:16496-17010 GCA_003506735.1 Nitrospinota bacterium
AGTCCGGGCAATAACCGCTCGAAACCTTGCTGACTTTATTTTCTCTTTTCGAAGAGTGGAGTTTGTCCATCTCCACGGCCTCGATCAGGATATCCTCACATACACAACATTGTAGGGCCATCGAATTGCCTCCTTTCAAATAGAGCAACGGGCTTCCTTGTCCGTTAATGAATGTATCGGCGTATCGATGGTTCGGTTTTACACTTTTACATGTTTATTTTTTTAGGGCGTTTTTTTGCTCAAGTCTCCTGAATTCAGGCCGATAGTGCCCAGCCGCTTTGAGGGCGGAAAACGGGGCCACAGGTTGAATTCTTGCCGTAATTGCAGGGGCGGTTCCGCCCCGGGGGGAGTGGAATCTACCGGGAGAGGAGCGCGTGAACCTTGCCCCCGGGGCCGGCGAAGGCGAGATCGTCCAGGCCGTCCCCGTTCAGATCCGCCGCTACGATGTTGGATTGGACCGGCCCCGCCAGCGGGATCGTCCAGCGGATGACCCAGCGGTTTTTCCGCAAGGCCA
>DNYS01000093.1:17038-29462 GCA_003506735.1 Nitrospinota bacterium
GGCCACGGCTCACTTCCTGAACCACGATCTCGGCGGCGCCCGCCCGTCGGATGACCGCGAACTCCCATACATTCCGCGATCCGATGGAATGGGTGGTGAACCCCGGCCGCCGGGCCCGCTCGGCGAGGCGGCCTCCCTTCATCTCGAGGGCGAGAAGATAGCCCGCCAGATGAGGAGTCTCGATGGCGAGGATGCTTTTGCCGCCCGCGCCCAAATCGAAAGCGCCGAGGAGGTGAGACCAGCGGTTTCCCAGGTCGATAGAGGCCCCTTTTGCCTTCTGGATAAGGCGCCCCTTCCGGAGGGCCAGGGCCATGTGTCCCGCTCCGGAGCCGTAGTCACTCCGCGTGACGAGAATTTCCGCCCGCCCGTCGCCGTCGAGGTCTCCGTCCAGCGCGCCGATGGCCTCGAAAACGCCATCGCCTTTTGCCCGGTAGGTGGACAGGAGGTTCAGGCGGCCGCTTGCTATTTTGAAGATCTGGATCTCTGACGGCTCGATCGCATCGCCCAATACCCCGTGCGCATAGCGCCACGTCGGCGCGGCCGGAACGATGAGCTCCCGCGTGCCGTCTCCGTCCAGGTCCGCCGCCGCGAGGAGCGCATCCGGCAGGGCGTTGGCCTCTTGGGCCGGGATGCGCTGGGTCTCCTTCCATTTGCGCCGAATTTTTGAAAGATCATGAGAGAGCCGTCCCGCCCCACGGTGGCGACCGCTAATTTTGTGAGGGCGGCCAGCCTCGAAAGCGGCGATAGCGCTTCACCCGCCGCGGCGCTCGAGACGGTCTCCCGGAAAAAGTCGATCACCCGGAACGAACCGTCCCTGGTTCCCCCGGCGATAATCCCTTCATCGAGTGTGGCCGGAGGAACGCCCGGGGAAAGAGTGGCCAGGGCGGGGAGTGGCTTGGCGCGCAGGCGCCCGCCTTTTACCTCCAGGGAAAAGAAGCGGCCCTCTTTCGTCAGGGTGACGAGCGAGGCGCTTTTCATGCGGGCGAAGGGTTTAATCGAAAATAGCCAGGCAGCATCGCCGGGGACGGAGACGCTGACAAGGCGGTGGGTTTCGGGCGGCCCCGTCCGATCGCCCGGCTCTGCTTCTGCATTGGTCCCTGCAATGGAAATACAGGCCCCCGCGCCAAGGAGCATGCCAAGAAGCAAAAGAACCCAAACCGCCCGGAAGGCCTTTCCGTATCGGTTCGCGGTCATCCCGCGCTCACGCCCCCGTTGATGGAGACGATGGCGCCGTTCATAAACTTGTTTTCTGGCGAGACGATGAAGAGCGTGGTTGATGCGATGTTCTCCGGATCGCCGAGCCGCCGGACGGGAATCTGGCTGATTCTCTTTTCGGCATACTCGGGGTTCGCCGCCAGGCGCACCTTCACCCGGCCGCTGTCCACGAGCCCGGGCGCCAGGCAGTTAACCTGGATTCCCAGCGGACCCAGCTCCAGGGCCAGGCACTTCGTGAGCAAATGGACCGCCGCCTTCGTCGTGCAATAAAGAGAGCGGTCGGCGCTCGCCTGAATCCCCGCCACCGAGCCCATGTTGAGGATATGCCCGCTTTTTTGGCGAGTCATGATGCGCGCCGCCTCCCGGCAAGAATAAAAGAGGGATTTCGTGTTGAGCTCGTACATGAAATCGATCTCATCGTCGGTGATATCCAAGATTCCCTTGAACACCCGGCCCCCGGCGCAGTTGACCAGAATGTCGAGGCCACCCAGGAATTCCGCCCCTTCCCGGACGGCGTCTTCCGCGGCCCGGGCCCGGGAGAAGTCGTATCCCGCTCCGCCCGACTGGACACCGCTTTCGGCGCAGTCCTCGACGGTCTTGTTGAGACCCTCGGCGTCCGCTCCTCCCACGGCCCAGATGTCCGCCCCCTCGGCGGCGAACCGGCGGGCGATGGCCGCGCCCATGCCCGATGAGGCTCCGGTGACGACAGCGCGTTTTCCTGCGAGGATTTTGATGTCCATGTGTTCCTGTCTTTCGGTATGAAATAAATGAAAATCAGCCCGCCATCGAGCCCCCATCCACGGGGACGATGGCGCCGTTCATGAAGTCGTTCTCGGGAGAGACCATGAAAAGAACCATGGCGGCGATCTGGCCGGGATCGCCCAGGCGGCCAAGCGGAATGCCCGCGATCCGCTTCCTGGAAAGGTCCGGATCGTCCTCCATCATCTTCTTCACCCGGCCGCTATCGATCAGGCCGGGGGCGACGCAGTTGACGCGCAGGCCCAGGGGGCCCAGTTCGAGCGCCATGGATCGGGTGAGGGAATGGACCGCCGCCTTCGTCGCGCAGTATAGCGAGCGCATCGGCCGGGCCCGCTCGCCCGAGACCGAGCCCATCATGATGATGTGCCCGCTTTCCTGGGGGACCATGATGCGGGCGGCCTCCCGGGAGGCGAAAAAATACGACTTCGCGTTCAGATCGAACATGAAGTCGATATCGGCGTCCGAAAGGTCGGTCAGGGCCTTGAAGTTCCGCCCGCTGGCGCAGTTTACCAAGATGTCCAGGCCGCCCAGGAATTCCGCCCCCTCGCGGATGGCCTCTCCCGCCGTCCGGGGCCGGGAGAAGTCGTATCCCGCTCCGCCCGACCGGACGCCGCTTTTGGCGCAGCCCTCGACGGTCTTGTTGAGCCCTTCGGCATCGCCTCCGCCCACGGCCCAAATGTCCGCCCCCTCGGCGGCGAAGCGGCGGGCGATGGCCGCCCCCATGCCCGAGGAGGCGCCGGTGACGACGGCGCGTTTTCCCGTCAGGATTTTAGCCGTCATGGGATGTTCTTGCGCAATTCAACCTGCGGTGATGCCGCCGTCGATCATGACGATGGCGCCGCTCATGAATTTGTTCGCGGGCGAAACGATAAAGAGAGCGGTCTCGGCGATGTCCTCGGGATCGCCGAAATCCCGGATGGGCACCTTGTTGATCCGGCTCTTGTAGAATTCCGGGTCGTTGTCCAAAAGCTCCTTCACCCGGCCGCTTCGGGTGGGCCCCATCGCCATGCAGTTGACGCGCAGCCCCGAGGGTCCCAGTTCGATGGCCAGGTTCTTGGTCAGCGCGTGCATGGCCGCCTTGGTCACCCCGTAGAGGGAGAAGTTGGGCGTGCCGTGCTCGCCGGCGTCCGAGCCGATCATGAGAATATTTCCGCTCCCCTGGGGGACCATGATGCGCGCGGCCTCGCGCGAGGCGTAAAACGCCGCCTTGGCGTTCACCTCGAACAGGAGATCGATGGCGTCGTCTTCGATATCCACGAACGCGCTCAGGTTCCGTGTGCCCGCCGAATTGACGAGGATATCGAGGCCGCCGAGAAATTCCGCGCCCTCCTTCACAAGGCCGGCGGCGTTCCTCCCGGTCGAGAGGTCGTACAGATCCCCTCCTGCCTTGACCCCGTGCGCGGCGCAGGCGTCGATTGACTTTTGAAGCCCCTCCCGGCTGCTTCCACCCGCCACCCAAATGTCCGCCCCCGCCGAGGCGAATCGCACGGCGATGGCAGCGCCGATTCCCGACGAGCCGCCCGTGACCACGGCCCTTTTCCCTTCAAGCGTTTTTTCCGCCATCATTTATCCCTTCGGTTGGTATGAACCGGAATTCAGCGAATGCCGGATCATACCATTTCGGCCGGGCCGAGGCACGGGAGGGCCGGGCCTTATTCGGGTAGAATGGGAGTGCACCTCATCGAATTTTTTTTTACGAGTGGCGGAGGAATCCCAAAATGACGAAAAATATCGAACACGTTCACTGGCCGGACGCTCCGGACCTGTGGATGCCCTATGCTCCGGCGATCAAGGTGACGGGCGGGACGACGGTCTACTTCGCGGGCGTGACGGCGGCTCCGGTCTACCATCACCACCCCCACCGCCCCGAGGAGTTCGACGCCATGCCGGAGAACATGGAGGGGCAGGCGCGCGCCGCGCTCGAGAATCTGAAAAAGGGTCTCGAGGCCGTCGGCGCCACCTTCGCCGACGTGGTCGCGGTCTCGCGGTATCAGACCGACCTGACCGACCAGGACGATCTCAACCGGGTCTGGGCGGAATTTTTCGGGGAGAACAAACCGGCAACGACCTCCGTCCAGGTGGTCCAGCTCGCCACCGACCCGCGCTGCCTGATCGAAATCAACGCCGTCGCTGTGATCGATTGATCATGACCGAATCCATCTATCTCGAAGTGGAGGAAAACGAAAACTGCGCCTACATGCCGATGATGGTATACGAGGCCCGCCGGAGGCCCGTGCCGATCCGGCGGGTCAAAATCTCCGAGATGGGAAAGGTGGAAGGCATCTACGAGGTGACCGGCTGGAGCAGCGCGGATGGCGGGTCGCCCTGTCCGGCCAAGTATGTCCCGGTCTCCGATTCGGGGGCCGTCGAGGTGCACCTGATATTCGGGGGCGATTGGGGGGTCCGCCTCAGGCTGGCGGATTCGGGCGAGGGGTGGGGCCTGGACGATCCGAAGCAATATGGCGAGCCCTACCTGATGCTGATGGACGAGGAGGATGTCCTTCTGGATTAACGGCCCGGCCCCGTTTGCGGGCCGCCCGCGCCCCTTGTTCGAATAATGCCGCCGCCGGGGGCGTGTGTAGTGTGGGCGTCCCCCTGACATTTTCCTTTGATTCCCCTACCATGCGGCGGGGAAGATTTTCCGCGAGGGTTCGATCATGACCAAACTTTGCACGCTGGCCGAGGCCGCGGCGCTGGTAAAGGACGGCGATTCGATCAGCACGAGCGGGAGCCTGCTCCACCGGGCGCCATCGGCTCTTTTGCGCGAGCTCGTCCGGGCCGGAAGGAAGGGGCTCACCCTCATCAAGCCGTCGCCGGGCTACGATGCGGACCTGCTTTGCGCGGCGGGCGCGCTGGGCCGCGTTCTGAGCGGCATCGTCACCTTCGAGGCCAGCTACGGCCTCGCGCCCAACTACAGGAAATCCATCGAAAATGGGCTCGCCGGGCTGACCGAACACGCCTGAGCGAGCATCCTCGCGGGGCTGCGGGCCGCAGCCTACGGCGTTCCCTTTCAGCCCATCCGGGGTTTTAAGGGAAGCGACATACCGGAGCGAAGCGGCATCCTGACCATCGACGATCCCTACACCGGCGAGAGGTTGCACGCCATCCCCGCCCTCCGGCCCGACTGGGCGATCCTCCACGTCCATGAAGCCGACGCCGAGGGGAACGCGAGGATTTACGGTCCGCGCTATTTCGATGTGGAGATGACGCGGGCGGCGAAGGGGGTCATCGTCACCGCCGAGGAGATCGTCCCTCCAGGGCGCATGGCCGAGGAGCCGGAGCTGACGGCGGTGCCGGGGTTCATGGTGGCCGCCGTCGCCCACGCGCCGGGCGGGGCGGGACCCTGTAGCTGCCACCCCGCCTATGGGGTGGACGAGGCCGGGATTCGCCGCTACATGGAACTGTCCCGGACCGCCGAGGGCCTTGCCGAGTATCTCGATTCGGCGGACCGGGCTTCCGCCCCGGATGCGGCGGGGAGCTAGGGAAATTGGGGCAAGAAACAACATTCGATGCCGATGCCGCCCGCGCGGCGGCGGATCAGATGGCCGTTTGCCTGGCCCGCGAGGTGCGCGACGGCGAGCGGGTTTTTCACGGCGTGAATTCGCCGCTCCCGATGGTGGCCATTTTCCTGGCGAAAAAACTCCATGCCCCGCGCGCGGTCCTCATCGAGGTCGCGGGCTCGGTGGACCCCAAGCCGGAGCGCCTGCCCTTTAGCACGAACGACCCGGTGCTCTGCCAGGGGGCGGCGGCGATATTCTCGAACGCGGACGCCTACGATCTCTTCGCGCGGGGCGGAATGGATCTCATGTTTCTGGGCTGCGCCCAGATCGACCGGGCGGGACGCGTGAACATGAGCTACATCGGAGAACCTTCCTCCCCCAAGGTGCGGCTCCCCGGCGGGGGCGGGGGCTCGGTCGTCATGGAGCAGGCGCGGCGCACCGTGATCTGGCGCACGGTGTACGACCGGCGGACGTTCGTCCCGAAGGTGGATTTCGTGACCCAGACGGGAAACCTGACGCGGGTGATCACCCCGCTGGCGGTTCTCGCCATGGGCGCGGGCGGCCTCGAACTGGAGAGCGTCCACCCCGGCGCCACGGCGGAGGAGGTGGCCGGGCGGACAGGGTTTCCGCTCGATTGGGCGGGGGGTGTTCCCGAGACGCCTCCTCCCACCGGGGAAGAGCTGGCCGCTCTCGCCGAGGTGGACCCCGAGGGCGTCCGCTATTCCGAATTCCCCGAGCTTCGCCGGGTGAAGCGGCAGGAGATTTCGTGAGTAAACTTCATTCCCTTCAAGAGGCGGCCGCCCTGATCGAGGATGGCCAGCTGATCGCGCTTGGCGGCAACTCGCTGAGCCGCACCCCGTCCGCCCTCGTGCGGGAGCTTGCGCGGCAGGGGAGGCGCGGCCTTTGCCTCGTCAAGACGGCGGGGGCCTATGACATCGATCTGCTCTGCGCGGCGGGGGCGGCGGCCGAGGTCCGATCGGGCTACGTCGGCTACGAGAACCTGTTCGGCATGGCGCCCTCCTACCGCCGGGGCGTCGAGGGCGGAACCGTCCGGGCCGTCGAGCATGTCTGCTACACCGTGATCGCGGGTCTTCGCGCCTCGGCCTACGGCTTGCCAAGCCAGCCGGTGGCCGGGATGGAGGGAAGCGACACGCCCGCGCTGACGGGGTTCCGGAAGGCGGAGGACCCGTATACCGGAAAGAAGGTTTACATGATCCCGCGCATCCGGCCGGACTGGGCCCTCCTCCACGTGCAGCACGCCGACGCCGGGGGCAACGCGCGAATCGACGGCGGCACGTTCGAGGACGTTCTCATGTCGCGCGCCGCCGAGGGCGTCATCCTCACCGCCGAGCGCATCGTGGAGACGGATTTTTTCGAGGAAAAACCCGAGCGGACGAACATTCCGGCCTTCCTGGTGCGCGCGGTGGTTCACGCGCCCGGAGGGGCGGCCCCGGCCTCGTGTTTCCCCCTTTACGATACCGACGAAGACGCCCTGTCCCGCTTTCTCGAGGGCGCCGGCGATCCGGAATCGCTCCGGGGACATCTGAAGGAGTGGGAAGAGCGGGACCGGCCGGCGGCGGTGAGGCGGTGAATGATTCCTCCTTCAAGGACCCGGAGACGATCCGCGCGATGCTCCGGGATTTCCGCCGGATTGCGGTGGTCGGCCTATCCCCCAAGGAGCATCGGCCCAGCCACTATGTGAGCGCCTACATGAAGAAGGCGGGCTACGAGATCGTTCCCGTCAACCCCGGCCATGAATCGCTCTTGGGCGAAACGTGTTATCCGCGTCTCGCCGCCCTGCCGGAGCCTCCCGAGGTGGTGAACGTATTCCGGCGTTCGGACCGTGTCGGCGGGGTGGTGGATGAGGCCCTCGCCGCGGGGGCGCGGGCGGTATGGCTTCAAAAAGGGGTCATCGACGAGGCCGCCGCTCGCCGGGCGCGGGAGGTCGGTCTCGCGGTCGTCATGGACCTCTGAATCATGGTCGAGCACCGCCTGTACGGCGGACCTTCCGATTTTTCCTGAATCCATCTTGATTCCACCCGGAATCGAAAAAATCACCGGACGGCATCAAACTCCCTTCCGCAGGCGGGCGGTTTCGGCCTCGTCGATCTCGAGGGTTTCCGGATCGAGCGCCACCCCATAGTCGCGCCGCGCCGATTCGGCGGAGACGATCTCATCGCGCACCTCCTCTCGCACGATCTCGGCGGGCCGGAGCCTCGGGTCGCCGTACCCGCCGCCGCCCGAGGCCACCTGCTCGATGACGACGCCCTCGGCGTCCGGGATAATTTCGTGACCCTTTGAGATGTACTCGCGCCCGCCGGGGTAGGTGAGTTTAGCGGTGTTGAGACCGGCGGCCCGTCCCCCGAACAGACCGAAAGGCTCCTCGCCGGGCTCGGTCTGCTGGCCGAACATGATGATCTTCGCATCGCGGCCGAGGAGCTGCCATTCCGAGCGAATCCCGAGCCCGCCGCGCCAGCGCCCCGGCCCGGCCGAGTCGATCTCGTATTCGAAATGGCGGATCCGGTGAGGGGTCTGGATTTCGTGCATCTCGGGGTCCTGGGCCGTCATCGCCCCTCCGGTCATGACGGTGCCGATGTGATCCAGCCCGTCGAGGCCCTCGGTCGCGCCCGAGCCCCCCTTCATCGCGAAGAGGCAAAAATCCACGAAGCGGCGGCCGCTGCGTCTGTCGTAGCCGCTGGACATGCCCCAGTAGACCTTGTTCCATCCCGCCGTCACCCGGTGGGGAATGGCCTGGGCGAGCGCCTTCACGGCGGCCTCCCAAATCTGGTGGGTGAGGTGGTTGCCGTAGCTGGTGGCGTGGGGAAACTCGGCGTTGAGCATCGAGTTTTCGGGAAAGATCATTTCGATGGGCCGGAGCATGCCGGCGTTGTGCGGAATCTCGGGATCGACGTTCATCAAGATGGCGATCATCAGGCCGCTCGTCGAGGCGTGGAGGGGGGCGTTCGCGTAGCCCGGCGTGGGGCCCGCCGAGCCGGTGTAGTCGAACGCGATCGCATCGCCATCGACGGTGAGGGTGCACACCACCTTGTGGCGGACGCCCTCCTGAAATCCGTCGTTGGCCAGGAACGACTCGCCCCGGTAGACGCCGTCCGGCATGGCGGCGATCTCGCCGCGCATGATCCGCTCGGCCCCGTCCATGATGTAGGCCATGTGACGGTCGAACGCCTCGCGCCCGTAGCGGCCAAGCACTTCGAGAACCCGCCGCTCGCCCACGTTGCAGGAGCCCGCGCAGGCCTTGGCGTCCTCGGCCACGATGTCGAGGCGGGTGTTGGCGAAAATCATGTCCCACACGTCGCGCCGCAGCTTCCCGGCCTCCCACATTTTGAGCGGCGGGACGCGCAGCCCCTCGTGCCAGATTTCGGTTGCCTCGGGGTTGTATCCACCCGGGGCGCCCCCGCCCAGGTCCGCCTGGTGGGCCTTACAGGCGGCCCAGGCGACAAGTTCATCCTCGAAGAAGATGGGCTTGAACACGCCCAGGTCGTTGATCTGGTTGCCGCCGAGGTAAACGTCGTTGTGAAAAATCACGTCTCCGGGCCGGATATCGTCCTTGAAATATTCGATGCACGCCTTGAGCGATGGTTGGAGGGCGAACCCCAGGAGAGCGGTGTATTCGGTCTGCTCGAGCATGTCGCCGTTGGCCCAGTAAACCCCGGTGGCGAAGTCCCTGCCCTCGGAAAGAATGGGCGATCGGGTGGTGTGGAGCAGGGTGAGCGCCATCTCCTCGGTGATGGAGCGGAGGCGCCGCTGGAGAACGGAGGCGAGGATGGGATCGATGCCCGGGGGGCGGGGGATGGCACTCATATTCAGGTGGCCTCCCCGGTCGGCATGAATCTGGCGCGCATTTCATCCGCCCGGGCTGCCGGCCAGATGAAGCTGTGGCCGAATGCGCCACGGGCGAGTTCATGATCTCCCGGCACAAGGATGGTCGTGTTCGGCCGCTCGACGAGGGCGGGTCCTGCGATCGTCATGCCCGGCACCAGCGCCTCTCCCCGGTATATATCCGCTTGAACGGGTTCCGGCGTGCCGGGCAACCATATCCGCCGCTTCGCACGGGGCGGTGACGGGGGGAGCGCGACGCCGATGGGCGGAGGGGAGACGGCCGTCCGTTCCGTTCGCCCCCGTCCGCTCATCCGGAGGGTGATGCATTCGGCGGGCATCTCTTCGGTGGCGTACCCGTAGAGGGCGTCGTGGCACGCATGAAACCGTCCGAGAATATCCCCGATGTCGGGGGCATCGATGGACCCGGACGGAAGGGGAACGGTGACTTCGTGATGCTGGCCGATGTAGCGCATATCCACCGCCGGCTCGAAGGCCATCCGATCCCCGGGGACGCGCTGCTCGGCCAAAATCGCGCGGCACTCCTCTCGAAGCGTCCGAAAGCGCGCCGAGAGTTCGCGCGGGTCGAGGTCCGAGGCCCCCGCGCGCCAGCTCACGGCGAGGTCGTGCTTGAGATCGGAGATCAGCATTCCGGCGGCGCAAAATACGGCGGAATCTCCCGGGACCATGACCAGGGGAATATCCAGATCGCGCGCGATGGTTCCGGCGTGAAGCGGCCCCGCCCCGCCCGCGGCGAGCATGAGAAAATCGCGCGGATCGAGCCCCCTGCGGACGGTGACCTCCCGGATTCCGGCCGCCATCTGAGTGCAGATGACCTCGTAGATGCCAAGAGCCGCTTCTTCCACCGACAGGCCCATCGGCTCGGCCACGGCGCGCCGAATCGCCTCTTCGGCTTCCCGGCGGCGGAGGCGGAGTTTTCCTCCCAGGAAATAGTCCGGGTCCAGGTAGCCGAGCACCAGGCAGGCGTCCGTGGCAGTGGGCTCTTCCCCCCCCTGGCCGTAGCAGGCGGGGCCGGGATTCGCCCCCGCGCTCCGGGGGCCGACGTGGAGGATCCCCCCCTGGTCGCACCAGGCGATGCTCCCTCCCCCCGCGCCCAGCGTGTGGATGTCGAGCGAGGGGAGAGCGATGCGCCTGCCGCCGAGCCAGTTTTCCTGGGTGACCAGGGGCTCGCCGCCCTGGATGAGCGCCACATCGTAGCTCGTCCCGCCCATGTCAGTGACGATGTAGTCCGTGATTCCGTAGGGGGCGGCCGCCCGGGATGCCGCGACCGGGGCGGCGGCGGGGCCCGAGAGGAGGGATGAAGCCGCCCGGCGCGCGGCCACCGGGGCCGTCATCACCCCGCCGTGCGATCCCATGATGAGCAGGGCGCCCGCGAAACCGGCCTCCCGGAGCGAGGTGTCCAGCTTTTCTAGATATTTTTGAATGATGGGCCCGACGTAGGCGTTGAAGGCACAGGTGCTCACGCGTTCGTAGAGCCTGATTTGCGGAAGGAGTTCGGAGGAGACGGTCAGGAACGCCTCGGGGAAAACCTCGTGGACAATCTCCGCCGCCCGTCTTTCGTGATCGGAATTGGCCCAGGCGTGAATAAAGCAGAGGACGACCGACTCCACGCCCTCGGCCTTGAGGCGAAGGGCCTCCTCGCGGACGCCCGCCTCGTCGAGGGGTTCGAGTTCGGCGCCGGTTTCGTCCAGCCGGCCCGCCACCGTTCGCCGCAGGGCCCGGCGGATGAGGGGCGCCGGGAGTGGCCTCTTGTTGTTGAAAAACTCCTCCCTCCATCCCCGCCGCATCTGGAGAATGTCTCGGAAGCCCTGCGTGGTGATGAGGCCGGCCTTGGCTCCGTTTCCGGTGAGCACGGCGTTGGTCGCCACGGTGGTTCCGTGAACGATGAGCCCGGTCTCCTTCAGGAAATCTCCGGCGGAAAGCCCCCGGGAGGAGGCGATTTCCCCGATGCCCTGAATGACGGCCCGGGCCGGGTCCCCCGGTGTGGAAGGGATTTTGTGCATCAACCCCTCGATGGAAGAGCCGCTGCCGGGGTCCGCCCCGGTCACCCAAAAATCCGTGAAGGTGCCTCCGGCGTCGATGCCAATCTGAAACATGTGTGAGCGTTTCTCCCGAGAGGTTCCGGTGAAATGATTCCGGGGAGTATACGGTCGCGGGTTCAAAGGGGTAAAGGGTTGATATTTAAGTCCTGCCGGGGCAAAGTGAGTTCGTCGGTCTGCCCTTTTCGGTGAAGTTCCGCTTCGATCCGGCGGAGTCCCATGGCTTCTCGACCCAGAGATCCAGAATCCAGAATTCAGGTCCTCGAGGCCGTTCTCGAGGACGACCCTGTTTCTCCCGCGTTTTTTCCGCTCGCCAGCCTGATCTGGGAAAAGGGAGAGGCCGACAAGGCCATCGGCCTGCTCACGGGTGGGCTTCAGCATCACTCGGCCTATGCGGCTCC
The DNA here is from genome assembly GCA_003506735.1 of Nitrospinota bacterium. Taxonomy (GTDB): domain Bacteria; phylum UBA8248; class UBA8248; order UBA8248; family UBA8248; genus UBA8248. The sequence continues at coordinate 28,811 of DNYS01000093.1, forward strand.
CCGCGTTCTTCTCGGCGAAATCTATCTGGCGAAAGAGCAGGTGAGCGATGCGGCCGGTGAGTTGGAAAAAGCCATTGCCCGCGTACCGTGGAACCTCGCCGCCCAGCGGCTTCTCTTGGATTGTTGCCGAAAGTTGGGCGATGAGGCGGGAGCTCGCCGGGCCCAGGTGGCCATCGGAATGTTCGATATCCAGGACGAGGCGGCCGCCGCCGCTCTCGAAGGGCCCTTTGGAGCGCCTGGGGCGGCCTCCGCCGCTTCCGGGGCGGCTCTTGCGGATGAGGCCCCGCTGGAGGAGACGGGCGATGCCGTGCCCACTCCCTCCCTCGCCGAACTCTATATATCGCAGGGACACCCGGATAAGGCGCTCGAAGTCTACCAAAGCCTCGCCGAGGAAGATCCGGCGAACATGGATTACCTCGAAAAAATCACCGACCTTCGGGAACAGATTGGCCAAGTCGGGGAAGCGCCCGCCGGGGCCGTGGAATCCGGCGATGCGTCCGAAATCGAGGATTTCGATTCGATCCTGGATGAGGCAGGCGGAGATACCGGGGCCGAAGCTCTCGCTCCAGAAGCGGCCGAACCGGCCAGCGCGGCGGAACCGGAGGCGGGCGGAGAAGTCGATGACCTGGACGCACTTTTCGCGGACGAGCCG
>DNYS01000093.1:29541-29732 GCA_003506735.1 Nitrospinota bacterium
GACGAGCCGGCGTCTCCCCCCGCTGTGGCCCCTGCGGCAAAAGCCCCGGCTGCGGATCAGGCCGCCGATTCGGGCGGCGGAGATTTGGACGATCTTGACGCACTTTTCGCGGACGAGCCGGCGTCTCCCCCCGCTACGGCCCCGGCGGCAGAAACCCCGGCTGCGGATCAGGCCGCCGATTCGGGCGGCGG
>DNYS01000196.1:0-10195 GCA_003506735.1 Nitrospinota bacterium
AAAGTCGCATTCAGGCTGGGTCAGGATCCGGGGAGCACACCACGCAATCCACAACTGAAATGTAGCGAAAGGTCATTGTAGCTGACCGATGCCTGCCCGCAATCCACAACTTAGAGGGGACGTCCGCGCCGCGCCTTGACAGGAAATTGGAAAATCGATACGCAACGTATTGGACCGAAAATAATGGCCCATACACGGCCCATAAAGATATAAGACCATGGACCTTATCCTTCTGGGAACAGGAGCGCCGCCGCCGACTCCGCTAAAGGCCGGCCCCTCCAATGCCATCGTGGCGGACGGCAAGCTTTATCTGATCGATGCCGCCCGCCATGCCGCCACCCAAATCGTCAGGGCCGGATTTTCGGTCCGGGATGTCGATTATTTATTTTTCACCCATTTCCATTCGGACCATTACACTGGATTCGCCGAATTTTTTATCTCCCGGTGGATCATGGGGGCCAAAACCCCGCTTCGTGTGTATGGCCCCGATCCCGCCCCTGAAATCGTCAAACGAATGCTTCATTACTACGAGTACGACATCGATCTCCGGGCGAACGAGGGAAAACCGCGCACGGGCTGCGAGATCGAGGTCAACGTTCTCTCTCCCGGCGACACATTCGAGGTGAACGGAATCCAAATCAGCGTAGAGCGAGGAACACGGCATGGCAACGTGCCGGACATCCTTTCCTTCCGCTTCGAGGCCGGCGGCCGGAATATCGTCATCGCCAGCGACGGCAGCCCGACCGAAAAGCTGGTCCCCTTCGCGATGGGCGCGGACATTCTGGTCATGCACCCGTGCCTGCCCGAATTCATTGTGGAGGAGTATGGCGGAGTCGAGGAGACGGCGAAAATCGTGGCCGCCCATCATGCCTCGGTCGAGGAAATCGGCCGGACGGCCACTGAGGCGAAAGTGGGCAAGCTGGTATTTTCGCACGTCGTCCCGCCTCTGGCCCCGAACGATAAAGTCGCCGAAGCGCTTGCCAGGCACTTCGATGGAACCATCGTTCCGGGCGAGGATCTGTTGCGCCTATAGATTTAGACCGGCAGGGCGGCCGACGGCGTGCCCAGGGCTCCGGCTGTTGCGTTATATTCCGGCGGACCGCAGGCTTTGGGATAAAAGATGGGGGAAGATGCAATGTGGGAGCTTGGAATCGTAACAGACGAGATCGACGACGATCTGGCCAAGGCGCTCCGCTTGGCCAGAGAATGGGGAATGAAGCGGGTGGAATTCAGGACGGTCTGGGGCAAGGGCGCGTGGAACCTGACCCACTTCGAGAAGAAAGAGGCCCTCTCCCTCCTCGATGGAGAAGGCTTCGAGGTCGTGGGAATTGGCGCGCAGTTCCTCAAAATTCCCCACGAGTTCGTCAAGATTGAGTACGACGCCCAAATCGACAATCTCAAGCGGGCGATGGAGGCCGCCCAAATTTTCGGTGCGAACCTCGTCCGGGTTCTTTCTCCCCTGTATCCCGCGAGATCGCCCGGTCCCGGATCCACCGGAACGGTCACGGATGAACTCGTATCCCTTTACAGGCTTCCCGTCAGGCTGGCCGAAAAAGGAGGGGTCACGCTGGGGATAGAGAACCAAAGCACAACCCAGATAACAACCAGCGAGCACGCCGTCCGGCTGGCCGAGAAGATCGACTCAAAAGCATTCGGCATCTTATGGGACCCGGCGAACGCCCTCGCCGGAGGGGAGGCCGATGCTTTTCCCGCCGGATACGAGCGGGTGCGCTCGCGCATGGTGCACATTCATCTCAAAGACGCCAAATGCACCGAAAGCGGGCGATTCCAGTGGGTCGTCATGGGCGAGGGCGAATTCGACGCGGCGGGCCAGCTTCGGCGCCTGAAGGAAGATGGATACGAGACGACGGTGACACTTGAGCCGCATCTGGGGTCGGTGGATAAAACCGCCCGAGCCGCCAATAATCTCCGCAGGATGATGACCGAAATCGGAATGTAGGCTCGAGCCCGAATCCCGCGGAAAAGTTGACCCCGCTCCCGCGCCTGTTGGATAAAAAAGGGATTCTATGACCGGCGTTTTTGGGCCGGTCTTTTTTGAGGGGGCGTCTTCTTCTCCCCCGCCAGGGTTTGATACAAGGCGATGATGCTCGCCGGGTCATCTCCGTGGTGTCCCATGCGCGTGGCGGCCTGGTAAAGCTGGCAGCGAAGCGCCGTCAGGGGAAGTGGGGCGCCGACCTCCCGCCCCGCCCGCAGCATATGCTCGGCGTCCTTGACGCACATCTCGGTGGTGGCCTCGGGGTCCTTAAAATCGCTCTTGAGCATCCGCCCGCCCTTGTGATCGATTTGCTTGGAGTAGGCCGAACCCGATGCCAGCACCTCGAGCAACAGCCCGCCGTCGATCCCCCCCATCGTCCCGAACGTGAGGCCCTCTGCGAGGGCGGTCCGGTTGAGCTCGCTCACCGTGTTCACCACGAGCTTGGTCAGCGCCCCCCGCCCGCTTGCCCCCATATAAAACTGGCGGCGTGTGATTTTTCGCAAAATAGGCCGGATTTTCCGGAAGGCCCGCTCCTCGCCTCCAGCCATCAAGGTCCCGCCGCGCTCCCGGGTGATGCGCCGGTTGCCGCTAATGGGGGCGTCCAGGTAGAAGGCACCGGCTTCGCTCAGCGCCTCCGCCATGCGCCGGGAGGTGGCCGGAAGAACCGTCGAAAAATCCGCCACCACCTGCCCCTGCCTGAGGCCCGGAAGTGCGCCCCCCGGCCCCAACAAGGCCCGCTCCACATCGGCGTCTCCCGGAACCGAGAGCATGAGCACGTCCGAGCGCGCGGCGGCTTCCTCCGCCGATGCGGCCCCTTCCCCGCCCAGCGCCTCCAGCTCGCGAACCCGCTTCCGGGCGACGTCACACCCCACGACAGGATGGCCCGCCGCCAAAAGATTGGCCGCAATCGCTCCGCCCATCCTGCCGAGGCCAATGAGGCCGATCGTCTTAGCCACAATCATTCTCCCGTTTTATGGATTCGTTCGCAGTTCCGCCCTGAGGGCCGGGCGGATCCGTCAAACCTCTATTCATCAAGTTTCCAGGGGAGCTCCCGCGAGATCTTCGGCCCGCTCAATCTTCAGGAGAATGGCGCGGCCTTTTTTATCAGGATCGCGGTCCCGCTCCGGCTGCACCATCCGCTCCCATACCTCCTCGCGCACCGGACCATCGTCATAGATTCTCGCGGTGCCGTAAAATCGCGCAATGCCGCCCTTGGGCAAAATTTCGCGGATTTCCGAATTCCTGTAGAAAACCGAAACCTGAGTGCCGTCCTGAACGACGTCATGGGTTTTGCCTTTCCCGCGATCCCAGTAGGCGATGGTTTCTTCGTCGTATACGAGGGTGCTTCCTTTGGGACTGATCTGGACCCATCCGTCCGGCTGCACAGTGCCCACGACGCAAACGTTTTTCGGAAACGCGGAGTTGATGTTTTCATGAAGCGCTTTCGGTATTTTAGCCATCGTCATCCTTCCATCCTGAAAGCCGCTCATTTGGCGATCCATAACCGCCAACCCGACGGCTGGCCATATTACAAACCTTCAAAAACGCTTGACCCGAGAGCCACTCCCCCATGCCAAAATCTACCGGGAGCGCCCCTCCTCGATGATCTTTTTTAGATTCTCCATCTCCCGCATGTTCTCCTCCGTCCCCTTCCGGTGAAGGGCCTGGACCTCGTATGCATATGTTTCGACAGTGTGAAGGACGTGGGCGATCTCCCCCTCCTGCTCGAAGCGGTAGGTGATAATCTGGCAGGCTTTCTTGCTGCCCCCTTCGAAATTATGCCAGACGATTTTCTCGTAAGGGTCCCATTCCATGATGACCGATTCGCATTCGGTGCCGTCCGCATACACTTGATGAAACCGCGTCCCCACCCCGGACTTTTGCTCCGATATAATATCGATCTCACGGCAAAAATCCGCGATCCGGGGATGGGTCTCCACGTGTCCGATGAAATTGAAGACATCCTCGATGGGCGCCTTAATCTGCTGGATGACCGCCACAGGGGGCATGAAGCATCTCCTTTTCGTTCAATGAACATATCTTTCGGCCCGGCCCCATTTTCAGGGGAGGGCCGCCCCGGTATCGGAGCCGTCAGGCCCCATCCGCGAAATGATCCGCCGAAGCCCGGCCGGCCCCCTCTTCAAAGGAAAGAACCAGGTTGCCATGTTTGTCGCTGGCAGCCCTCTGGCCCGGCAAGACGATTGTCGTGGTGTCTATCTGCTCCACGATGGCGGGCCCATCGATGATGCATCCCGGCGGCAGATCGGCCCTCCGGTAGACCGGCGTATCGGCAAAACCGCCCGCCTCCCGAAAAAAGGCCCGCCTCGATCCGGCTGGGGGAGGCTTCCCCGGAGAGATCGATCTGGCCCCTCCCGAAACGCGCCAGGAGGGCCTGGGCAACCGGGCGAGGGCGCTCATCCGGAAGGTGACCACCTCCACGGCGGAATCGGGCGCGTATCCGTACATTTTCTCGTGCTCGGCGCGAAAGGCGTCCGCCAATTTCGCGAGATCCGCGCCGTCTTTTAATGCCCCTTCCGGCAGGTTCACCCGCAGTTCGTGGCTCTGTCCGAGATAGCGCATGTCGAGCCCCTTCAACAGGGCCCGCTGCTCCCGGGGGATCCGCTCCGCATCGAGCCAGGAGAGCGCATCCCTCTCCAGTTTCTCGAATACATCGTTGAGCCCGTTCGCACCAGCTTCAACTAAATCCATGATGCGGGTCAAACTGAAGTCGCGGCGAATGTCGGCCGCCAGAAGGCCGCCCGCGCACAACAACCCGGGCGCCGCGGGCACGAGAACCGTCCGGAGGCCCAGCTCCCCGGCGAGTTGAGCGGCGAGCAGAGGACCCGCCCCCCCGAACGCCACAAGAGCGAAGCGGCGGGGATCGAATCCCCTCTCAACGGAAATCACCCGGATGGCCTTGCAAAGGTTCTCGTTCAGGATGGTCAGCACGCCCAGCGCCGCATCCTCGAGGCTGAGACCCATAGGCCGGGCCACTTTTTCTTCCAGCGCCTCGCGCGCCAGGCCGGCCTGAATGGGCATCCGCCCGCCCAGGAGATGATCGGGATGAAGGCACCCGAGCACCACGTTCGCGTCGGTAACGGTGGCCTCCGCCCCTCCCCGGCCGTAGCAGGCCGGCCCCGGATCGGCCCCGGCGCTCTCCGGGCCCACATGCAGAAAACCGCCCTCATCCACCCTTGCGATGCTCCCGCCCCCGGCCCCCACGGAGTGGACATCGATGGAGGGAAACCGCACCGGATGGCCGCCGACCTCCTTTTCCTGGGCGAGGAGCGGTTCGCCCCTTTCGACGAGGCAGACTTCCGTGCTCGTACCCCCGGCGTCGAAGGTGATCACATCCTCGAAACCCGCCTGCCCGGAGAGATGGACCGCTCCGATCACCCCCGCCGCGGGCCCCGAGGCGAGCAGACGCACGGGCCTGCGCCCCGCCTCCGCGGCCGAGATCACACCTCCGTTCGATTGAAGAATATGGGGACGCGCCACCAGCCCAAGCTCCTCCGCCCGCTTCTCCAGACGGTTCAGGTATTGGCTCATCACGGGACCGAGGCTGGCGTTGATGACGGTGGTGCTCGTCCTTTCGTATTCGCGAAACTCGGCCAGAATCTCGCTCGACGTGCAAACGAAGGCTTCGGGAAACCGCTCCCGCACCCATGAGGCCGCCAACTCCTCGTGCCCTGGATTCTCGTAGCTGTGAAGAAAACACACGGCCACCGCTTCGACGCCTTCGCGGCGGAAGTCCTCCAAGATGGCATCCACCTCCTTGCGCCCGGGCGCGGTGGATGGCCGGAACTCTCTCAGGTAGGTCCGCTCGGCGACCTCTCGCCGGAGATGGCGGGGGACCAGGGGAGGTGGCTTGGGCATCCTGATATCGTAGTTGTGCGGCTGCCGCTGGCGGCGGATCTCGATGATGTCCCGGAAACCCTCGGTCGTGATGAGCCCGGTTTTGGCGGTGCGGCTTTCCAGAAGGGCGTTCGTGGCGACCGTCGTCCCGTGGCCGAAATAAGCGATCGCCGAGGGCGGAATAGCGGCGGCCTCGAGCAACTCGCGGATTCCCGCCGCCACCGCCTCCGAGGAATCCGCCGGTGTGGAGGGAAGTTTGTGATGAAATACTTCCCCGTCCGGAAGGCGCAGGAGGGTGAGATCGGTGAACGTGCCCCCCACGTCCACCCCGAGGAGGCAATTCTCAGAGGGCATCGCCACCACCCGTCTCGCCCGTTTGGCGGGGACGCTCCCTCAGGGCGCGGGTCGCCTCCTCATCGACCTGTCCATCCACGATGACGACGCCGTAATCCCGCCTCGCCGCCTCGAGGCTCACTTTTTCCGCCACGACATCGGCCAGAACGCGCCAGGCCTCGCGCTCGAATGGGTCTCCGTATCCCGCTCCGGCGGGAGTTTCCACCCGGATGGCGGCCCCCTTTTCTACCGCGTATTCGGAAAAGGCGGCTAGCATGACGGTCCCCGGCCCCCTGTCGGGAGGGAGGATCGAAAACTGTCCGGTGGCGCCGCTTTTTCCGCCGAAAAGGCCGGGGGCCCCTCGCGTCTGCCGAAGGCCCCGCCCGGCCAAACGGGCATCCCGGGCATGGATGGCGACATCCCGGCGGGTGCCCAGTCCGCCGCGGAACTTCCCCGCCCCGCCGGTGTCCCGCATCAGCTCGTAGCGCTCCACCACCAGGGGAAACTCGTGCTCGACCGACTCGACCGGGAGGTTGGACGCCCCCGAGACGTGGACCCGCACGGCGTCTCTTCCGTCCTGGCCGGCCAGCGCGCCCGAAGCGCCCGCATAGGTCTCGTAATCGACAAAATACGCATCCCGGTTCGGGTTCACCCCGCTGAAGATGAGCCCGTGCAGCGGCCCGGAGCCCGCGGACACGCGATCCGGAAGGGCGCGGGCGAAGGCCCCGATGAGAACGTCGCCCAGAATATTGGCACACGAGACGCGATCCCCGACGGCGGCGGGGTCGGTGCAGTTAACGAGGGTTCCGGGCGGAGCGGTCACTTCGATGGCCCGGAAGTAGCCCGCGTTCGGCGGCAATTCGGGATCGACCAGGGCCTTGATCGCGTAGTAGACCGTCGAAAGGGTCGCCGTGAGCGGCATGTTGCGGCTTCCGGGTATTTGCGGAGCCGTGCCCGTGAAATCGATATGGAGCCGATCCCCTTCGACCTCGATCCGTGCCTTGAGCCTGACGAGGCGATCCTCGATTCCGTCGTTGTCGAGAAAATCCTCGCTTTCATACTCCCCGTCCGGGATGCGCTCGATGGCGGCCCGCGTCCGGCGTTCCGCATAGTCCAGGATGGCTTCGATTCCCGCCCGGACGGTCGCCCCTCCAAAGCGCCCGAAGGTCTCCTCCATCCGCCGGAGGCCGGTTTTACCCGCGGCGAACTGGGCCTGGAGACCCCCCCGCCGCTCGCGGGGGGTACGCGAATTCAACAGGATGATTTCGTGAATGTCCTCCTGAAGCGAGCCTTCGGAGAATATTTTCACCAGGGGGATGCGGAGGCCCTCCTGAAATATGCTGGTGCAGTCGGCGCTCTCGCTGCCGGCGACTTTCCCTCCGATGTCGGAGTGATGGGCGATGTTGGCGACGAAGGCGGCCACCCTTCCGCCGTCGAAGACGGGCGTGAGCAGGGTCAGATCCGGAAGATGGGAGCCTCCGCCCCGGTAGGGATCGTTGGCCAGGAATACGTCGCCCTCTCGAATTTCCCCCAGCGGGAAGCGCTTCGTGAGGTTCTCGACCATCCCGATCATCGAACTCAGGTGAATGGGAGCGATGGCCGACAGGGCCAGCAGCCTTCCGGCGTCGTCGAATATGCCCGTCGAGCAATCTCGCCGCTCCTTGATGTTGGGCGAAAAAGCGGTTTTGACGAGGACGGAGAGCATCTCCTCGCTGGCCGACTGAAAGCGGTAGGAGAGAACTTCGGCCGTAATCGGGTCGATCGGCGGCGGGGCGGATTCGGTCCTCAAAATGACTCTCCACTGCAAACCGGAGGAAGATATTGGATATGTGGATGGTTGAGAGAGCGTCCCCGGGGGAATCGCCTCCTCCAATATATCGAATAGAGCGTTGAAAAGACAAACGCTTGGGGGGGTGGCGGCATGGCGCTTCGATGCCATCCGGCATCGAGGGCAGCTTCCCCCGCTGGCGCCTATTCTTGGGGGCCGTTCCTTATTTCACAAATCCGGTTATTTTTTCGTTCAAAAAACCTGCATTTTTTTCTTGACATATATGTAGTATATACTACATACTACTAATATGAAGTTCGGAGAATTTGTTCGGGAGACAAGAGAAAAGCTCAAGGAGGGGGACAAGAAATTCTCCGTCCGGCAGGTCGCCATGCGCGTCGGCATCGAGCCCGCCTATTTGAGCAAGATCGAAAGGGGAGAATTTTCGCCGCCATCGGAGGAGACCACCCGCCGCCTCGCATCGGAGCTCGGCATCGACCCCGATGTCCTGCTGGCCATGGGAGGAAAGGTCTCCACGGACCTTCGGGAAATCATCCTGAAGCGCCCCCGCCTTTTCGCGGATTTGATTCGCGAATTGAAAGGCGCGCCGAACAAAGCCCTTTTGCGAATTGTCCGCGAGGTGCGTGACGGCGATTGGTAGTCAACCGAGAGGATGGACACATGATCGAACTGAGAAACGATGAGCTTGTTTTTACTTTCCCGGAAGTCCATACCGGCGCCCGGATGTCGCTGAATTTCCAGCGCACTCTCCGGATTCCGGACGACAACCGAGAATACCGCCTCCATCTGGGGCTCGGGAGGTTTCCCCTCCTTCATGTGGACGATTATTCGGAGAACCTTCCCGCCCTTTGGGAAAAGCACGGCGGCGTGTTTCTTCCCATGTATCAGGCGGAGGCGATGTGGATCCGTTTTGAGAGCGATTATCCGTGCGCCGTCAAAATTGCCGTAGGCAAGATCGATGCGGTAACCGGCGATTCGTGGACCGATTTCCTTGTGAGCGAGCCCCAAAACTACCTGCTAGTCCCCGATCAGCCGTGGCTCGACGGGTTTTGCATCTCAAAGGGGAAAATCAGGCAGTTCGTGGCCATGCCCCTCGGCGAGGGGGACACGGCCGAGGAGCAGATCACGGGAGAGGTGGAGCACGGCGGGATTCAGATCATGGTCTATCCCATTGAAAAATCCCGCTACGAAGAACTGAGGCAACGGGGAGTGGCGGAATCCTCGGCCATGCTTCAAGAGGTGGCGCTTTTGGCCGAATCCCCCGACATGGGCCTGGCCCCGGGCGGGCTCATGCGCCAGGAGATCTATGAAGACGAATACGGATTCGAGGCGTGGGAGACCGGCGTTCACTCGCGCTGCTTTGTCCACATCGCCAACAGCGCCGCCTACCGATCCATCACGGGCTCTCCTCCTCCGACGGAGCCGCCCACCGCGGCCCAATACACCGAGGCTGGTTTGCCATGGTTCGAATACTACGCTGCGGAGCTGAAAGCAGTCGAGGGATCGGCAAAACTCGCGGGCCTGGATAGCGTCGCCGTCAAGGGGACCAAAAAGGGAGAAAAACCCCTTCCCGAAAACAGCCGGTACAGCCCAAACCGATCAAAAAGATTTATTCCAAACGCGCCCGTGTTCGGGAAGGAGAGTTTTAGGAGAATTTCTCACTCCCGGAGAACGCGGCCCGGTCAAAATACGGGGGCGACGAGATTCCCCGCTAGCGCTACAATGGCCCCCGCGGGACGCTCCTCCCACCTTTCAGGGTACATACGGATGGCAATTGAGTGGAGATCGCAGCGATGGATTTGACCCGCCGTCAACTGATTCGGGGCGGCGCCTCCACCGCCGCCATCGCCCTCATCGGCCCGGCGGGGCGGGCGGACGCCATGCTCGGGCTCCTGTACGACTGGCTGAACAGCCGCCCGGTGGAACATCCAAGGCCGGGCGAGGATATTCTTGCCTTCGCGGCACGCGTTCTCCCCGAAATCACCCCGAACGAATCCTTCTATGTCCAGAGTGTCGGTTATCCGGCCGCCGGCTTATCTCCCGCCGATTGGCGCATCGATGTATCGGGGGACGTTCGCTCCCCGCTCCGGCTGAGTATCTCGGATCTGGCCCAGATGCCCCAGACCGAGGCCTGGGCGACGCTCACCTGCATCGGCAACCCGGTCGGCGGCGGGCAGGTCGGAAATGCCCTGTGGCGGGGAGTGCCTCTCCGCGCGCTCCTT
>DNYS01000196.1:10254-12088 GCA_003506735.1 Nitrospinota bacterium
CGCCGGGAGACGCACGCTCGATTCCGTTGCGGGGCGGGCCGTTTTCCGGGCGGCGGACGGATATCACGACTCGATCCCCATCGAGGCGGCCATGGATGAGCGGACGCTCCTGTGCTTTGAGATGAACGGAGCTCCCCTGCCCCCGGACCACGGAGCTCCGGTCCGCCTCCTCGTTCCCGGAGTGTACGGGCTTAAATGCGTGAAATGGATTCAAGCCATCGAGGTCACCCCGGAGGGGCACTCGGGCTATTGGCAAAAGCGCGGATGGTCGGATACGGCGCGCGTGGAGACGGTGAGCCGCTTCGAGGCGCCCCGCCGGCGGGTGACGGTGGGCGCGCGATCGGCCTGGCTTATCGGGTCTGCCTTCGCCGGAGACCGGGGAATCGGCCGGGTCGAGGTGTCCTACGGGCTGGGAGCGGGGAGGCGGCCATGGGCTCCCGCGCGGCTCAAGAAACCACTCGGCCCACTCACCTGGACGCCCTGGGCCTTCCGGATGGAATTTCCCCGCGACGGTTTCTACCCCGCCACCGTCCGCGCGGTGGACGGGGCGGGCGCCGCGCAGGCGATGAGAATCTCGGACCCCAAGCCTGGTGGCTCGACGGGCCTCATGGAGCTGAATCTGTACGCCAAGGGGATCGGGGAAAAATAACGGGGCGTCATTGGGCGGGCCGCAAAAAGCCCCGCCGGAGAAATCCCCGGCGGGGCCATGATGCGAGATTGTCTTGGGCGCTCTCTAGCGGCGTTTCCCGCCCACGATGTTCTTCGCCCGCTTCGCCCGCTTGATCATCCACTCTTTCGGAGCCTGCATTCCGCTCCGGTCGATCTTGTCGAGGCTGCTTTTGTACACCATAAAGTTCTTGATGTAGGAAATCGTCCCCCCGCGGTGGGGCGCTCCCGGAGGCTGACGGCCCTCGATGAGGTCCACCACATTCCGCACGGCCTGACTCGCCATGCCGATCTGCTCGGCGAGAACCGCGCCATACGTCCATCCGTCGCGAATGTCCTTCTCGACGCCGACGGCAATGTTGTGCGTCACGATCTTGATCTTGCCGGGTTTGAAACCGTTGGCCTTGGAGAAGGCTTTGACGGCGTCTGTCGTGCCGCGCGCGATAAGGGTCGCCCAGGGATAGATGCCGGCCACGTCCGGGTGCTTCTTCAAAAGATCCTCGGCCGTCTGATAGGCGGCCTGCACGTTCGACTTGGTGAACTCCTTGGCCACGATCTTGACCTTGGGATAGTGGCTCAGATAGTCCTCAAAACCCTTGGCCATGGAAGTGACCATCTCGATGCCGCTTGGGCCGGGCAGCATTAAGACCTTGCCCTCGTGTCCGATCGCCTCGGCCATCGCGGCGCCGATCAGCAGGCCGAGCTGGTAGCTGTTCTTCATCACCCGGTTCTTCACCCGGTCGCTGTCGAGGTCGATGTTGTCCACGACGACCGGTATCCCCGCGGCGATCGCCTTGTGGACGGCGTTGACCATGCCCTTCGTGCTGATCGGGCAAATGATAATGCCGTCGTACTTGGCGGCGATGATGTCCTCGACATGGGCCACCTGCTTGGGCAAAAATTCATACCCACCGGCGTCGAACATGGTGACGGAAACGCCCAGCCTTTTCGCTTCACGGACGCTGCCGAACCATTTCGAGAAAAAGTAGGGGTCAACGCCGTTCGGCACGACGACGGCGATTCGATAGGCCTTCTTCGCCTTGGCCGCCTCGACGGAGGGGGCGGTGAATGCCGCGGTAAATACGAAGGCAACGGCCGCCGCCAAAAGGGTCAGGTTCCGAAACAGTTTCGATCTCATCCTTTTCTCCTTCTCCTTAAAGGAAAAACA
>DNYS01000196.1:12118-16483 GCA_003506735.1 Nitrospinota bacterium
ACAAACATGGACTCCAATGGTTCCACGATTCAGCTTCGATTCAGAACACCGCAGATTTCCTGGAAATCGCCCCCCTCCTCTCATCAGCAAAACGGTAACGAAAATTTTCTTCCGGCAATTTACTCTCGTCGCCGGCGGGCGCTAATCACGACCGCGGCGATGAGCATCACCCCCAAGGCGACTTCCCGGGCAAAGGTGCCCACCCCCAGCAATATCAGGCCGTTCAGCAAAAATACGATGAAAAGCGTTCCCAGCACCGCCTGGATAACACCGCCCTCGCCGCCATGAAATGTCGTGCCTCCGACGACGGCCGCCGCCAGGGACTGAAATTCGAGCTGAAAGCCGGCGAGCCCGTTCGTCGCGGGCAGGCGTGCCAGGTAAAGGAACGATGTAAAGGCCACGGTGATGCCGCTGATGAGATAGCAGATGAGCTTCACCTTTCCCGTGTCGATGCCCGAGAGGCGGGCCGCCTCCTCGTTTCCGCCCGTGAGGTATATCGCCCGCCCCAGCGCGGTGCGCGTAAGGAGCAAATGAAGGCCGACAAAGAAGGCGATTGCGATAAACATGGTCCCCGGTATGTGGAAAAAATCTGTCAGGCCGATCGCCTGGAGGATGTCCTTCTGCTCACCGGTGAACTGGTGAATGGTGCGTCCGCCCGTAAAGACGAGAGCGATCCCCGCGCAAATAAAAAGCATGCTCAGGGTGACGATAAAGGGCTGGATTTTCACCCTGCCGACCAAGAATCCGTTGATGTATCCGAACATGACGGCGATGCCGAACCCCATGAGCACGCCCACGGCGATGCCGAAGTCGAGAATTCCCTGGGCCATCACAACGCTCGAAAGGCTGAGCAGGGAGCCCTGGCTCAAATCGATTCCCGAAACCAGGAGCACCATGCTTTGTCCCGCCACGATGAAAAACAGGAGCGATGCATTGCGCATCTGATTCGTCAGGTTATGAATCTCGATGAAATTGTTCACATAGCCCAAAAGCTGAAGAACGGAGAACCCCAGCATCATCAGGACAAACGCCACCAGGAGGCCGTACTTCTCCAGCGATAACCAGGAGCGGACGACATCGAGCGGTTTATTTTCGTATGGAATTGCAGCATTCGCCATTTGGGAAATCTCCTTATTTCTTCTGCTCGCGAAGGGTGCTAACCCAAATGGAGCCGAGAATGACCAGCCCGACGATAATTTGCTGGCGGTAGGTGTCGATACTCAAGATGTTCAGCCCGTTCACCAAAAAGATAATGAGAAGCGCGCCCAGCGTCGTGCCCAGAACCCCTCCGCGCCCGCCAAAAATGTGGGTCCCGCCGATGATGGTGGCACCAATCGATTGAAGGAGCTGATCGCCGCCGCCGAGCCGGGGCTCCCCGGCCGCGCTCACGTTCGCCGAAAGGAGGAGACCCGCGATCGCGCAAAAGAACCCGCTCAGCGCGAAAATGGCGATTTTCATCCGCCAAAAACTGATGCCCGCCGAAACGGCCGTATCCTCGCTGCCTCCGAGGGCATAGACGTAGGTCCCGAAGCGAGTGTATTTGAGGAGATACCAGCTCACCGCCAGGGCGATAAGAATCCAAACGACCGGAAGCGGGATGGGCCCAAGGCTCCCTTTCGAGAGAGCCACATAAGCGTTTTCGACGTGGGCGGGCAGCGTCGCGCCCTCGCGGGAGCCTCCCATCTGGAGGCCCCCGGTCCAGAGCTGAGCCGCTCCGCTTCCGATGAAAAGCATTCCCAGGGTGGCGATGAAAGGATACACCCTGATGACACCGATGAAATAACCGTTGATCAGCCCGCACAGCGTTCCCACGGAAAGGCCGATTAAGAGACCGCCGACGAAGCCGAAGTGAAGCATCGCGCTCCAGGCCATCACGCTCACGATGCTCATGATTGAGCCCTGGGACAGATCAAATCCCCCGGAGATGATGACGAAAGTCTGGGCATAGGCCAGGAAGAAAAGCCAGGCATCCCGCCGGACGACGTTGATGAAATTATCCAACGTAAAGAAATTCTCCGTCGCCAGCGAATAGAAAGTTATCAACGCCATGAAGGCGCCGATCAGAATTACGCGCTCCCAGGGAATTTCCTTGACGGGATACCCGAAGATGAACTTTTCGCCGTTTGCCGTTGTTGCCGCGCTCATTGGTTTTCTCCGGTGGCGGCGGAGGCCGAAGCCGGCGCCGAATTTTCCTGCGCCACCATGGCGTAGCGCAAAATATTCTCCTGCGTTGCCTCCTCCCGGGGAATGTCCGCGGTGAGGCGCCCCTCCCGCATCACCAAGACGCGATCGCTCATCCCCAGGATTTCGGGAAGCTCGCTCGAAATCATGAGGATGGCGGCTCCACTCTCGGCGAGGTTGAGCATCTGGGTGTGGACCTCGTATTTTGCCCCCACGTCGATTCCGCGCGTAGGCTCATCGAAAATCAGTACGTCCGCCCGCCGGAAGAGCCATTTTGCGAGGACGACCTTCTGCTGGTTTCCGCCGGAGAGGAAACGTACGAGAGTGTCCTGGGTGGGCGTTGCGATCTTGAGCTGGTCGATGTGTTCAGCGACCAGATCCTTTTCCATGATTAGATTGATGAAGAAGCGGTCGATAAGCCTCCGGATATTTGCGCTCGTGGTGTTAAAGGCCACCGAGAGCACCTGAGTGAGTCCTTGCAACTTGCGATCTTCGGGCAGGAGGCCCAGCCCCCTGCGGATAGCGAGGGAGGGCGTCCACTTTTTCTCGTGGTTGAAAATAATCAGGAAGCGCATCACCACCATCACCACCCCACCGGTGACCATGACCCATTCGGTTTTAAAATTTTGGGTAAACAGGCTCGCGATTACCATCGAGAACAGGGCGAAAACATACCAGATTCCGAAATCCCGCCACATGGTCGACCAGACATATTGGCGCACCATGAACCACAGGCCCGTCTGGCGGATGATTCCGATAGCAGTCGCCGCCAGGTAGGGCAAGGGGTCGTTGGGAATGTTGTATTTCGGCCCGCCGATAATCCATTCGTAGAACCAAGTGGCGCTGAAGAGCAGGGGCGGGGTTTTCATATTGAGCGAAAAGGGATCGTATATTCCCTGGAATATCACCGTGAACAGAGGGAGGGCCAGCATGAAGACCGCCACGTCCGCCAGCGCCATCCAAATCGGATAGTGGGGCTGGCGCTGGAGTTCTTCTTTTTCCTTTGTCGCGCGGGTCATCTCGATGGTGCCGCTCTCCACCGGATCGGCGCCCATTACCGCACGCGCCACCTCGGTGCGCCCGGCGCCCACAAGCCCCGCAAAGCCGACGATCTCGCCGAACCGGAGATCGAAAGAGATATCCTCGAACGCCCCCGGACTGGTGAGTCCTTTTACTCTGAGGGCCACCTCGCCCCGCTCGCGGGGCGTCCATGGGAATTTCTCGTCCAGCGTCCGCCCAACCATCTGGGTAATGAGGAACTCGAGATCGACTTCATTCACCTCCCAGGTTCCCATGCAATCCCCGTCACGCAGGACCGTCACGCGATCGCCGATTTCGTGCACCTCGTCGAGCCGGTGGGAAATGTAAATAATTCCCACGCCCTGTTCGCGAAGGCGATTCACGGCTTTGAATAGTTCGTGAATCTCATGTCCGCTGAGCGAGGAGGTGGGCTCGTCCATGACAAGAATTTTGCAGTCGAAGGCAAGCGCGCGCGCGATTTCGACCATCTGTTGGTCGGCCACGCTGAGCGAGCGCACCGGCACCCGAACGTCGATATTGGCGTCGAGGCGCTTAATGACCTCGCGCGATTCGCTCTCCACCCTCGCCCAGTCCACCCGCCGAAGCAGGCCCGGAAGAAGCGGCTCCCGGCCCAGATAAATATTCTTCGCCACGCTGAGATCGGGAATGAGGTTCAATTCCTGGTAGATGACGCTGATACCGAGATCGCGGCCCACCCGCGCATCGGAGATGACGGTTGGGGCTCCCTCGAGCAGGATTTCGCCCCTGTCGGCCTGATAGATTCCGGCCAAGATCTTGATCAGGGTGGACTTTCCCGCCCCGTTCTCCCCGAGAAGAACGTGGATTTGGCCGGCATCCAGGATGAAATCAACCTCTTTCAAGGCATGGACACCTGGAAACGATTTGTCGATCCTCTTCATTTCAAGAAGAGGCGCTTTCTTTTCTTCCTCCATTACTCCCCTCTTCATATGGAAGAATAAACTTCAAATCTGGGCCGATTTATCCCAACCCCGGCATTTCATGTAAATTGCGGGAAAATGGACGGACTCCCGCGAAACGCTAAAATTCGGCCTTTGTCTTAGAATGAAACCCAGTTTAATTCGGGGATGGTGAGACGTCAACGATATTTTGATTCCAGGAGCCCCAAAATGGCATATTCAGCCC
>DNYS01000196.1:16669-16862 GCA_003506735.1 Nitrospinota bacterium
CGGTATGGACAGCATCTCTCGCCGGGGCTGAGCCGAAGGGAAAAACCGACGCTTGCCTCACAACTCTGTACAACTATCCCGCTGTTTTTACCCCGGCCTATGTGGGCAAGCCCGCCGTCCGCCTTCCGGCGAATGCCCCGGGCGGCAGCCAAAAAGGCCCCTCTCTGCCGCGGCCAATAAATGCGGCCGCGCC
>DNYS01000196.1:16919-19847 GCA_003506735.1 Nitrospinota bacterium
TGCGGCCGCGCCGGGCGCAGCGGCCACCCTATTTCCGGGGCCGCGGTTTTAAGACCCCCGAATCAGCCGCGCACTGCCATCCCGGCCAACCCGCGTGCTTCTTATTTCAAAATGAATAACCGGGGAATCATGGATTTTTTTCTTTCAACAAGGCATTCAACTCGAACGGCTTGGTGATATATCCATCTCCGATCTGAACCAGTTCCTGGACGGTGGTGTCTTCCCTGCCGTAGGCACTCGCGAAAATAACCCGCATATCCGAATGCATTTCCCGGAGTTTTCGGCACGCTTCCCCGCCCTTCATGCCGGGCAACTGGATATCGATGATTGCCAAATCGGGCTTATCGAATGCCGTTGCGTTCAGCGCCTCGGCGCCGTCTCTCGCCGTGGATACATCGTACCCTTCTCTTGCGATGAAAAGCTTCACCGCACTTAAATGGTGGAAAGGGTGGGGAAACTAAACTATTTATAAAATAAAATCAAAGGAATATTAATTTCGTAACCATAAAATCAGGATAATCTAAAAGTATTCAATAACAGGTTTAAATCCGAAAATATCCACAGGCGGACAGCCCTACCAAAGCCAATCCAATCAACACGTCTTTGTAGATTTGCACTTTTTAGTTTCTGGTGCGCAAGTGAGGATCACTGACACATAAGCGATTTGAGATGAGAATTCCAGATTTTATCAATGCGGCCTTCCTCTTTCATTTGACGCAATTGATTCGCAATTAATGGAACGAGAGAGGCATTTTTGACGTTGAGATAATGAAAGAGGGGGTATTCTTCGATTGGCATAGAAAGCATGGGAATGCCCAGGTGGTTTCCTCATTCAATTTCGCACTCACCGCTTTGTTGGCCTACCACTGCAATGTCAAACCGCCCACCTTTTCGGGCGATGTCTCCCGCCGAGATGGCCATCGAGTGCACTGAAAGACACCTATGAGGCAGCTCCTATAGCCAAAATTACGGCGTATAAGCGGTTTTCTCCTTTTCGGAGCGCAATGATCCCCCGCCGGGCAACCGCTTGCGACCCCGCTCAGCCATAGCCGAACACAGCCCGGTAGTAATGGGCCAGCGAGAAGGCCGGCCCTCCGGAAAACCGGCCCGGGCCAGGGCGCATGTTAGGCTTTTTTCGGGCCAGCGTTTAAAATGGATGAACCCAGAATTTTCAACCCCGAGGGAGAGACCATGACAAATCGTATTCTACCCACAACGGTTGTCGGCAGTTATGTTCAACCCGAATGGCTGATTGACCGGGATAACTTGAAGAAAAGATTGCCCCCGAGAGTCCGCGCAAAAGAGATTTGGCGGATTCCCGAGGAATTCCTGGAGGAGGCCCAGAACGACGCCACCCTCCTCGCCATCCGCAATCAGGAAAGAGCGGGTATCGATATAATTTCGGACGGGGAGATACGGCGCGAAAGCTATTCCAACCGGGTGGCCACCGCCCTTGACGGCATCGACACCGAGAATCACGGCACCGCAATGGATCGGACGGGTCATTCCAATCCCGTGCCCAGGGTCAGCGGAAAAATTTCGAGGGGAAATCCCATCGAAGTAGGCGACGTCGAGTTTCTCCGGGCCAACACGGATCGGCGGATCAAAATTACCCTTCCGGGGCCCTTCACGATGGCCCAGCAGGCGCAGGACGACTACTACGGCGATGAGGAAGCCCTGGCTTCGGACTATGCGGATGCCGTGAACCAGGAAATCAGGGACTTGTTCAGCGCGGGCGCCGATGTCGTTCAGCTCGACGAGCCCTATATGCAGGCGCGTCCCGAGAAGGCGGACAAATACGCCGTCTCGGTGATCAACCGGGCCCTGGACGGAATCTCCGGAACCACCGCCGTTCACATGTGCTTTGGCTACGCGGCGGTGCACAAGGAGCGGGGTCTGGAGAAGCCGGACGCCTATTCGTTCCTGCCCCAGCTCAACCGGAGCAATGCCGATCAAATTTCGATCGAGTCGGCGCAGCCGAAAATCGATCTGAAAATATTGAGCGATCTTCCGGATAAAACGATCATCCTCGGGGTGATCGACAACGGCGACCCCGCCGTCGAATCGGCGGAAACGGTTGCCGCGCGCATCCGCGAGGCGCTCCGGTACGTTCCGCCCGAACGCCTGATCCTCTCTCCCGATTGCGGAATGAAATACATGGACAGGGAGACGGCCTTCGGAAAACTGCGGGCGCTGGTCGAGGGCGCGGACATCGTGCGGGCCGGCCTGGAAAATTAGGCCATCTCAAAGCCGTGGGCGCCCCCATAGCAGCGGGCGCTCACATAGCCAGGCGCCACCCCGGGATCTTAGCCGAGCGCCGCCCCGGATACCCTGGGCCCGAGTTCATCTCGCAAATCGGCGATGACCTGCTCCCTCGGCTTGGTTTGCCAGCGCCTGCGCATACCGACGGGCAGGTTGACGATCTCGGGCTCGACTTTGAGCCTCACGAAAACCGGGCCCGGCCGGCCGAGGATCGATTCCAGCTTGCTGGAAAAATCCTCCAGCTCCTCGAAAACATGGGTGGACGGATAGCCCGCCCCCTGGGCAAGAAGGTCGTAGCGGATATTTTTGGCGTTCGGGACCGGCTGCCCGCCCGTCGTGGCGTAACAATCGTTGTCCAGCATGAAATGGTAGAAATTCTTCGGAGATTTCTCCGCGACCGTCGCCAGGACCCCCAGCCCCATCAAGAGGTCGCCGTCGGAGTCGAACAGGACCACCTTCTCCTCCGGCCGGGCCAGCGCGAGGCCGAGCGCGAACGAGGCATGGCCGCCCATTGCGGGATTGCCCAGGGGCGCGTCCCTCTCGGGCCGGGTACTCATGCCGACCCAATACCGCCCGCCCCGGCCGGGAACGACGAGCGCATCCTCCCTGCACTCCAGAAAAACCTTCAGAATCTCTTCCGTTCGCATCATTCCGATTCTCCCGGCG
>DNYS01000196.1:19879-22184 GCA_003506735.1 Nitrospinota bacterium
GCGATCCGTCCAATCAGTTGAACCCGTGGAACTCGTCCCCGATGAGGATCGCCACGGGCCGCTTCGTCTTCTCGGCCTCCTTGAACGCCCAGGCGATTCTCGGCGCGTCCGCATCGTTTTCGATCAGGAAAAATTTGATGTTGAATGCGTTCAAAAACGGCTCCGTGAAGGTGGCCGCCGTGTCCCGGTTCTTGCCGTGGCGGGTCCAGCCCCGGTATCCGACCATCATCACCACCGGAATATTCAGGCCAATCCCCCAGCCGCGCAGCGAATCCCCCGACTCCATCAGCCCCGTGTTCTGAATCAAAATGACGGGCTTCGCGCCGCCCGCCGAAAGTCCCGCCGCCGTTGAGAAGGCGAGGCCCTCCCGGCTCACCGGAACCAAATCCAGCGAGGGCTCCTCCTTCATGAGCAGGAATAAAAAGTTCGTCTCGCTGTCCGGGAGCCACACCACGTGGGTCACCCCGTTTTTCCGAAACTCCTCGATCACCACCTTGGGGCTGAACCCTGTCTTTTCTTCGGTCATATGAAACCGCGCTCCATCGTGATTAATATTTTCGGGTGAAATCCGCGCCGATAGGGGCATCTTACCCTTCCTGGGCAATCTTTCGTACCCGCTCCGGGGAATCCGGAGGGGACGGTCTGGCGGGTCAAAGATAGAGTGGAGGTTCAGTGAGCCAGGGTTGGATGGGGATAGGATTGATGGTGGCGGATATGGATTCTGAGGAGCCCGGTGGAAATCGCGGAATGACGAAATATTCAACAGGGTGGAGTCTGCCTACTCACCGGGGGCCGCGTTTTCGTTTCAACGGAGGGTGGGAAATCCCTTTCTATTCTTCGCCCTATCTTTCGTTCGGACGCTGTTCGGCATCTTGGACACCCAAACTGGATCTGTCATTCGAATTACGAAAAGAGCCATGTTCAAGAAATTTGGGCCAGTATATTTTCCATTACCGAGGCCAAATCATCATTTGAATGACTGCCACTTTTTTCGAAATCGAGAAGATCGCACAGTTCATCAATTTTCTCATTGCTTAATTTGCAAAGGGATTTTTTCATTGTGATCACATCGACTAACGTATCCTTGGGAAATCCACCTCGAAGATCCCGCGTCTTGATCATTTGGAGGCCAGCTCTAATCGCATCGGCTTCATGGCGATTGACGATCAATCTCATCGTATTGGCAGTCATTTCGCCCTCAAATTTATCCGGAGATACATAGCCTAAATTCAAGGCCATTCTATTTAATGAATGTGATCGAGTTGTCAAAGTTTTGTCTTAAAAATCTCACAATCCTGTCATCTGTGAGGTCATATCCTATGAATACGAAATTATTCAACAAAATGAATAATATTTTGGATAACGGAGTATCGTTGGGGAGTATGAGATGCGCAATAGGATTCGATAGAGAAATAAATTTTCGGGCAAAAGGAATCGCGGCGAAGAACCTTAGAAACGGTTTTCTTTATGGCACGCCATACAGGTGGATTGCAGACGGATAAGCGCCGCCGTCATTCCCTCCCATTGCTCCAATTTGGCCAGCCCCTGAATCTCGCGCGCATCGTTCGCCAACCGGCGCAAAAAAGCCCGGGCCGATTCATCCTTCTCGAATTCGCTCAGTTTCGCCAGCTCACCCGCGAGCTTCGAGATGTCTTCCGACCAAAGGCCCGCCTGGCCAAAGGAGATGTCGTCCTCGTCCTGCATCGGGGAAACCATGATGGCCTTGATGACTTCGGTATACGCCGCCTCCATCTTGCCCATCATCTCGCCGAGGTCGTTCTTTTTCGCGCCAAGCGCCGGGAGCGCGAGCGCGGCGGAAACGGCAAGAGCAACAACGATGCGCATTCGGGAAATTCGCCTTCGCGGTCCAAGCATCCGGCCTCTCCATCGGCGGCGCTGGAAAAACCAGGCCGGGCCCGATTTCCGTTTTTTTTCCGTCATACAAACCGATCTCCATTGTGATATTTTTTTCGGGCGATATCCGCGTCGATACTGGCATCTTACCTATTCTTGGCGGTTCTTCGCATCTGCTCTGAAGGGAATTGGGGGGACGGTCTGGCGTGTCAAAACCTGGAGGGGCGAGATGATGCTGGGGCGGGAGGTGGAGGGTTTGATGGTGGCCGAAAAGAGAGCCGCCGGGTCCGGTGCCGCGGTTTCGAAAGGAGGAGGGGCCTCGCATTACGTTTTTTGCTAGACCCGGGGAGTTTCATCCGGGAAACGCGATCGGAATTGCGAGTGATCGATGGGAAATGAGGGCAAGAGTCTTGGATACCGAAAAATTCCGTTATTCAGATATTGCCGCTTT
>DNYS01000115.1:0-1536 GCA_003506735.1 Nitrospinota bacterium
TAGGAATTCGCCATGCACACGTTTCTGAACGATCATCCAAAAATCGTGAACGTCATCCACCCAACCCTCATGGACGGCGAGTTCCGCCGGCGGGCGGACACCTACCTGAAGGGCAGCTACGGAGGACTCGTCGGCTTCGAGCTCAAGGAGGGTCTGGAGGCCGGGAAACGATTTATCGATTCGCTAAAAATGTTCTACCATGTCGCCAATTTCGGCGATTCGCGCAGCCTGGCCATCCACCCCGCCAGCACGACCCACTCCCAGCTTTCGGCGGAAGAGCAAGAGGCCACCGGCGTGACCCAGGGCTATGTCCGGCTTTCGGTCGGAATCGAGCATATCGACGATATCCAGGCGGACCTCGCCCAGGCCCTCGATGCCGCCTGATGGGCCCGTTTGCGTGGCTTTTCCCGCAATCGGGGAGTTTAAGGCGGCGGGCGGGCAATCCCGTTTCCCCGGTTGTGATTCCCGTGAACTTTCGCTAATTTAGCGATTAACCGAATGAACGAGATAACCGGCCCTTTCGATCTTATCGCTGGCGAGGATAACCGTTCCGATGACGGGTGGAGAAGTAAGGGAAAATGGCTGACAAATATCGCCTGGTAACGAGAAGTGATTTCGACGGATTGGTTTGCGGCGCGCTGCTCAACAGCCTGAACATGATCGACGATGTGAAATTCGTCCACCCGAAAGACATGCAGGACGGCAAGGTCGAGATCACGAGCAGGGACATCACCACCAACCTGCCCTATGTGGAAGGCGTACACATCGCTTTTGACCATCATACCAGCGAACTCGAGCGGGTCGGCACCTCGAAAAACTACATCACGGATCCGGACGCGGCCTCCTGCGCGGGCGTGGTGTATGAATACTTCGGCGAAGACAAATTTCCGAGTATCGACGAGGATATGATGTTCGCCGTGGACAAGGTGGACTCGGGCAATTTCTCCCAGTTCGACGTACTTCATCCGGACGGCTGGGTGCTTCTCAGCTTCATCATGGACGCGCGCACCGGCCTGGGCCGGTTCCGGGAATTCGGAATCTCCAACTACGACCTCATGATGATGCTGATGAAGAAATGCGTCGAGATCCCCCTGAGCGAAATTCTCGAGCTCCCCGACGTCACCGAACGCATCAAGCTGTTTTTCGAGCACGAGGAAAAATTCAAGGAACAGATTCAAAAGTGCACGAAGGTCCACGACAATCTCATCATTTTGGACCTGCGCAACGAGGAAACCATCTGGGCCGGAAACCGGTTCATGATTTACGCCCTCTTCCCCGACCAGAACATTTCGATTCACGCCATGTGGGGAAGGGACAAGCAAATCACCGTCTTCGCCATTGGAAAATCCATCGTCAACCTCAGCTCGAACGTTAACGTCGGCGAGTTGTGCCTGAAGTACGGCGGCGGCGGTCACGAGGCGGCGGGCACCTGCCAGGTGGACAACGACAAATCCGAGCAGGTTCTGAAAGAGCTCATCCAGCAAATCAACGCCGACAGCTGATCGGCGGCAAAGCGCGCAAACAAAAGGGGCGCCG
>DNYS01000115.1:1602-12779 GCA_003506735.1 Nitrospinota bacterium
TCGATCGACCTTTTCCCTGATCCACCGGAACGATTCGGGCGCCCATTCCTCGAAATACTTGAACGCACAGTGCCCGTCGTCCGGATAAATCCGCGCCTCCTTGCCGGTAACGGGGCCGTGCTCGAGCATGTAGTAGATATTCCCGATCGGGGAGAGATGATCCTGCTTCCCGTTGATCATCAGCACCGGGCAGACGATCTTGTCCACGAGGCCCAGTTCGCTGAGCGCCCACCGCTTGAAGTTGGCCTCCTCCTTCTCGACGGTGGTGGGCGGGAAGCTGGGACCGTCCCCGGGCGCACCGAAGATGATGCTGGAGCGACGGTTGCGCATCTCCACGAAATGGTTCAGCTCCTCCTCGCTCATCCGGTAGCCGTATGGATGGCCTGCGCTGGCGACGGCGCAGCGCACGCCCCCGGGATACGAGCCCGCCAGGAGCATGACCGAGTGCCCTCCCCGGCTGATGCCGAACGCCCCGATGCGGGCCCCGTCCACCTCGGGCCGCGCCGCCAGATAGTCGATCGCCGCCATCCAGGCCTTGACCGATTCGGGCTCGTGGGGAAACGGGTTCTCCCCTGTGGCGGGCCCGTCCATGACAAGCGAGGCCAGGCCGTTCTCCATGGCCATCTCGCCCGCCCAGCCCCGGTCTTCCTTGAACATGTCGCCCCCGCACATGATCAGCACGGCGGGCGCCGGATTATCGGGGCCCGAGCCGGCCGGCGCGCGGAAATGAGAGACAATAGATTTTCCCCCGCACTCGACATTCACCCTCTCGAGCGGCGGATCGAGAAAATCGCACGAGCGGAGATAGGCGCGGATGCAATCCTGGTTGGCCTCCTCCTTGAGGGGTGTCAGAGGGTGCGGAAACCGGGCGATGCTGTAGAAGGTTTTCGCCTGGAGAAACTTCGCGCGCGCGGCGGCGCCCTCTCCCTTCGCGGCGAGGTCCTCGGCCTCGTCCTCGAATTTTTTTCCGATCCCCCGCCAGACCGGAACCCAGAGGTCGTCCGTCGTCCCCTTGAGGGTGGCGACGGTGTCCTGGAGGAGTTGAAGGTCGTCGATCATGTAGAACCAGCGGCGGTAGAAGCCCCCGTGCTCGACCACGAAGGGACTCTCGCTTGGGGCGAGCGGGAGGGTATCGAGAATCGAAGTGTCGCTCATTTCGTCATTCTCCTATTTCTATTTCCCGGTGACCGGAAGATCGAAGGGATACTTCGTCACCGCCTCGTTGCCGTTCTCGGTGATGATGTAGGTGCGCCCGAAAAACATCCCGAGGCGGCCGTCCTTTGTGGCGGGGTTGGGCTCGCTCATGATGACCATACCGGCCTGGAGCGTCTGCTCGTAGTCGGCCCCGTGGACCTCCTCCATCCGGATATGGGGAGAGGAGGTGGCGATGTCGATCCCGTGGCAAAGGGTCGGGCGGCCGGATAGCCGTTTTCCAGGATGACGCGCCCGGCCTGGCGCACGTCCTCAAGCGTCTTACCCGGCACAAGAGCCTCTTCGATGGCCCTCGCGCTGGGCAGCACCGCCTCCTCCCAGAGCCTCCTCGCCGCCTCGATGGGCTCTCCGACGCAAACCGGGTTCCCGATCTGGACGGTGACGCCCCCGTAGCCCGCCGCCATCTCGTTGTTGATGATGTCGCCCTCTTCGAGGGGGCGGTCGGAGGGGTTGGGGTTCCCGAATATATTCGCCGGATTGGCCATCGAGGTGGGCCCCACGATGCAAAAGTGGGGATACCCCCCGCCGTCGGCGATGGCGAAGTTGGCGCTGGCGGCGAGTTGGCGCTCGGTCACGCCCGGCTTGGCCCGCTCGACCAGGGCCCCCATCGCCCGGTCGGCCAGCTCGCCCGCCTTGCGGTAGCAGTCGAGCTCTTCGTCGCTTTTGAGATATCAGAGCTTGTGGAAAAAATCCGGGAGAAAAACGAACTCCGCCTCGGGGAGGGCCTCCTGCAGATCCTGAAAATAATTGACGGGCAGATACTCCGGCCCCCAGCCCTCCATGTTGACCGAGGTGATGCCGATCGTACCGGCCTCCAGGCCGAGCTCCTTGATTCGCGCCGCCGCTCCCTTTCCGTAGCCACCCACGTTCCGCACCGCGCGGACATCCGCGACCCCCGACGCCTGCTGGCGCACGGCCCAGATGTGGGTCCCGACATGGGGTAGAGCAAGGTTGCCTCCCCCTCGGCCGGAAAGACGACGTAATTGGCCACGCTCCGGTGGTCCATGTGCCCGGTCAGCCAGACCACCGCCCCCCACATGCTCATCAGGTTGGAGCTTCCGCCCGCGATGATGCAGTCCACGCCGCGCGTTTTCATGGCCTCACGGGTCGCCTGCCTGCGCCGCTCGTATTCTCGCTCTGAAAACCGGGGATAGATGGCGTCTTTGTGCCAGGGGGAATCCTCCAGGTTGTTGAAAACCTCCCATTCGTGGAGCGACCCGCTGACCTTGGAAAATTCAAATTTACCCATGATCTTCTCCTTTCGAGAGCTCTCGCCCCGCATGAAAGCGAAAAAGGAAAAATGCCCTCACCACTAGGGCCGAGGCGGCATCGCCGGCTCCGTTGTCGAAAAAAATTTGGCCGATCCCCCAGACCAAAACCCCGGGCCGAAATCCCGGGCGCTTAAATCTCAAAATACGCCTTGATCCGTTCAGCGGCGATTCCGGCCGTGCCCTCGACAACTTCCGCGACCCGGCCGGGCGAGGTGTCCTCGATCTCGCCGTACCACCCCGAGGCGTACATGGTCCGCACGTCCTTGGGGATGTAGTAGACCGCAGGGTCGCGGCGGAGCCGGTCCTGGGCCGCCCCGTGGCCGGCGGGAGAGGGATCGTCCGCCAGGTCGAGGCGGACGAGTTCGGGCCGGTCCGCCAGGACGGGAAGGACCTCAAGCTCGCCCCCGTGCGTCAGGCCCACCTTTTGCCCGTATTTGTCCTTGGCGATGAAGTGGGCATGGACGATGAGCACGCGCGCGCCCTCGCATTCGTTCTGGACCCGCTCGGCGGCGATCTCGACGGCGGGCAGGTTCCGCTCGTGCCAGTTGAGGAAGACCAGGTTCCGCGCGCCGTGATGGTGGAGGCTCCCGCAGACATCCATGAAGACGGCGATCATGGTCTCCGCCCGCAGGTTGATGGTGCCCGGAAAGCCCATGTGGAGCGGGGTGACGCCGAAGGGGATGAAATCCACGAGAAGGCCGCCCGTGAGCGAGGTGACCCGCCGGGCGATGGATTCGGCGGCGAAGTAGTCCGTCCCCATCGGGAGGTGCTTGCCGTGCTGCTCGACGCTGCCGATAGGTAAAATGGCGAGGTTGGTTTTATTGAGTGCCTCGGCCGTCTCCGGGCTGGACATCTCCATCAGGCTGCGCGCGCGTTCCATTCAGATTCTCCTTCGCGGAAAAAACGAAAATAATTCTTCGCCGAAAAGATTACTCCTTCGGATCCATGAGTTCGATCATCACCCCGTCCGGCCCCTCGAAGTACAGGAACCGCAGGTGAGGCAGATCGCCCTCCTGGACAATTCGGATGCCTATCCCCTCGAGGTGGCGTTTGGCCTCCTCGTACTGGCCCGCGCCGATCCAGAAGCCGAAATGATCGGACCCCATGCGGGGAAGCGTGCCCGCCGCCATCGGGTCCTCGCCCTCGCGGATTCCGCGGACGATGAGCATGGTTCCCGAGCAGTCCAGCTTGGTCTGGGGCGCGCCGTGGCGCTCGACGCGGTCGATCTCCTTCGCCCCCAGCGCCTCCCGGTAGAAGCGGACGGCGTCGTCGTGGTCCGTGTGGATCAGATGGATATGTTCGAATTTCAAGTCAAACATGGCTTCCTCATCGATAAAGACGGGCGCATCATTCCGCGCCGAACATTCCCTCTCCGGTTTTTTTCACCAATGTTTTCCGGGAGTGGCCCTCCGGAATCTCCCCCGCCAGCGCCCGGCTCATCCAGGCGGCGATAAACGGATAGACCGCAAGCCCGCCCAGGGCCTCGAGGGAGCGGAGCGGGTGGAACTCATCCTCGAACACCCACAGCTCCTTGGGGCCGGAAAGGGCCTCGAAAACCGCCTCGGTCTGCTCCAGGGGGTTGAGCGGGTCGAACTCGCCGGTTGCTATCAGGGCGGGGCACCGGATGCGCTCGGCGTGGCTCTGGAGGGTGTAGCCCTCGGCAATGCGGTCGAAGGCATCCTCATCCTCCATGCCGGACATTGCCATGAACACCTGCTTGAAGCGAATCGGCGCTTCCTCGAATATCGTCAGGCGGTCCCAGTAGAAACAGGCCACCGCCCCCGCGCAGGCCGCGAAGCGGGGCTCAGCCGCCGCCGCGCGGAACGACCAGAAGCTTCCGAAACTCCTCCCATAGACGCCGATCCTCGCGGCATCCACTTCGGGCCGCGCAGCCAGGAACTCGAACGCCGACCGCGCCGCCTCGGCATGGCTCTCGGGCGTCACATGAATTCCCCGGAGCCAGCTCTCGCCCTGTCCCGGACCGTCCAGAGCGAGGACGTGCATCCCCCAGGTACGGAAATCGTTCGCCAGCGGATTCGGAAAATTCTCCTTGGTCTGATCCATGCCGGGCATGAAGAGGACCGCCGGCCCCGCCTCCTCGCCGGGCGCCTGGTGGAACAGGGCGGGCAGGGATTCTCCCTCGCAAGAAATCTCTACCCGCTCGATGGGGTAGCCGGCCATCGAGCGGAGCTTGGCCGCGCATTCGAGCAGACGCCCATGAAGCTCCCTCTTGCGGGGACCCACGATGGGGACGCAAAAATGCTGGGCTTCGCGGAAGCGCTCCGCGGCGATCCGGTAGAGCTGCCTGGCGCTCAGAGGGTCCCCCCGGGATTCGGCCTCCCCGGCGAGCCGCGCGGCGTTTTCCGCCGAGCGCGCGATGTATTTCTCGGCCATGCGGATATTCTTCACCTGGGGCGGGAGGCTCCTGCCGTCCAGATCGTGGTGAACGACCCGCCCGGTCGCCTTGATGAAATAATCCGAAATCCATTGCTGGCCATCGCGCTGGCGCATCGGCTTTTTCATGGGCACCTCCCTAAAGGAAAAACCGCCCGTTCGAGACGCGGCCATTCATGCGGGCGAATGTTTCTATAAAATAAAGGTGAGCGCCACTTGGTTAGCACGCAGGGCAAATCCCTGTAAAACCGCCCATGGCTCCCGCTCCTGGCCGGCCCGCCTCCCGGATGGAGGGCGATGACGCCCAGATTCCGGACTTCGCCCCGGGCCCAGGGAGATTTTTGGGCCCCCTCCCGCTTGCGCCCGAGGAACAAAATTATTACCGTGGATTTTCCAACTGTTGGCTGCGCCGGTTATTCGGGCGGTTTCCTGGCAGGGAGGAGGATTCCCCCCGCCGGAAACGAATCCAAGGCGCCCGAATTGGCTCGACGGCGCACACCGTCCGGGAGAATACTGGGACATGATTCTGAAAGCCCTGTTCGGCCGAAAATCCAAGAACAAAGGCCCGGCCAACGGAGGGATTCCTGAGTCGGATGAGAACCCCGGCGCCCCCGCCGAGGATCTCTCGCTGGACGAGGGGCCGGGTGAGGAGATGGCCGCCGAGGAGGCCGAAGAAGACCTCCTCGAGGATGACCGGATCCTCAAGGAAATGAACATCCGGGCTCGCGCCTACGAAACCTACAACCGCCGAAAACTCAAAACCATCGAGCAGAGACTCAACGGCCTCGACCGGGACATTTTCCGCGTCCTGCCCGCCCTCATTCACCTGAACACCAAGGGCCTGCCTGGCTACATCGAACCGCGCGATCGAGTGCCGGGCGGAATCTGGAACTATCGCGTCCGCAAGGACACGGTGGACATGCTCAAGAAAATGTTTCCCGACGCCGACTACCGGCCCCTATCCCTCAGGAAGGTGGGCGTCAAAAACCAGATTTACTCCCTATCGGCCATGGGCAGCCTGGCCTCCATCGCACAGACCAGCAAGAGCGACTTTGACCTCTGGGTGTGCGTCAAGAAGGATAAAATCAAGGAATCCCAGCTCGACGGCTTCAAGGAAAAGTTCAAGGCCCTCGAGGAGTGGGCCGAGGACCTGAGCCATTTCGAGGTTCACTTTTTCATTACCGACATCGACAGCGTCAAGGTCAACAACTTCGGCTCGGCCGACAAGGAAAGCGCCGGCTCGGCGCTGGGGAAACTGCTCAAGGAGGAGTTCTACAGGACCCACACCGTTCTGGCGGGTCATTTCCCGTTCTGGACGCTCATGCCCGCGACAATGACCGACGAGGAGTACGAGCGCCTCCGGTTGCTCGCCATCAAGAGCCACAAGATCGAGCGGGGAAATTATATCGACCTGGGCAACGCCCAGCGGGTCACGATGGAGGAGGCCTTCGGGGCCGCCCTCTGGCAACTGAACAAGGCTCTGGGGAGCCCGTTCAAGTCCGCGATGAAGATGGCCTTGATCGAGGACTACATGGACAAGGCGACGGACCCGATGCTCCTTTGCGACCGCCTCAAGGAAACCCTCGCGGAAATTCAGGTACGGGGCGAAACGGAAGAAAAAGAAGCCAAGGCAGAAGGAAACGAAGAAGAGGCGGAAACCCCGGATATTAAGGAAGATCGAGGGCGCGTCGCCGTTCAGCCGGAACTGGTGCTCCTCGAGGAGGACCCCGAGCGAACGAACATCGACTGCTACAACCTGATGTTCAACCGGATCCAGGACTACTACCGCCGGACCGGCCAGGAGGAGAATCTCGATGTCCTCCGCAAATGCTTCTATCTGAAGGCGGGAACCTCCATCACCGGCCTCCAGGATATCACGCGCTCCAAATATCCCCTGAAAGACATGCTCTGCCAGATCGTACAGGCCTGGGGTTGGACCAACGATGAAATAATCTCCCTGAACAACTACGAAAAGTGGTCCTTCGATGAGCGGGTCGCCCTCGGGCGCCAGGTCAACAACTTCATCATCGACTCCTACAAGCGGCTCAAAAAATCCGGGGCCGAGGCGAAGGTGCAAATCAACGAAACCGACATGACCGTCCTCGGCCGGAAGCTGTTCACCTTCTTCTCGAAAAAAGAAAACAAGATCGGCTTCCTGCCCAAAAGCTTCGAGGACAGCCTCCGGCAGGACCGGCTCACGCTCTCCTTCGACAAGCCCACCAAAAAAAAAGCGGGCATATGGAATGTTTATCCGGGGACGGTCACCACAGGCGACATCGAAGAGGGAACTCACGACGATCAGATCCTCAAACGCTCCTACAACCTGCCCGAAACCTTCATGTGGCTCGTACTCAACGGAATCTGGACCAAGGACACGAACACCTCCCTCGTCGCCCGCGAATCGCCCCTCTCGGCGGGTGAGGTTCAGGACCTTCTGTTTTTCATGACGGACTTCTTCCCCCACCTCAAGGTGGACGCCTTGAAAAACGATGTTCTTCTGGCCGACAGCAAGGTAGATCGCACGCTGGCCATCCTGAATTACGGCGTGGGCGGGGATATCAATAAAGTGGCACGGCTAGAGCTCATCCACACCACCTCCTGGGGAGAGGTCTTCTATGAGTGCGCTCCCGCGCCTATCAAACCCGCCGATGCAGTTCAGTTCTGCCTGAGCCGCCTGCCTTGGCCGGCCAGGGGCAGCACCGAGCCCCCGCTGGACCGCATCAAGGTCTATGTTCCCTCGGCGAGAGCGGGGCAATCCTCGAACGTGCGGATTTTCAAGAGTTTCGAGCAGGTGATCCACAAATCGGCCCGCTTCCGTTACGAAAAAATGGCCCAACAGGCCGCCGCCAGGGCCAAGGCCCGGCAACAGGCCAAGGCGCCTCCCAAACCCAAGGCTCCCGCCCCTTCGGTTTCGTAATTGTCCCCGTATTCGCCATTTTTCCAGAAATTCCAGTAAATTAGGGGTTTGGCCCCCATTTTCACCCTTCAAAATGAATCCGATTTCGTGTAGATATATTGTGTTAGGTTGCGCCGGAGCGTCGCCCAATTCGCCTCCCGGCGGAAACAGGCTAAAAGATTGATTTCACTCTGCCGATACGACGCATAGGGTTTCCGATCCTAGCCGAGGGAAAAGAGCGTGCTTGGGGATTTAGGTAGATTTTTTACCGCCATGTTTTCGAACGAAGTCTCGTTTGTGTTTTGCGCCACACTTTTTGCCATCTTTTTCCTGGCCTTTTTCATGAGACGCATGGAATCACCGCTCGCCAAGGAATTCTGCGAACACACACAGGCGACGCTCGCGACCGTCGGCGTTCTAGGGACATTTTTCGGAATCTACATCGGGCTCCTGGATTTCGACGTCAAGGACATCGACGGCAGCATCCCCAAACTCCTGGATGGCCTGAAGCTCGCCTTCGTCACCAGCATCCTCGGAATGGCCCTGGGCATCACCTACCGAACCTTTTCCGGCTTTCTCCAGCCCGAAGAGCAGAAAGAAGCCTCCTCGGATGAATTCCTCGCCGTCCTCAAGGGCGTCCGGGCGGACATCCAAAAGTCATCGGACACCCAGGTCAACCTTCTAACCGACCTCAAGACGGCGATCGTCGGGGAAAGCGACGAGGATACCCTCCTCACCTCTACCACGGACGCGCTGGGCGATCTCGAATCGACCGAAGTGCTCCACGAACTCGGCGAGGCCCTGGCCTCAAGGGCGATTCAAAACGGAATTCCGATGAATCTGATCGGCGGGCTGGCCGTCCGGCTCAGTTGCCGGAGTATCCTCGGCCAGGTTCCCACGCTGGAGCGCCCCATCCGCAACGTGAATTTCGTGGCCTACACAAAAGACCGCGCCCGCATCGAAAAGCTGATGCAGGACGCGGGTCTGAACGCGGACCGGGAGTTCAATATGGCCAACGGCGGCGAGCGAATCGTCTTCCTCTCCCAGGGCCGCGGCGCCGAGAGCCGCATCGAAGTGTTTCTCGACAGGTTGAAAATGAATCATGAGATTCCTTTCGAGGACCGACTGGATATGGAGAGCCTGACGGTCTCGCCCACCGATTTGATTTTGAGCAAATTGCAGATCGTCGATCTGGCCCGGAAAGACGCTATGGACCTTTTCGCCATCGGTGCCACGTTCGACTTCGAGCCCGAGCCCAAGGACATCGAAACCCCCATCGTTAACATGGGCTACATCAGCGAGCTATGCGCAGAGGATTGGGGCTTTTACTGGACCATCACGAGCAATCTCAGGAAATTGAACGAGGAGAACTTCTCTTCCATTCCCCGCCGGTACACGCCCAAATTCAAGGAGAGAATCTCCACCCTGCTCAGTGAAATCGACAGCGTGCCCAAAGGCTTTAAATGGAAGGCCCGCGCCCTCCTGGGCCCACGCGTGAGATGGTACGAAATTCCCAAAGCTGCTTAGGGCCCCGGCCCTGCAAACTGTCCCGCCGCACCGGCGGCTGGATTCCGGCGCGGCGCGAGCCCTGGCAAGAGGGTCAACATTATGTTCAAAAGTAAGTCCGAGAGAGGGGAACACTGGATATCGATTTCGGATTTAATGTCCGGCCTGATGGTCATATTTCTGTTCGTCGCCATCAGCTACATGAAGGAAGTCACGGCGGACCGCGACAAAATTATGGAAATCGCCATAGCTTACAAGGAAACCCAATCCGCACTCTACAACGCGCTTCAAAAAGAATTCCAGGACGACCTGAGGAGATGGCGGGCGACCCTGGACCGGCAAACGCTATCGGTGAAATTCCACAACCCCGAGCTGCTCTTCGAGTCGGGAAAATCGGCCCTCAAGGCCGGGTTCCAGGAAATCCTTCAAAGCTTTTTCCCGCGTTACGTCCGCATTCTCCAGCTCGAGCAGTTCAGCAAAAATATCGCCGAGGTTCGTATCGAGGGCCATACCTCGTCCGAATGGAGCCAGACCGTAACCGGAGACATCGCCTATTTCCACAACATGGAACTATCGCAGGACCGGACTC
Source organism: Nitrospinota bacterium (assembly GCA_003506735.1). Lineage (GTDB taxonomy): Bacteria > UBA8248 > UBA8248 > UBA8248 > UBA8248 > UBA8248. The sequence continues at coordinate 11,471 of DNYS01000115.1, forward strand.
GAGTGGTGCTGGAATATTGCATGCGGCTCTCGGAAATGAACAATTTCCGGGAATGGGCCAAGAAAAACATTACGGCCAACGGCCTCTCCTCCAGCAAGCCAGTTAATTCGGCCAACGGCGAGGAGAACAAGTTGCTCTCGCGCCGGGTAGAATTCAGGGTCCGCACCAATGCCGACCAGAAAATCGCGCAGATCCTGACGGTGGGCTAGCCGCCGGCCCATCTCCCGCCCGGATGGGCGAGGTGGGCGTTTTGCGCTGGAAGGCGCGCGCCCTGCCCCTTGGATCATGCTTACCGGACCGTGATCATCACCCCTCCCGCCACGGCCAAAGCCGCCGCCAGGCACAAAAGCAACGTCACCCGCTCCAGACGCCGCAAGAAAATTGAACTGAATAAAAGGACCCAGAGCGGCGTTATGCGGCTGGCCGGCAAGATGGAGGACACGTTGCCGATCGTCAGCGCCGTCATGAAACAGATCGCCGCCGAGAGGTTGAATATACCGCCCAGGAAGAACCAGGCCGTACTCGCGCGCGGCGAGTGAATCCGCCCCCCTCCGGGGAGCAGCGGCTTCGCCGCCAGGAGAAGAACATTTCCCACCCCGAACGCGATCCCCAGACCCAACATCGGCGTCAACTGGTGGCCATACGCCAGCTTGGTAAATATGGGCGCCACGGCGTAGGCGATGGAGGACATGATGGGGAATACGAGTGCCGTGCGGAACCAGTTTTTGAAATTGGGGCCGCTCTTTTCCCTCTCGAAAACCATGAGGGAAACCCCGCCAACGATACAAAACGTCCCCAGAACCACCTTGGCCGAAAGTGCTTCGCCGAGGACCGACACAGCCAGTAAAACGGCCCAAATCGGAGTCGAGGACGCCACGAGCGTCGAGGGACTCAACCCCATTCGCACGACGGCCACCATCCGGGAGATAGAGCCGATACCTGGCCCAACCAGCCCCATCGCGACGAACCAGAGAAAAGGAGCGGCCGTCAGATTCCAGAGCGTCCCCTTGTAGAGCGCCCCGATCATTCCGCCAGCGGAAACAACAGAATTAATCATAAGGACCGCCGAGAGCGGGGTTCCGGATTTCATGCCCTGACGGAGGCATACGAGAGTTCCCGCGAATAATACCGAGGAGGCCAGCGCCAGCAGTTCGGCCCTTCCAAACGAAGTGGTGAAATCGTCCATAGGCCTATCATACAACCAGCCGGATTTAGCTGAGACCCACATTATGCGGCGGAACGGAGCAAAATGTGCCGGGAATCTTTGTAACCATATGATATGATTGGCCAAAATCGCCCGAGCGAGAGG
>DNYS01000115.1:12870-13043 GCA_003506735.1 Nitrospinota bacterium
ACCGCTCGATCCTGGTGGATTTCCGGGGTGCCAGGATCAGTTCCAACACGGGTTTTCTTCTCCTGTGGGAGATGGACGAGCGCTTCGATATCATCGGCCCCATGAGTGATTGCCTCGAAGACCGAAGGTCACCTGTTCATACCAAACACTCCCTGGTCCAGATGATCAGGCAA
>DNYS01000115.1:13129-13256 GCA_003506735.1 Nitrospinota bacterium
GCTACGAGGATTGCAACGACGCCGATCATCTCCGAATCGATCCTGCGCTTCGCCTTGCTATCGGTAAGGGCCACAATGCGGGGGCGGGCCAGTCCATGCTCTCGCGGCTGGAGAACGAGGTTCTGGG
>DNYS01000191.1:0-4842 GCA_003506735.1 Nitrospinota bacterium
CGCGGATATGAGCCGCGTGCTCTAACCGCTTGAGCTACACCGCCGGAAGGTATCTCGTCCGGTTCAGGGCGATTCCTTGGGACGAAAAATCGCGAGGATGAATACTCCAGAGAGGATGTAGAAGAATGTCCGGAACCCGATGTCGTCCATGCGGAGCCCCAGCACAACGCAAATATAGCCGATAAATATCAGGCAAAGGATCTCGATTTCTCGTCGCATCAGTCGTTGGCCTCCTGTTCGGAAGTCTGCCTTGGACTCTTTTCCACCTGCTGTTGCGCCTGCGCCAACCGCAAGTCAAATGTAAATTCCGGGCAATGAAGCGCCCCGTTCGGCTCGTTTCTCCACTTCAGGCGGCAGGTTTCGCGCCAGGCGCAAACCGCGCATTCGCGGATATCCGGAGAAACCATGACCACTTCCCTTCCCTGCCGCACGGTCCAGTCGGCAGTTCTCCACCTCTGCAGCGTGAAATATAAAAGAGTAAAAGCGGGACCGTCAACTATCAGTGGGCTGACGGCAGGGCCCGCATCGAAGGGCACCGAGAAAACGCGTCAGGCCGATGCGGCCTCTTCGAGTTCTTTTGAAATATAGGCCCTGATCGTTTCCGCCGCCGTATCGATGGGCAGGTATTCCCTCTCCCCCGTATTCCTGAATTTGAGCTCGATATTTCCCTCTTTGAGGCTCCTGGGGGCGATGATGATCTGATAGGGGAACCCGATCAGATCCGCATCCTTGAACTTAACGCCGGCGCGCTCGTCCCGGTCGTCTAGGACGGCCTCGACCCCTAGGCGGCAGAGGTCGGCATGGAATTTATCCGCCACCTCCCCGCATTCGGCATCCTTCATGTTCGCGATGATGACGTCCGCGTGATAGGGAGCGATGGGTACAGGCCAGATGATGCCGTCATCGTCATGGTTTTGCTCGATGGCGGCCGCCACCGTCCGGCCGATGCCGATACCGTAGCAGCCCATGACGATGGTTTGCGCCTTTCCGTCTTCATCCAGGTAGGTCGCATCGAGCGCTTCACTATACTTCGTCCCCAGCTTGAAAACATGCCCTACCTCGATGCCCCGGCGGAAGTTCATGCCGTGGCCGCAATCGGGACACGCATCGCCCTCTTGGGCCTGCGCCAGATCGGCGAAGGCATTTGCCTTGAAATCCCGGCCTTCCTCGGCCCCGGTGTAGTGGTGGTCGGTTTCGTTCGCACCGAGAACCAGCCCCCCCCGGCCCTCCAGGGAGCCGTCGGCCAGGATATGCACCTCCTCCTTGAGCCCCACCGGCCCGGCAAAGCCCACCGCCGCACCCGTCAGCCGCTCCACCGTCGCCGCATCGGCCAAATATAAATCGATTACACCGAGGGCGTTTTTGGCCTTGATCTCGTTCAACTCCCGGTGGCCCGGTAACATGAGGGCAACGGGTTTTTCGTCCGCCATGTAGAGTAGCGTTTTGGTAACCTGCGCGCTGGGAAATTGGAGGAAAGAGGCCACCTCTTCCACCGTATGCGCGCCCGGGGTGTGCACTTTTTCCATCTTCCCGCCCCCGTTATCGGGCAGGGAAATGACGACAGGCGTTTTCTCGGTATTGGCCGAATAGCCACATTTCTCGCAAATGCTAATCGCTTCCTCGCCGGTATCCGCCATGACCATGAACTCGTGAGAAAAACTCCCCCCGATCGCCCCTGAATCGGCCGCGACGACGCCATAGACCAGGCCGCAACGCGCGAATATCCGTTTGTAGGCCTCCACCATCAGCCCGTAGCTTCGCTCGGAGCCGCTTTCGTCGCAGTCGAAGCTGTAGCCGTCCTTCATGGTGAATTCGCGCCCCCGCATCACCCCGAAGCGGGGGCGGATTTCGTCCCGGAATTTGGTTTGAATCTGGTAGAGGTTTTGGGGAAGGTCGCGGTAGCTGCGGACTTCCCGGCTAATCAGATTGGTGATGACCTCCTCGTGCGTCGGCCCAAGGCAAAATTCCCTCCCGTGCCGATCCTGCAGGCGAATAAGTTCCTTGCCGTAAACCTCCCAGCGCCCGGTCTTTTGCCAGAGTTCGGCCGGATTCAATGTGGGGAGGAATACTTCCTGCGCACCGGCACGGTCCATCTCCTCGCGGCAAATCCGCTCGACCTTGCGTTGGACCCTGACGCCGAGGGGAAGAAGTATATAAATGCCGGCGGCGAGCCGCCGGATCATCGCCGCCCGAATCATGAGGCGGTGGCTCACCACCTCGGCCTCGGCCGGCGCTTCTTTTAAGGTGGGGAAAAAGGCTTTGCGGAACCGCATTAAGCGTCCCCGCTTCCGGACATATCCTTGGCGGAAGCTTCCGCCCATTGCGCGGCCAGAATTTCCACCTCGCGTACCAGGTTTTTCTTGATGTCCGCATACTCGACGAGGCCCACTTTTTCTCCCTTCATGAACATCAAGGCGCGCTTGTGGCCACCGGCTACGCCGATGTCCGCCTCTCGCGCCTCGCCGGGCCCGTTCACCTCGCACCCCATCACCGCCACCGTGATGGGGGCGTCGATATGGGACAGCTCTTTTTCGATTTCGAGCGTCAGCTTGTCCACGTCGATTTGCACCCGCCCGCAGGAGGGACAGGCCACGACATTCACCCCCTTCTGGCGAAGGCGGAGGCTTTTGAGAATCTCGAATGCCACGGTCACCTCATCGACGGGATCCGATGCCAGCGAAACGCGCAGCGTATCCCCGATTCCCTCGGAGAGGAGAATTCCAAGCCCGACCGCGGACTTGACGCTGCCGGACCGAAGGCTGCCGCTCTCGGTAATTCCCAGGTGGAGGGGGTAATCCACCTTCTGGGCCATGATGCGATAGGCGAGAACCGTCCGGGCCACGTCCGAGGCCTTCAGGGAAATCTTGGTTTCATAAAAGCCCCGCTTTTCGAGCATTGCGATGTGGCGCAGCCCGCTTTCGACGATGGCCTGGGGCGTTGCGCCTCCATAGCGATCAAGCAGATGCTTTTCGAGCGACCCGGCGTTCACGCCGACTCGAATCGAAATGCCGTGGTCCTTGGCGGCGGCCACCACTTCATTGACGCGGTCCTCGCCGTTGATGTTGCCCGGGTTGATCCGGAGGCAATCAACCCCCGCCTCGGCCGCCATCAGCGCGAGCCGGTAGTCGAAATGAATATCGGCGACCAGGGGAATGCGGATGCGCCTTTTGATCTCGGCCAGGGCGTTCGCCGCCCTTTCATCAGGGACCGCTACGCGTACAATCTCGCATCCGGCCACCTCGAGGCGTTCAATTTGGGAGACCGTTGCCTCAATGTCGTGGGTGTAGGTATTGCACATCGACTGGACGGCAATTGGGGCGCCGCCGCCCACTTTTACATTCTTGACGCTAATTTGGCGGCTCTTCCGGCGCGCAAGGACAAATTGGGAGGGGTCGGCGCAAGGGACAGGCTCTCCGGCCTCCGGGAGCGAATTCAGGACGGGAATCCGGGTGGCTCCGCCCCCCGGGGAATTCCGGGGCGGAAGGCCCACGCCGGGAATGGGGGTTTCGAAAAATACACTATCCGTAAATTTCTGGGCCGACCAATCTTCCATCATGCCGCCTTTGCCGCGGATCCTAACGCGTCCACTTGAGGAAATAGTACATCGTGTCCTTGTAGGTGACGACCAGCATCACGCCGATCAGCATCACCATTCCCACCTGGGCGGACATTTCCCTGAACCGGAGGCTCAAGGGTTTTCCCCGCAAACCTTCGATGGTCAGGAACACCAAATGTCCACCATCGAGAATAGGAATTGGAAGAAGATTCAAGATGGCCAGGTTCAGACTCAGCAAAATCGAAAGTCCGACGAGAAAGCTCAACCCCCGCTTGGCCTGCTCCCCGGCGATGCCCATGATTCGAATCGGACCGCCGATATCCGCTGATCGGGGCCGCTTGATCATGCCATAGAGGGTCACGACCGTTAGGCGAATGATGTTGTAATTTTGGCGTGCGCTCTGCCGGATACTGTCGATCGGCCCATAACGTATTTTATGAACCCGGGAAGATCTCTGGATACCGATACGCCCAAAGCCTAATTCCTTCCCATCGGGGCTTTTCGAGGCGGGTGTAATTGGAACCACGAGGGTCCGCCCCTTGCGCTCCACCCGGAGCAACAGGCGCTTTCCGGCATTCACCCGGATGATCGCCACCAGTTCCGACCACTGGAGAATGGATTTGCCGCCGACGCCGACGATATGATCGTCCGCCTGAAGGCCGGCGGATTGGGCCGGCGTATCGCGAACTACTTTGCCCACCCAGGTGCCCGGAACCGGCTGGCCCACCATGAATAGGAGCCAGCTAAGAACCAGGGCAAAGAGAATATTGAATAACGGTCCCGCTATTATGACCGCCATCCGTTGATGGACGGGGCGGAGATAGAAAGATTTTTCCGGATCCTCCGGCTCGGCGGGTTCATCGGGGTCCTCGCGGCTCGCCTCGGGGTCCTCGCCCATGAGCTTCACGTATCCGCCCAGGGGAAGAATCGAGAGACAGTACTCGGTTTCTCCGCGCCGGAACCCCCAAATTCGCTTTCCGAATCCCAGGGAAAACGTCGTGACGCCGATGCCCAGCTTCTTGGCAACGAGAAAGTGTCCCAATTCGTGGATGAAGATGAGCATTCCCAGGACGACCACCATCCCGAAAACGGCATATCCGAAACTGGAGATCCAGTCGATATATGGAGATAACCACGCAAAATTCTGGACAGGCATTTTACTTCCTTCGCTCTATTTGGGGCCGCTCTGGCCGGGGGTCTTCAATACTTCGACTCCCGGCGGTATGTCAAACTCGAAAAGCTCCGGGGAAACGGCGGCATTTTCATTTATATTCGAAAATCGTATG
>DNYS01000191.1:4923-5174 GCA_003506735.1 Nitrospinota bacterium
GCGGCATTTTCATTGATATTCGAAAATCGTATGCGGGTTGTATTCCCTAATTCATCGGCGTATTCGATGCCGGAAATCTGAAAGCTTACCGGATCGGCCTCGATCCACATTTTCTGGAACCCCGCCACGGAGCGAACCGGCTTGAGCAAAAGACGGTGGGGCTGACCCGCTTTCCATGCCCCCCCTTTCCTCGGGGAGACACCCTCGTCCACCAACTCGATACGAAACTCCCGGGTCAGCTTTCCCTTGCC
>DNYS01000191.1:5297-17297 GCA_003506735.1 Nitrospinota bacterium
TTGAGGCGAGGCGTGTGAATCCAGAGCCGTTTGCCGTTCGAGACGATGAGCTGGTTTTCCGGCTCGGTGTAAACGGCCCGAATCCGCCCGGGCTTGTAAAGAATGATTCGCCCTTTCGAGCGTGTAATCCGGCCGAGAGAGCGGAGGTGGTTTTCTTGCTCAAAATTGGCCTTTAGCGTCCGGGTCTCTTCATATTTTTTCTGGATACGGGAGATAATCTCCGTGGTTCGTCGATCGGCCTGGCCCCTCCGCGAATTGGACGGAGAAAGTTCCGCGCCGCCGACTGCGGCTGGCGCGTAAAACAAGAGGAAGACGATGAGTGCGCTCCCGAAAACCTCCCCCCGATTAGCCCGCAATTGCGTGTTTACCCTCATTAAAATGCCCTTTTCAGCCATCCACCGCATTCTAGAAACGCCCCCTGATGCCTGTCAAGGAATGAATAATCCATAATGCGAGAAAGGTCACTAAATTCCATCGCTTACAGGCATTTTTGTTTCTTTTCCGCGATATTTGATTTGAGATTTATTCAAATCAAGCGGGAACCCTACCGCGAAGACGGCGAGAGACCTGTAGGTGGAGACCAGAATCCATCGACAACGCCTTCGTGCATATTTTCCAGGCAGACCCGGTTTTTTTCCAGGCGAACCTTGCCCTCGGCGATGAGGCTGACGGCCAGCGGGTAAATTTGATGCTCGAATCCAAGAATTCTCGCGGAAAGTGTATCCTCATCGTCATCCGATAGAACCGGCACCGCAGCCTGAAGAATGATGGGCCCTGTATCCACGCCCTCGTCGATATAATGGACGGTGCATCCCGCAATTCGAACCCTTGCGCGGAGGGCCTTTCGCTGGGCGTGCAATCCGGGAAAACTCGGCAAAAGCGAGGGATGAATATTGATAATTCTTCCCGAAAAACGCGCGACAAATTCGGGCGATAAAATACGCATATACCCCGCGCAACAGATTAATCCACAGTTTTCCGCCTCGATTTCCCGGGCCAGGCGATTCTCGTACCCATCACCGGAAGGGTCCACCCACCGGGCGAGCATGCCGGCTTTTCTGGCACGATCCAGCGCAGGGGCGTCCGATTTATCGCTGAAAACGCACACCATTTTGGCTGGAAACGACGGCTCGCGGGCCGCATCGAGCAGGGCCTGAAGATTCGAACCCCGGCCAGAGGCCAGAACGGCCACCCGGAGTCTGTCTCCCATTCCTTCCGGGCTCACAGGTCCACTCCCTCGATGCGCACGGCACCGCCAACCTTCCCCTCTCGAACCTCTCCGGCCCGGCAAGGGGTCTCGCCAGCCTCTGCCAATGCCGCCAATGCGCCATCGGCCCCCCCGGGGCTTACCGCAATGACCATCCCGAGACCCATATTGAAGGTCCTGAACATTTCGGCGCGCTCGACGGGTCCACGTTTTTCGATTTCTCGAAAAATTCCGGGCACCTGCCAGCTTGGGGGTTTCAACACCGCCTGCGATCCGGGCGGCATGATCCGGGCGACGTTTCCGGGAAGGCCGCCCCCTGTTATATGGGCAACCGCATGCACCGCCGGGTTCTCACGAATGGCGGCGATGGCTCCCGCGTATATCTTGGTGGGCTCGAGCAGTATCTCTCCCAGAGTGGGTCCCGGTTTGGAAAAAACTGATTCCGATGCCCATTCGGCCGGATCCTCGAACACTCGGCGGACCAGGGAGTAGCCGTTGCTGTGCAGGCCCGATGAGGGCAAGCCGATGAGCACATCTCCCGCTCGAACTTTCGCAGCCCCCAAAATTTTTTTCCCCTCGGCGACGCCGACCGCAAACCCTGAGATGTCGTACACGCCGGGCTCGTAAAAATCGGGCATTTCGGCGGTTTCCCCACCGAGTAAAACGCACCCCGCCTGCCGGCAACCATCGGCAATGCCGCCGACGACCGCAGCCAGCACTTCGGAATCAAGCTTTCCAGCCGCGATATAGTCGAGGAAAAATAAGGGGGTGGCCCCCGACGTCAAGACATCGTTCACGCACATCGCCACCAGGTCGATTCCGATGGTGGCGTGCCGGCCGAGGTGCTGGGCTACCTTCAGTTTGGTGCCCACGCCGTCCGTCCCCGAAACGAGGATGGGATCGCGCAACCCCTCTCCGAGCCGGAACAACCCCGCGAATTCGGATCCGTCCCCGAGAATGCGGCTCGAATGCGCCCCGTGGGTGGAGCGCAAGGCGCTTGCGATTTTATCGGCGAAATTCTCACCGGCGGCCACATCCACGCCTGCCGATTGGTAGGTCAGGGCCGGTCGATCGCTCAATTCCGGTTCCTTTGGAGAAGTCGTTTCAGGTATGCCTCCCGGTTAAAGGAGGGCTTTGCCGATGAGCCGAACCAGGCCGACATTGTGGCGGTGGCCCGAACGCGAGGCGATAATTTTTCCTTCCACCGGGCGGCCCAACAAATATATATCGCCGAAAATGTCGAGAATTTTATGGCGCACAAACTCGTCCTCGAAGCGAAGTTCGGTGTTTACCACTCGCTCCTTATCGACAAGGATGACATTGCCCCAGCGGCCGCCCTCCCCCAGGCCCATCTCCTCCAGCGCTTCGAGCTCCCAGCTAAAACTAAATGTCCGTGCGGGAGCGACTTCCCGTTGAAAGGATTCGACGCTATCGTGGCGGTACTCGAATGATTGCTTGCCGATGGGCCTGGGCAGGTCCAGGTCGTAGGAGACGGAGAAACCCTCGCCCGGTTCCACCCGGATATATCCATCCGGCGATCCGGGATCGCCATATTCGAGTACGTCCTCGATAACGATGGAAGGCAGTTCGTCCGGCTGATCGACAAGGCCGGCGTCCTCGATTAAGCGGCAAAACTCCAGCGACGATCCGTCCATGTTCGGCACCTCTTCGCTCAGCTTTACCAGAAGATTGGAAACTCCGTAGGCATGGAGGACGCTCATCAAGTGCTCAATTGTCCGGGCAACGATTTCGCCATCCCTGAGATTGGTGGCGTGATTGGTGTTATCGACGAACTCCGCCCGGGCCCCCACGGTTTCGTTCGTGGTCAGGCTCCCGAAGCGAATCCCGCTGCCAGGGGGAAGAGGCTCGAGAATTAAACCCGTTTTCAGGCCCGAGTGAAGCCCACGGCCATAGAGGACCACGCTCTTGTCGATCGTTCTCTGGGGCCGCTCGAAAGAGAAAGAATTGGCCGAACCCACGGATGAGACAGCCTCCTGACCGGGGACATTCCAGGCGCTTTCGCGATGATTGACAACGCGAGGCTTCCGTTTTGCGCGGCGCGGTTTTTTTCCAGAGGCCGCACCGGAATCCTTGAGCCTTCTATTGCGCACCGCCAACCCGATGACGCGGAGAACGGACTCCATGGAAAGAGGTTTTTCGATGAAATCGAAAGCTCCCATTTTTGTCGCAGCGACCGCCGTCTCGATGGTCCCGTGCCCGGACATGACGACCACTTCGGTTTCCGGATGCATGTTTTTAACTGCCTGAAGCGTCTTGATTCCGTCGATTCCGGGCATCCAGACATCCACCAACACGACATCGGGAGATTCCGAGCGAACCAGGTCCAGGGCCGTCTCCCCAGATGTGGCCTTGAGCGTGCGGTAGCCCTCATCTTCAAGGATGCCCTCGAGACTGGAGATTATGCTTTCTTCGTCGTCGACAATAAGAATTTGCCCCTTATCCAATCACTGCCGTCCTCTCGATTTCTGCGGGTATGGGCGCTGATGATGCGACGGGGAGATTGATTCGGAATATAGAACCCTGCGGCCGGTTATCCCGCACAGTGATGGTACCGTTGTGATCGTCCACAATCCGGTGGCAGATAGCAAGGCCAAGACCCGAGCCCTGAAATTTGGTGGAGAAATAAGGGGAGAAAATATGCTCCTTGTTCTCCACGGGGATTCCCTTCCCCTCGTCGGAAATCTCGATGACCACCTGATTCCGTTCGGTGTTCAAATGGGCGTGAACCTTGACCTCTCCCTCGGCATCCATGGAATCAAATGCATTTTCCAGCAGGTTGATCAAGACGCGTTGAATTTGATCGGGATCGGCCATGATAGAAGGCAGCTTGCCGCGGATTTCCTGGCCGAGCGACAAATCCCCCCGGCGGCTCCTGTAAAGATTGACCACCTGATCGATGAGCGAGGCAATCAGGCAGGGCCGAAGGCGCGGTTCGGGCATCCGGGCGAAGCGGCTGAATTCGTTCACCAATTCCATGAGCCCCTGCACTTGATGGATAATGGTGTCGGTGGCAATTTCGAATACCTCGGGAAAATCCACCGCCTTTTGCTCGAACTTTCGGCGCATTCTTTCGGTGGAAAGCTGAATGGGCGTGAGCGGGTTCTTGATTTCGTGGGCGATGCCCTGGGCCACCTCCCGCCATGCCGCCACTTTTTGGGCGCGAATGAGGGCCGACAGATCGTCGAAAACGACCACCGCGCCGAGATGCCTCTCGTCCGCGTCCCGGAGCAATGTGAGGCTCGCCCGCAGGGCCAGGAGCTGACCGTCGATCAGGACATCGACCTGTTCGGAAACGCTCTTGCGGCCCTCCTCGCGCATCGTCCGCAGAAACCGCCGGATGGGCTCGAGGTGCTGGGCCTTGAATACCTGGTTGAACGGCTTGCCGAGGGCCCATTCCGGCTCAATGCGGAGAAGTTCGCCGGCGGCGTTATTCAGGATGGTAACCCTTCCCCTGCGGTTGATGGACACCACGCCGGTACCGATATGTTCGAGCATGGCCTCCATGTAGCGGCGTCTTTGGTCTATTTCGGCGCTCGATCGCTGGAGGTCCAAGGTCGCGTCTTCGATTTTCCTTTTATTGGCCATCAGTTCCTGCGTCATGATGTTGAACGAATCGACCAGGATTCCCACTTCGCCGTCGGCCTGGACATCCACCCGTTGGTCCAGGTCGCCTTCGGCGACGGAGCGGGTGGCCTCGGCCAGTTTTTCTATCGCCACCGTGATGCCGCGGGCGATGTAGAAGCCGAACCAAGTGGCCGCAAACAGGATCAGGAGCGTGATGAGGAGAAATGTAATGATATAGCTCGCCTTGATTGGATTTTTCGACAGTTCGATTTCCTTGTAGTCCTTGTAGGCAATGATCATGTCCTTCATCTTCGCGGCGAGCCGCTCTGGAATATACCGGGAAACCACGACGAAACCCGTCACCTTGGAGCGCGACTTGATGGGCACAACGCCGTGAATGGCATCGCCATCGCCCCAACTTTCCACGCTTGATCGGGTCTCCCCCTGCAGTACCTTCTCGACGTATGCCTGATTGGGGGAAAAAACCATCGCCGAGGGGATGTTTTCCCGAATGTCGTAGGCCAGACTTTTGCGATCGGCGTTGAACAGCTGAATCGCGTCCGCTCGGTAATTTCCCCTGACGGCCTTGATATGGGCCTTCAAAAGGCGGGCATTCTTGAGGCCGCTCCACCCTCTTTCCTCGATATCCTTGGCCAAACTCTTCGCGCTGGCCAGCGCGTCCCGCTCGGTCTCGCGGTAATAGGTTTCGACCACCAGGACCGAGCCTTTGAGGGCGCCTTCGACTTTCATGTTGAAGATCGTGTTGAAGCTTTGATTAATGAGGCCGCTCGCGATCAGGAACAAGGCCACCGAGGGCACCAGGGTAAAACCGACGAACGCACCAATGAGCTTCACCTGAAGCCGAAGGCCGCCCGGTCCCTTTTGCGAGGATTGATAAAGACGAACGAGGTTTCGAACGATCAGCAGGCCCAAGACCATCAAAAGGATGATGTTGAGATTGACGAGAGCGAACACCACCACATTGTTCAGTAGCGGCGTTCCCGGCTCCAGTTCCTTGAAATAAATCCAGGCGGTCAACAAAAGGACCGTAATGCCGATCAGGCCGAGAGTCGCCCTTCGAATATTCTTTCGCCGGCGTGCGGTGATTTCCTCGTAATCCAGGCTCGTGGGATACATCGCCTACATGCCCTTTGCGTCGAAGAGGGGAGAAGCGGCCCACGGTGTCTTGTTAGCCAGGAAGGAGAGCATGTAGTTGAAAGGAAATGAGAAATCCACCGAATTAAGCTTGGCGCGGACCTGGATATAATAGCGCTCGTTGGGATTCAGATCGCCGACCTGCGCTATCTCGTGGCCATTGATATCCGCCATCCAGTTCATCATTTCCTTCCGGCTTTTCGTAACTTTCTCGATTTTTTCATCCGAACCGTTTTGAGAGGTGAAGGTATACGCCTTTTTCAGGGTGTCATATTTAATCATGTGGACCAGCGTTTGGCGGTCCACCTCGGTGTCGTAGATGAGGACTCTGTGCCGCATCAAGGCGATTTCGAAGGTAAAACGCGTGGTCACCCCGCTTTGAAGAGCTTCGAACACCTTGGGCGAGAATGCAGCGCGCAACGATACAAATGCGAGGAGGCGGCCCTGCTTTTCCACGACCACCATATCCCGAATCTCGGGCGAACTCCCGTTTTCCGATGCACCAATGGCTGGTAACCCGGTCCCCGCCAGCAACAAAATGGAGCCAGCCGTTAAGATCGATCGCCATAATGTGGTGAAATACATCAACTTACCGCTCATGCCCTCTCCCATAATCAAGGGAGGATTATATCCCCTTTATCCCTCAGGGCTCAATCAATGAATTGTTTCCCCGGCCTTTTGCCCGGGCGCTCAGATCGTAAAGCAGATCCAAGGCCTCGCGCGGATTCAGCCTGTCGGGGTCGATCCGGCTCAACTCGGCCACTATCGCCGATGATACATCCTCAAAGAGAGGAAGCTGATTTTCCGTCGGCCCGCCGGATTTTCTGCCAACGCTCGTCCTCGGGCGGGCAACGGGTGAATTCTCTCCGGATTCGAGTCCGGCGAGGATTTCCCTGGCCCGCCTGATGACCTCATCGGGCAGGCCCGCCAGGCGGCCGACATGGATTCCGTAGCTCCGGTCGCTGCTCCCCTCACTGACTTTTCGAAGGAATACCACTTCATCCCCCCATTCCCGCACCTCCACCGTCAGGTTCGACACCCGGGGCCAGAGTTTCGTAAGCTCGGCCAACTCATGATAATGGGTGGCAAAAAGGGTGCGCGCCCGGTGCTCGGGGGATTCGTGGAGATACTCGACCACGGACCAGGCGATGCTCACACCATCGTAGGTGCTGGTCCCCCGGCCCACCTCATCGAGTACGACGAAACTCCTCGAAGTGGCCTCCCGGAGGATGGTGGCCGTCTCGATCATCTCCACCATAAAGGTGCTTTGCCCCTCGAGGAGGCGATCATGCGCGCCCACGCGAGTGAACACCCGATCCACCAAACCGATTCTAGCCGATTTCGCGGGGACGAAACTGCCCATCTGCGCCATCAGAATCGTCAGGGCCGCCTGGCGGAGAAAGGTGGATTTTCCCGCCATGTTGGGGCCCGTCACGATGAGGATTTGCCTCTCGCCCCCGATGCGCAGGTCATTGGGAACAAATGCCGCCGCAAGATAGGCCTCCATTACGGGATGCCGCCCCTCGATAATTTCGATGCCCTCTCCCTCGTCGATCTCGGGCCGCACATACCCCCTGAGGAAGGCGAGTTCCGCCATCGATGCCGCGGCATCGAGGCGCCCCACCCGGTCCGCGGCCTGCAGGATTCGCCTGGATTCGGATGCGACGCAGGCCCGGAGCCGCCCGAAGAGGAGATATTCGAGTTCCTTGGCTTTCTCCTCGGCCCCCAGAACATCGTCCTCGATTTTTTTCAGTTCCGGGGTCACGTAACGCTCGGCGGACACCAGAGTCTGCTTTCGGGTGTATTCGATGGGGGCATCATCCGAATAACGCTTTGACAACTCGAGATAAAAACCGAATACCCGGTTGAACCCTACCTTCAGCGGCAGGCCGGTCCGCTCGCGCTCCTTCATCACGTAGGACTCGATCCAGGATTTCCCCTCCCGGCTCGCATCCCGCAGGCGGTCGAGTTCGGGGTCCATTCCGTCCCGAATCATCCCCCCCTCGCGAATCGTCAGGGGAGGACTTTCCTGAAGCGAATCGCAGAGTTCTTTCGATAAATCCTCCATCGAATCCCATTCGTCCCGGATATCGGCCAGGAAAGCCGAACGCGAATCATCCAGCGCCTCACGAAGCGCCGGCAGGGCGGCGAGGGAGTTTCCCAGCGCCAGAAGATCCCGCGCGTTCGCTGTTTGAATGCCGACCCGCCCCAGGATCCGTTCCAGGTCCTGGATATCACCGAGCGCGGCCCGCAGGGCATCGCGGCGGGCACGGGCCTCGACCAGTTCCTCCACCGCGTCGGCGCGCCGCGCCACAGCCTTCACCAAAATTAGCGGCGACAGAACCCATCGCTTCATCAAGCGTCCGCCCATGGCCGTCAGCGTTTCATCCATCAGATCCAGGAGCGTTCCCTTTCGTCCTCCGTCCAGGGAGGATCGAACCAGTTCGAGGTTCCGCTGGGTGGCGGCGTCGAACAGCATGGTGTCCGAATGGCGCTGGAAGGAAATGGGCCGCAGATGGGGAAGATCGCCGGGCTGGTTTTCCCGGATATAGGAAATCAGGGCGGCGGCGGCGGCTGAGGCCAATGGATGCCTTTTCGCTTCCGCATCGATGTCTTCGTCTTCGCCGAACTGCTCGGAAAGGAGCGATGCCGTCGAGGGGCCTCGAAATGCATCCACACCCCGGCGTTCCACCCGGGCCCCGATTTCCGTCAAAAGACCCATCGCCGGTTCCGGCAGGGCGGCTTCTTCGGAAATCAAGAGTTCCCTCGGCCGCAGCCGCTCGATCTCATCCGCCAGGAGCATACCGGCGCGGTTTCCCGCAATCTCGCTGGCGCAAAATTCGCCCGTGGATAAATCCACCCAGGCAACGCCCCATCCCGAATTTGGCTTGGCTTCGTCGCCAAAAAGCGCCGCCAGATAGCATGGCTCCTTTCCGTCCATCAATTTCGGATCGTTGACCGTTCCGGGTGTGAGGATCCGGACGACCTCGCGCTTGACGATTCCTTTTGCCTCGGAAACGTTTCCCACCTGCTCGCAGATAGCGACCTTATAGCCTGCCTCGAGGAGCCGCGAGGAATAGGAATCGAGTGCATGCACCGGAACGCCGCACATGGGGATGGGCCCGCCGTCAGAGTCCTTTTGGCGGGAAGTCAGGGTCAGTTCGAGAACCTTTGCGCCGACAAGGGCATCCTCGAAAAACATCTCGAAAAAATCGCCCATCTGAAAAAACAGCAGGGAATCGGGATGACGGCTTTTGATTTCTAGGAACTGGCGCATGGCCGGGCTGTTGCTGCCGGCCCCTCCCTTTTTGGGGGCTTCCCGGATGCGCCCGGGCATGGCGGCCTGGACGGGGGGAGCCTCCCCAGCCCCTCTAATTGACGGAGACATTTCCGCCCTCTCTATTTTGAGTCCCGGATGGCGAAGAACCTGCCGCGCCCGAGGGGCGAGAGAGTCCCGGCGCCTCACCGTTGGCCCCCGCCGCCGGGGGCGGCAAAAGGTGGTCGCTTTTTTGCCGGGCTTCCTCCAGGTCCCGCTTGAGCGAGCGGACTTCCCTCCGGTAGCCCATCAGACGGGCGTAAAAGCGGAGCCGGTCGAACAGCCCGCCCACCCAGGCCACCACGAAGCCGGAGGCGAAAAAGGCGATAAGGACATAAAAGAGCGGTACCTTGTAGGTACCAATCCGGTGGTAGGTTACCGACACGGGGTCCATGTTCATCACCCCGAAGCTGACGACAGCCACCGCCAGCAGCAAACCCAGAATCAACCGCAAAGCACCCATTCGCCCTTGTCCCCGAAAGTTGATCCGATGCCTACAAATTTTCCGAAAAAGTCCGTTTTAAATTTTTGTAGGTCGTCTGAATATGCTCGGGGATGATCCGGACATCCCCCAGAACCGCCATGAAATTATGATCGTTCTCCCATCTTGGAACCACATGGAAATGCAGATGGGGAGCAATCCCCGCTCCGGCAGCCCGGCCGAGGTTCAGGCCCATATTGAACCCGTCCGCTTTCAGAGTCTGGCGAAGAACGGTGATGCACTTTTGCCCCAGCCGGAAAATTTCGGCGCCCTCTATATCTGAGAGGGACTCGAAATTTTTTTCGTGGCGGATCGGAACCACCAAAAGATGGCCGTTGGAATAGGGAAATTTATTCATCACCACATAAGCCGCTTCACCGCGATAAAGAACGAGATTCCCGGGACCGTCCTCGTCCTGGAGCAAGTCGCAAAACACGCAGGGACTCCCCTCCGTGACCGGAGCGGACGCATCTGGCTTGTCCCGCAAAATATATTCCATGCGCCAAGGGGCCCAAAATGACTTCATCTACGATCCTTTGTCCATTTCCCATCGCTGCGAGGCGTGCGGCCCCGTCCTCTCGGGATTATTTTCCCTGTCCGGCATACCCCGGAAGGCCTGCGCCGTGAAGTAAATCCAGCAGCCGGGATTCTTTTCGACGCATCTGCGCCGCGCCGCGGGCGGTTTCGTGTTCGAATCCAAGAAGGTGTAGAAACCCGTGAATGAGAAGGCGATCGATCGCCACATCGAGGGAAACTCGGTCTTCCGCCGCCTGGCGCTGGGCCTCGTCTATCGATATGACGACATCGCCGATATGATTCAGATCCTGGGCGGAATGAAAATCGTCCGGCGCAAAGCCCGGAGACGCTTCGGTCGGAAAGGGGCCGGAGGGAAACGAAAGAACATCCGTCACCTCATCCAATTTGCGATACTTCCGGTTCAGCGAGCGAATGGCCCGGTCGCCCACAATAGCGACATCGATGGACTTTTCAGAGGCCCGGAGTTTATCCAGCACCGCCTCCGCCCGCCTGCTCAACTGCGCGCGGTTGAGCCGCACCCTCCTTTGCCGGTTTGTGACGGATATCCCCATTGGTTCCTTTCCGCTCAAATCCCGGTTGTTCGGGATAGACTACGCGGTGATGGTAAATGCCCGCCAGCACTCGGAGAAAGGCCTCTTGAATCTGGCTCAGGTGGCGGAGGGTCAGGTCGCATTCGTCCAGCTGGCCGTCCGAAAATGCCGTGTGCACAATGCGCTCAACGAGCCCCGCCAGGCGCGCCGGCGAGGTGTCGGACAAAGATCGCGACGCCGCCTCCACCATATCGGCGAGCATCATAATCCCCGCCTGGCGGGTCTGGGGGCGTGGGCCGGGATAGCGGAAGACCTCCTCGCGGGCATCCGAGCCATCGCCGCACTGCTCTTTGGCTTTTTCGTAAAAATACCGGATCAACGAAGTGCCGTGATGCTGACAGATAAAATCGCAGATTTCCTTCGGCAGCTGATGTTTTCGCGCCAATTCGAGGCCTTCCTTGACATGGCTGATGAGGATGAGTGCGCTCATGCTCGGGTTCAGTTTGTCATGGCGATTCACGGGCCCCTGGTTTTCGATGAAATATTCGGGTTTATCGATTTTGCCGATATCGTGGAAATAGGCGCCGACGCGGGCAAGAAGAGGATTCGCGTTGACCGCCTCGGCTGCCTCTTCGGCCAGATTCCCCACGAGAAGACTGTGGTGATAGGTGCCCGGCGCACGGACGACCAGCTGGCGGAGAAGAGGATGGTTCTGATCGGAAAGCTCCAGGAGCTTCATGTCGGTCGTGGGCTTGAAAACCGCCTCGAAAAGCGGCATGACCGCCGAAACCACGATAATATTCACGATTCCGCCCACGAAGGCCAACGGCAGGTCCGCCCAGTGCGCCATGGTGTAGTGGATTCCCGCCTGCATGTGAAAGCCGAACACCAGGGTGGCGTTCGCGATGGCGATCATGAAGCCTACGAAGAGGATGGAGGTGCGGTGGCGGTAGTCTTTCCAGTTGATGGCGGCATAGACGCCTCCAGCCAAGGCAAGGACGGTGAAGCGGATGTTGCCCGAAATCAGAAAACCGGCAACAACAGACGACATGACGGCCATCATAATGGCCGTCGATCGGCCAAGAAGAATCCCTGCGAGCATCGAGGCCGACGCCAGAGGGATCATTAGATAAAGAGCTGAAAGTTCCGTACCGCCCGAAATATCGGATATTTCCTGGGCGAGACGGAT
>DNYS01000191.1:17397-22674 GCA_003506735.1 Nitrospinota bacterium
ATTGTAGCGGTGGGCGGCGGTCCATGCGAATACCAAAAAAAGCGAGACCAGAAGAACGGTGCCGAGAAAGTTGTCCACGAAGTAGGCTTGGCCCCCTGAGCGTTCAAGAGCGCGGAGAGTCATTAGCGGGCTTTTGGTGACCCGCTCTCCTTCGCGGACGATCATCTCGCCTTTTTTGTGTAGCAGCCTTACCGCCGGCACCTTCGCGGCGGCACGCTTTTGCGCCTCGACGGTGGCCTGATTGTTGAAATTCAGGGTGGGCTGGACAAGTTTCGCCGCCTGAGCCGCCAGGAACCTGTGAGCGGCCCGGGGAAGCTGGAGGCCTTTTTTTCCCGATTGCCGAATCAGAAAACCTTCCACCTCTCTCAGTTCGAGCGGCCGGGAGGATGAGGGAAAGCGCACGATATTTCCGGAGCGGATATCCCGAGTGACAATACCCTTGGAGGTGTGAATGGCATACAGGCGGGTGTCGCTGACGACGCCTCTCGCCAGAGCGGAACGGACAAGGCGGAAAAGGTCATCCCCGATCCATGCTACATAGCGTTCTTTCCGCAATATTTCGAGCATCCCGGACGAGAGGCTGCCTCCCAATATTTGTCCGAAAGAAGCCTCGATTTCATGGAACGCCGGGGAGCGGAAAAGCGTGCGGTAGACCTGGGACTCGCTCACAATACCGGATTGCTTTTTTTCCGCCCGCAGATTGAGCATTCGGATTCTCACCACGGCGGACTGGACGGCGAGCGATTTCTGAATCTTTTCGAACGCGGCCCGAATCCTTTGCTCGATTTTCCCTTCCAGCTCTGAGTCCACATCGTAGCGGGGCAAAACCCGGTCGCGCGCCTTTTGGCGGAGGACCTCTGTCGCTGCCAAATCCTCGACGCGCATGTCGTCCGGCGCCTTGATGTCGCGGCGCACAACATCGCCCAACTGGTAGTGGATGATCGAGACCGACTGACTGGTTGTCATCAGCACCGAAAGAACCAGCGTCAAAAAGACGCCCAGAACCCACGGAAAGGCGTTCGAATCAACCCAACCCTTGGCGAGGTTGCGAAGCCGTCTGCCGCGGTGGAAATACATGCGGGGGCCTCCGTTTTTACCTTTTCCGGATGCTTTCGCGTTTCCGGTGAGCTGGTTCAATTGGAAATCCTCGGAAATCCGTTTCGATTAGGGGATGTTGGATATGAGAGTTTGAGGGCGATTTAGTCTCGATGGGCCTCGTAGGCCCGAACGATCTTCCGGACCAATTCGGTCCGAATCACGTCCCGCTCCGTAAAGTGGATAAACCGGACATCCTCGAGAGCGCCGAGGACATCCCTTGCATGTATCAGGCCGCATCCCGCCGAACCGGGAAGGTCGGTTTGGGTGATGTCGCCTGTAATCACCGCTTTGCTCCCGGCGCCAATGCGGGTCAAAAACATCTTCATTTGCTCGGGCGTGGTATTTTGCGCCTCATCCAAAATAATGAACGAATCGCTCAACGAGCGCCCCCGCATATAAGCCAGAGGTGCGATCTCAATATCACCGCGCTGGAGAAAACGCTCGGCGCGGTCATAGTCCACCATATCGTGCAGCGCATCGAACAGGGGCCGGAGGTAGGGATTCACCTTGTCCTGCATATCTCCGGGCAGGAATCCAAGCCTCTCGCCCGCCTCCACCACCGGGCGGGTCAGCACGATGCGCGAAAAGGCCTTTTCCATCAGCCCCGCCACCGCCATCGCCATCGCCAAGTAGGTTTTCCCCGTTCCGGCCGGCCCGATGCCAAAAACGCAATTACATTCCCGGATAGCATCGAGATAGTCCTTTTGGGCCACCCCTTTGGGGATCACATAGCGCATTTTCGAGGGAACGTTCACCCTCAACGAGATCAAATCGGCCAGCCGAAGCTCGCCACCCCTGGCCACCGTCCGCGCGAGGGTTGCGATCTCATTTGGCTGGAACCGGTAGCCATCATCCACACAGGCCGAGAGCTCATCGAAAAACCGAAGAGCCCCCTCCACCGACTCCAATTTCCCCTCCGCGAGAAACCCCTCCGAAGCAATCCTGATTTTGACCCCGAAGGCTTTTCCCACCGCCCGGAGAGACTCATCCCGGTTGCCGATCAGGTGGATGAGATGGTCCGAACCCTGGAGAGGGGTGGCGGAAACTCTGGTGACCAAAAGATGAACTCCCCCGATTCAAATTCCCAATTCCTTGGGCCAACCGGGGAGGATCGTACGCCCCCGCCCGAACGCCGTCAACAGAAAACGGCAGGGTGTTTACGTCTTACATTCGCTACCCTCTGGGGTGGTGCTCGTCCAGCGACTTCCTCAGCGAATCCCTATCTATCTGGGTATAAACCTCGGTCGTAGAGATATCCGCGTGGCCCAGCATCTCTTGTATCGCGCGGAGATCCGCCCCATGCTGGAGAAGGTGCGTCGCAAAGCTGTGGCGCAGCATATGGGGGCTGACCTTTTGGTTGATTTCGGTCGAAAGGGCCCACATATTCAGGCGGACCCAAAACGCCTGTCGGGTCATCCCTCCTCCCCTGCGCGTCACAAAGACGAAATCAGTTACTTTTCCCCGGAGAAGGGCGGGACGGGCGATTTCCAGGTAATTCCGCGTCCGCTCCTTGGCCACATCGCCCACGGGCACCAATCGCGTTTTGTCCCCTTTTCCATGAATGATGGAAAATCCCGCGTCGAGTTGAAGCTGCGATATTTTCAGGCCCACCAGCTCGCTCACCCGCATCCCGGTGGCGTATAGCAACTCCAGCATCGCCCCATCGCGCATCCCTTCGGGCTTTCCCTCATCGGGCGCGGCGAGAAGTTTCTCCACCTCATCGCCGGAGAGCGTTTTCGGGAGCCTCTTCCAGGTCGCTTGCTGTGATATGTCGGCTGTAAAATCCTTGTCGATGTCACCCTCCCGGAGGAGGAAGCGGGCAAATGTCCGGAGCCCCGCCACATGGCGTCTGATGGTGATGGCCGCAAACCCCTCCTCCCTGAGATAGGCCATGTGATCGACTAGATCCTGGCGGCTCCAGGCCTTTGGATTCTGGGGCCCGCAGTCCTGGATCCACGCCAGAAACGTCCGCACATCATGGGAATAGCTTTCCAACGTTTTAGGCGACATTCTACACTCTACAATAAGGAAATCCTGAAAGTTACGTGCCATGTCCCGATATTTTACTTTAAGTATTTTTCGTGGATTTTCCGTGGAGGCCGCCTGATCATCCACTATTTTCTCCGGCTTTTTTGGCATTTTTGCTCGCCCCATTCTGCCCCTAAGCCTTCCTCGGAATCGCCCGCAACATTCCCTTCAACTCGGGAACGAATAACCACGAGAGGAGAAGGTAAACGCCGATACCCAGGATCACCTCGGCGCAAAGGATCCCCGCCCGGAGCCAGATTCCGCCCGATACGGGCCAAATGAGCGCATTCCCCGCATAAACCAATCCTCCCATCAGGAGGGAAATCGGAAGCAGAGACTTAATGGCTCGTCCAAGGTCCTCCCGCGGCCAATCGGCGGAACCCCCGAGGCCCCGGAATAACAGCCAGGCGTTGAGGCCGCTTGCGATGGAGGTGGCAAGCGCAAGCCCCACATATCCAAAAGGAATCATGAGCGTAACGCTCAGGGCCACATTGGCGAGCACCGACCAGTTGGCGCACCGGACGGGATATTTCGTGTCCAGGCGGGCGTGATAGGCCACCACCAATATCCGGACGAGTCCAAAAAATACCAGCCCCAGGGCGTAGGCGCGGAGGGCGGCCGCGCTCGCGGCAGTGTCTGCTGCCCCAAATGCTCCACGCTCGAAGAGGATCTCCATAATCGGCTGGGCCAGCGCCATTAAACCGAATGCGGCGGGCAGCGTGATGAACAGCGTCAGGCGCCCCGCCTCGGCCAGCGGTCCCGGGCTTCCTCCTGGGTCATCCGTTCCCCCGTGCCTGCCGATGGCTGCCCGGTCGGCCAAGAGGGGAAACGCAGCGGCCGCCACCGCAACGCTCAATATCCCATGCGGAAACTGCACCAAGCGGTTGGCATAATACAAATAGGAAATCGACCCCTCCTGGAGAAAAGAGGCCAGCCACCGGTCGATCAGAACATTCACCTGGAGAATGGCGGCGCCAAACGCCGCCGGACCCATCAGGGATAGACACCTGCCTACGCTCGGAACGCGCCAGGGCAAGGAGGGAAGCGGCGTGACCCCGAGTTTGGCCATAAGGGGGAAATGCACGATGAGCTGGAACGCTCCGCCAAGGACGACCCCCCAGGCCAGCCAATAGACCGCCCCGCCCCCCACCGCGTAGGCGCCTGCCGCCACAAGGGCGCCGATCATCGCCACGTTCTGAATCACCGGCGCCAGCGCCGGGAGAAAGAACCGGCGGGCGGCGTTCAAGACGCCAACGGCAATGGCGCTCAGGCCGATGAAAAACAGGAACGGAAACATGATCCGGGTCAGATCGGCCGTCAGTCCCAGCTTTTTGGGATCGGCGGAAAAGCCGGGGGCAAGCAGGGCCACGAGGGGGCGGGCGAAATAAATCCCCAGGAGGCAAAATACCGCCAGAAAAGCGGCAAGGCTCACCGCCATGGCGCCCGAGAAGGCGCGGGCCGCCCGCTCGCCTTTTTCCGCCCGAACGTCCGAGTGGACGGGGATAAAGGCCGAGGTGAGCGCGCCTTCGGTCAGGAGCCTCCGGAACATGCTGGGAATCGCGAAGGCAACGAAAAAAGCATCCGTTACGAGTCCGGAGCCGAAAGCCCGCGCGATGAGAACGTCTCTCACAAAACCCAGAATACGGCTCATGAACGTCGCCGCGCTGATGGGCCCTGCTGAACGGGCCAGGCCCCCTTGTCCGCTATTGGGTGCCCCAGCGCCGCTCGCCACCGGATCGGTCTCGATGGGGGGCTGGGACGGGGTGCTGGGAGTTTGTGTCACGAACTTTCCGAGAGGCGGATGGGAGCGCTTGACAAAAAACGCAACTACAGTACTTTACGCGCGGTGACAAAGCCCCTCAAGATGGGGCCTGTTCCAAACGCGAATTTTTTAAGGAGATCAAGGAAACCGTGGGAAATATCAAATCGGCGAAGAAACGGAACCGCCAGAATATCGTTCGGAATGCCCGCAACAAGATCGTCCGGACTCACCTCCGGAACGCCGTCAAGAGTGTAATCGCGGCGGAAAAGTCCGGCGAAGGGGGCGAAGAGTCCCTGCGCAAGGCGCACTCCATATTGGCAAAGGCGGCAACGAAAGGGGTGATTCACCGGAACACGGCTTCCCGGAAGGCCTCCCGCCTGGCGCGGCGC
>DNYS01000191.1:22731-30263 GCA_003506735.1 Nitrospinota bacterium
TACGGCCGGACCGGGCCCCGAACCCGGACGCATCCCGGGTCATCTCGATGATGAAAAGCTCAAGCGCATGAAGGGCGGCGTTTCCCCTGCCCGAGCGTTTGATTTGCCTGTCCACCGCCAGTAGTTTTCCGTACAAATTTCGCAAATACCGGCTGCTCACACTCCCGACGTTGCGGCGAAGCCGATCGACGGCGAACGGGGGCACTCCCAGCATTTCGGCCAACTCCTTTTGCCCGGTCCCGCGTCTCGCCGCAGCTTTTGTGATTGTCCAGCGCCGAATCTGGTTGCGTAAAAACCCGACGAGGAATTGGGGCCCGGGCCCCGAATCGCTCAGATCCCGCACGAGGGACAGGGCTTGCGGGGCATTGCCCTCGGCCAGGACGTCGCCGAGCTTGTACATGGCATCGACCTTCGAGCGGCCCACGAGATCGCGGACGGCCTCCGCGTCCGCTTCCTCCCCGGGGGCCAAGTAGGCGGCGAGTTTTTCGAGCTCCGAGCGGATTCGCCCCAGAGAGGGCTCCACCCATTCGGTGAGCAGCAGGGCCCCCTCCCGGGTCAGCGTGAATCCCAGGCCCTCCGCCTGGGATTGCATCCAAGCGGGCAGTTCCCGCTCGCCGGGCGTTTCCATTCGAAGCGAGAGGCCGGAGTCCCCAATTTTCCTGAAAAAGGTGCGCCGCAAATCGGCTTTATCCGCGATGAATATCAACACCGTTTCAGGAGGCGTATTTTCCACGAGGGGAATCAGGATGTCCGCATCCTTATCGTTTACCTGGCCAACCCCTCTAACCTCGACAAGCCGCCTGCCGGCCATGAAGGGAAGCGTATGGGCGGCGGATACGATATCCGAAGAGGGGGTTTCCCCCCACGAAAAAACATCGTGATTGAAATCGCTTCCCTCGCCCAGGACGGCCTGTCGGATTTCCCGGAGAATTTCGTCGCGAAGGAAGGTTTCGGAGCCATGAATGAGGTAGACCGGCGCGACCTCCCCCTTTCGAAGGCGCGATAGCGCCGCGCGGACCTCTTCTCCCGATCCCTGGCGGCGGGACGATCGAACCATGTTCAGAAACCCTCCAGAATCAGGCTGAGCAATTCCTCGGCAAAAAAATCCGCCGCTTTTTTGTTCGTGGCATCCCGGTTGGAGGCGCTGCCGGCCACCGCGTTGACGAGATCGAACTCCGAATCGGTCGCGATATTTTGATTGAGTATCTGCTTGCCGCTCCTGAGGTCGCGCAGGCGGATGGAGGTATTGATGAGCACCCGGTAGCGCTGGACCAGATCGCTCCGGCTGAATCCGATCGGGTCCAGGCGGTATCCTTGGACCACGGCATAGAGGGAGATATCCGCGTTTTCGGCGTTCACCACGAGCAGCCGTCCGTCGTTCAGGAAGCGGTTGCGGACGGATTGGGCCATCAAGAAGCCGAGATTGGGCTCGCCCGTCTCGTCGCGGAAAATGGAGATGTTGATCGTCCGCGCGCCGCTCAGGCTGGCGGGGCGGCGGGTTCCCTCCAGGGAGTAGCCACAGCCCAGATTCGCCATGAGAATCGCTGCCAGGGCCGCTCTCCATGCCCGGGAGCGCAAGGTTCGGATGGATATGGGAAATGTATTCATACGATGATTTCGACGGACAGTTCTCTGCCCTCTCTGCGGCGGAATACGTTTTTTTCGGCAACGGCTACGAGTTCATTGTAGCGGCTGGGCTCTGGTTCGCAAACGGTGATATTCACGTCGTAGGGGCAATTTTCCACCCCCCGCACCGCACCGCTCAGGGTCTCGGAAGCCAGATTTTCGTAGCGGACCCTCGATTTTCCCGAATGGAATACGTCCATCGCAATGTCACGGGTCGAAAATTTAAGCATTCGTTGAACGATCTCTTCGATTCGGACCGAGAGCGAGGAGACCGTGATTCTCCTCAGCAGGCCCAGGCCGGCAAACAAGACGTAGCGGGGTTCGATTCGGCCCCGCGTGGCCAGCAGTGCCTGTGACTCCCAGGCGCCGCTCAGGTTTCCCGCCTCGATCTGGCGGCTGGCCTCTTTGCCGAGAAGTTTATCGATCCGCCCCGGCACCCCGTTCAGCGGGAGGTCCTCTTCGGCGAAAACCGTTAGGGCGACAAAGCAGGGGGCGAATTCCAGCGAACGTGGGTCGATTCGAAGGCGAATCACTTTAGACGGGCGTCTCTTCCTGGTGGAGGCAGTCCAGAATCCCGTTCACGAAGGCGGGCGTATCTTCCGTGCCAAAGCGCTTGGCCAGTTCCACGGCCTCGTTGATGGCCACCTCCGCCGGGGTTTCGGGGAAGTAGTGAATTTCGCAGGCGCCGAGGCGGAGGAGGCAGCGCGAGACCGAATCCATCCGCTTGAGCGACCAGCGCCTGCTCGCACTGGAAATCCGGCGGTCGATCTCATCGAGGTTGCCAAGAACCTTGGCCGCCAGGAGATCGGCGAAGGGCTTGAGATCCCCCTTATCGCTATTGAGCCGCCAAAATCGATCGGTCTCGCCCACCGCGTCGCCCTGGAGCAGATCGAGATGGTAGAGAAGTTGGAACGCCAGTTCGCGCGATTCGCGCCTTCCCTTCATGGGTCTATTCTCTCGCGGCGGGTCATTTTTTCCTTGAACGGCCTTTTCGGAGCGCTTTGGCGAGCGTCGCCATCTCGACAGCGGCCAGGGCGCCGTCAAATCCCTTATTCCCCGCTTTGGCCCCCGCCCGCTCAATCGCCTGCTCGATGGTGTCGGTCGTGACGACGGAAAAAATCGCCGGAACCCCGCTTTGGGCGGATACCTGGGAGATCCCCTTGGCCGTCTCCGCGCACACGAGGTCGTAGTGGGAGGTGGCGCCCCGAATGACGCACCCCACGCAAACCAGGGCATCGTACTTTCCCGATTCCGCCATGCCCTTGGCCGCAAACGCCAACTCCATCGAACCGGGGACCCAGGCCAGGTCTACCGACCCTTCGGGCACGCCGCATTTTCGCAACCCCTCCCTCGCGCCCCGGACCAGATGGTCGACGATAAAGTCGTTGAACCGCGAGGCGACAATGCCGATTTTCAGCCCCCGGCCGTCGAAATTTCCTTCATATGTTTGATTCATCGCTCTCCGCCACGGCCGGATTTTCCGGCTTTATTTTGGCCCCGTATTCAAGATGGAAACCAGCGGCTCCTCGGTCTCCAGAGGCACGCGTTCTTCGAGATGAAGCCCGTATCCTTCGAGCGCCACAAGGCGCCGCTCATCGTTGGTCATGATTCGAATCCGCTTGACCCCCAGGTCCACCAGAATCTGGGCGCCGATTCCGTATTCGCGCAGCCTGGAAATAGGGCCGACCCTGGGCAAAACCTCCTGGGTGACCTCCGTCTTTTTCTCGTCCACCCTGGCCCCTCCGTCACCCATGGTGTCCGAGCGAAGATAAACCAGAACCCCCCTGCCCTCCTTCTGGATGGCGCGCAGGGCATACCGGAGCCTGTCCGTGCAATCGGATCGGAGCAGGTTGAAAAAGTCCATGATCCCCAAGGCGGGATGAACGCGAATCAGCACCGGCTCCTCCGTATTCACATCTCCCATCACCAGCGCGAAATGCAGCCGCCCGCTCGTCCGGTTCCGGTACACCACCGCCCGAAAATCGCCGTAAGGCGTGGGTAGGGTGACCTCCTCGGCGGGCTCGATAAGGCGCTCGTTTTGCATCCGGTAGGCGATCAGGTCCTTGATGGTGACGATGGAGAGGTTGTTCCTCTCGGCGACTTTCTCCAAATCGGGAAGGCGGGCCATCGTTCCGTCTTCGCGCATGACCTCGCAAATCACGCCCGAGGGGTCTAGGCCCGCAAGCTGGGCCAGGTCCACCGCGCCCTCGGTATGTCCGGCCCGCCGAAGCACCCCCCCCGGCCGGGCCCGAAGCGGAAAGATATGCCCGGGCGTCACCAGATCCGAAGGAGCGGCATGCGGCTGGATGGCCGTTCGAATTGTGTGTGCACGATCGAACGCGCTGATACCGGTGGTCACCCCTTCGCGGGCTTCGATGGAAACCGTGAAGGGGGTGCCGAACGGCGACCCGTTGTGGAACCGGTCCACCATCATGGGCAATCCGAGGGATTCCACCCGCTCTGGCGTCAGCGAGAGGCAAACGAGCCCCCGGCCTTCCTTTGTCATGAAATTGATAGCCTCCGGCGTCACTTTTTCCGCGGCCATCACGAAATCGCCCTCGTTTTCGCGGTCCTCGTCATCGACGAGGAGGACGATCCGCCCCTCGCGAATATCGCCAATCGCTTCATTGATGGAGGAGAACAGCGGGTTTTTGCTTGAACCGGGATCCGTCCCCGTTGATTTAGGCATAGCCGTGCTCTTTCAGCTTTTCCATCGATACGCCGCTCGTCCCCGTCTGCGCCCCCACATGGGGCGCGAGGAATTTTTCCACGTATTTTCCAATTAAATCGGCTTCGAGGTTCACGGGCGAGCCGTCCTTTTTTTCGGTCAACGTGGTGCAGGCACTGGTATGCGGAATGACCGCGATCGAGAACGAATCTTCACCGCAGTCCGCCACGGTGAGGCTGATGCCGTCCACCGCGACCGAGCCTTTGAACACGATATACCGCATGACCTCGGCGGGAGCCTCCACCGTCAGCCAGATCGAATCGCCATCGGCCCGGCGGCTTCGTATCTGGCCTACGCCGTCGATGTGGCCCGACACCATGTGGCCTCCCAGGCGGTCTCCGAGTGCCAGGGCGCGTTCCAGGTTGACCGCATCGCCGGCCTTGAGCTCCCCCAGATTGGTCATCCGAAGGCTCTCGGGCGAGACATCCGCCTCGAAAGCCTCTCCGGTGATTTTCACGACCGTCATGCAAGCCCCGTTGATCGCAATGGATTCGCCGAGCTTGGCCCCATCGAGCATGGCGCCCGCCTCGATGGCGATCCGGGCCCCGTCCTCACTCGCCCGGATGGATTGAACCCTGCCCACCGCCTCGACAATTCCGCTAAACATCGGGGCTCTCCTCAAAGTCCGCCCATACCGGATGGTTTAAATAGCCTTGAATCAAAATATCGCCGCCTATTAGCTCATGTGTTACATGAGATACTTTGGGGGCCTCCTCAAGGCTGTGGAGCTCCCCTCCCGAAACGGCTCCCGGCGCCTGGCTGTCCCCAATAATCATCGGGGCGATGAAAGCCATCACCCGATCGGCCAAGCCTTCATCTAAAAATGCGGCATGAACCCGGCCGCCTCCCTCGACAAGCAGATGGCGAACCTCCCGCCCTGCAAGCAAATTTAGAAGGGCCCCCAGCGCGACGCGGCCATTGGGGCCGGGTCCGAGCATGACCACTTCGGCCCCCGCGTCGGTCAGTTCGCGCGCCTTTTCGGGGTCGCTCCCCTCCACGGCGGCGATGATTGTAGCAACGCCCCGATCTGGGGGCAATGTCCGCGCCCCCTTGGGCGTCCTGAGGCGTGAATCTAAGACAATTCGAATTAAGGGCTTGCCCTCCCTTCCTTCAGGGCGGGCTGTAAGAAGGGGGTCATCCTTCAAAACCGTTTCCACCCCCACCAAAATAGCGTCCACCCGGTCCCTGAACTCATGCGCCCAGGCGCGGGAGGCCTCTCCGGTGATCCATCGGCTCTGCCCCCCCCGCGTGGCGATGCGGCCGTCCAGGCTCATCGCCATTTTCAGCGTCACGAACGGGCGGCTCTCCCGGATGGAAACGAAAAACGCCTCGTTCATGCGCACGGCCCGGTGCGCCAAAAGACCCACCTCGACGGAGACCCCGGCCGCCTTGAGAATTTCAAATCCGTTTCCGGCAACACGGGGATCGGGGTCTTCGACTGCGGCCACGACCCGGGATATTCCCGCCTCGGCCACCGCCGGAGCGCATGGGGGGGTTCTTCCCTGGTGGGCGCAAGGTTCCAAGGTGAGATAGAGGGTGCCGCCCCTGGCACGCTCCCCGGCTTCCCGGAGCGCCATGACTTCGGCGTGGGGGGCGCCGGCCCTCTCGTGCCAGCCTCTTCCGGCGGGCTCCCCCTCCGCATCGACGATAATGGCGCCCACCATCGGATTCGGGCTGGTTCTGCCCGCCCCCAGAGCGGCGAGAGAGAGCGCCTCTTGCATCCATTTTCGGTTGCGGCGGTTGCGGTCTGCGGTATTCACTCAGATTCCCGGTGGAAACGGCATCTCAGTGGAGTTCGACACGCTGGTAGGCACCATGCTTGATGGATGCCTGAGCGGCGGCAAGACGCGCAATCGGCGCCCGGTAGGGCGCGCAGGAGACGTAATCCATCTTGACCATGTGACAGAATTCCACCGAACTCGGTTCGCCGGCGTGCTCGCCGCAGATTCCCACTTCGAGATTGGGGCGGGAGGCTCTTCCGCGCTGGATTCCGATGTCCACCAGCTCGCCCACGCCCTCGCGGTCGATGGCAACGAAGGGATCGCGTTCGATCAGGTTTTTCTCGATATATTCATGCAGGAACCGCCCGGCATCGTCCCGGCTGAGACCATAGGCCATCTGGGTCAGATCGTTCGTTCCGAAGCTGAAAAACTCCGCCGTCTCGGCGATCTGTCCCGCACGCAGGCAGGCGCGCGGAATCTCGATCATCGTGCCGACCAGATAGCGCACCTCGACACCCTGCTCTTCCATGACTTTTTTGGCGGTCCGGACGACCAGCTCTCTATTGTATTCCCACTCGGCTTCGCCCGCCGTGAGCGGAACCATGATTTCGGGGTAGGCATTCACGCCCTTTTTCTTCATCTCGCAGGTGGCCTCGATGATGGCGCGGGCCTGCATCTCGCAAATTTCCGGATACGTGACGGCGAGACGGCACCCACGGTGGCCGAGCATCGGATTTTGCTCTTTGTGGAATTCGGTGGCGCGGCGAACAGTATCGACATCGACGCCAAGGAGGCCCGCGACCTGCTCCATGTCGCGGTCGGTCTTGGGCAAAAACTCGTGCAAGGGCGGATCGAGAAGGCGGATCGTGACGGGGCGCTCCCCCATCGACTCGAACAGGCCGATGAAATCGCTCCGCTGGAAGGGCAAAAGGTGGGAGAGCGCCTCGCGGCGGCCCACTTCGTTCTCGGCCAGGATCATCGCGCGCACGTATTTGATCTGCCCCTCCTCGAAGAACATATGTTCGGTGCGGCAGAGTCCAATACCCTCGCAGTCGAACCGGAGCGCCGCCTCGCAGTCGGCTACGGTGTCGGCGTTGGCGCGGATACCCAGGGTGCGGTGCTCGTCCGCCCACTCCATCAAGGTGGTGAAGTCGCCGGTCATCTCGGGCTGCTTGAGCTTGGCCTGGCCGAGAATGACCTCGCCCGTATTGCCGTTGAGGGAAATCCAGTCACCCTCCCTGACGGTCCGGCCTTTAGTCTCGAAGATTTTCTTGCCGGCCTGAACGTCGATGGCGCTGCACCCGGCGACGCAGCATTTGCCCATCTGGCGGGCGACGACCGCGGCATGCGAGGTGAGCCCCCCCCGGGCGGTGAGGATGCCCTGCGCCACGTTCATGCCCATGATGTCCTCGGGGCTCGTCTCCTGGCGGACGAGGATGACGGCCTCGCCCGCCTCC
>DNYS01000107.1:0-192 GCA_003506735.1 Nitrospinota bacterium
CTCTTCCATGAATGGGCACCTGTTTAGGCGGCGGGGAATGTCTTTAAAATTTTTCGAGGATGCATTGGAGCGCGTAAGGGCCCATCTGAATTCGGGGCATTTCGAGGAGGCTCTCGCCGAGGCGGACGACCTTTCCCGGCGCTATCCCGGCGCACCTGATCCCCATGTTTGCCGGGGCCTGGCTTGTGCGGC
>DNYS01000107.1:379-2521 GCA_003506735.1 Nitrospinota bacterium
AAGCGTTTAAAGAGGTCCTGAAGGTTCGTCCAAAGGACATTCAGGCGCGCCTTCATTTGGCCCAGGCCTACCTGATTGAAGAGTCCCCCAAAGATGCGGCTCTAATTCTGGATGAGGTGACACGCGAACATCCATGCCAAGGCGAGGCTTGGCTGAATTTGGGTGTGTCCTACGCAAGTCTGGGAAAAAAAGGAGAGGCAGCGAAGTCTTTCTCGAGGGCCCGGGAGCTTCTTCCCAACGATCCGCAGCCTTACTTAAATTTGGGGGCCTTGTGTTACTCGGAGGGCAAAATCTCAGACGCCGTGGATGCCTACATCGACGCCTTGCGGCTGACGCCTGATGATGCCGATGCGCACTTTAATCTGGCGTTGGCTCACCTTGCCCAGGAGAATTACACTCCCGCCCTCGACCAACTCAGGGAAGTGTGCCGCCTTCGTCCGAACGATTTGGAGGCTTGGGTGCACTTGGGAAACGCACTCTTGAAAATGGACAACTCCGCAGGCGCGGCAGAGGCATACAACGAGGCCCTTCGCTTGGAGCCTGAGCGTGCGGAGGCTCACTACAACCTGGGGGTGATTCACGCTCGAGGTGAACGCACTCAGGAGGCCATCGAGTCCTTTCGCAAGGCCTTAGTCGATAATCCCGACGACGTTGAGGCCCGCATTTACTTGGGGGTCGTTTACATGGCGAGAAACGAATTTCCAGAAGCCTTGCAGGAGTTCGAGAGGGCCGTTCAAAAGAATTCCGACCACGCCGAGGCCCGCTACAATTTGGGGTTGGCCCTGTGTCGTCTGGGCAAAAAAGATGAAGCTCAGGAGCACTACTTCCGCCTCCTCGACGACCACCCGGACCTCGCAGCGCAACTAAACACCTGGATTCACTCCATGTAGGCGCTTCCGGCGCCCCAACCGCCGAAGAGAATTCGGTGGGATTCCTAGACTCTGGCGGCGTCCCGCCGGAGCAGTTCGGCCTCGCCGAGACTGGGGTCGCTTTTTCGCGTGGGTTGGGGCCCTGGCCGGCCCTCCACTTGAAGAAGGGAAGGGCCTGGGCGGGGAACATGGCGTAGCTGATGGCGTCCCGATCGCTCTGGAGCAGACCCTGCGCATCGAGCTCGGCGCGGCACTGATCCAGGGAGCTGGGGGGAATTTCCATGGGGGCATCGTAGTCGATGGGATCGGCGTGTCCGACAATCCTCCGCTGAAGGCCGGGGTCTATCTGCCCCATGGGTTTGCCGTAAACGCCGTTGACGTAGTCCACGAGCTGCCTGGAGCGCGGGTAGTCGTCCCCGCGCAAGATGGTAAAGGCGGTCTCCACCCCGACGATCTGGCTCGTGGGGGTGACGAGCGGAGGATATCCCAGCTTCTTCCAGATGACGGGGAAGAGCTTGAGCACCTCGCTGGTCTTTGCGCTCAGACCCATGTCCGAGAGCTGGACGATGTAGTTGCTCCACATGCCGCCGGGGATTTTGTGCTCCAGGGCGGATACGTCAACCGGCACATGGGAGTGGGCGAGGTGGCGCTGTTCGGCGTAGGGAAGGAAGTAGTCCCGGATGGCGGGGAGGAGGTCCATCCACAGATTCACCTCACGGGAGGCGCCGCCGAACATCTCGGCCAGGGTCTCGACGGCGGGCAGGGAGGTGGACTGGCTCAGGGTGGAGATGGCTCCGTCGATGACGTTAGCCCCGGCCTCGACGGCCGCGAAACAGGTGGCGGGGGCCAGGCCACTTGAGTAGTGGCTGTGAATCTGGATCAGGAGGCGGGGAAACTTAGCCCGCACCGCGCGGACCACCCGCGCGACGGTGCCGGGCTTGGCGACCCCGGCCATGTCCTTGATGCAGAAGCTCTCATCCGGGCTACCGGGATCAAGCAGACCGCATTCGACCAGGGTCTCGACGAAGCCGATATAGTATTCCGGGGTGTGGAGGGGGCTTTCGGTGTAGCTGGCGCAGACCTGGTTGTGGCCCCCGGCCTCGCGCACGAAACGCACGGCATTCTCCAGGTTCCGGGGGTCGTTCATGGCATCAAAGGTGCGGAAGATGTCGATGCCGGCGCGGCGGGCTTCGTGGATGAAGGCGCGCAGGACGTCGTTGGGGATCTTGCCGTAGCCAACACCGTTCTGGCCCCGGAGAAGCATCTGGAGGGG
>DNYS01000107.1:2606-2868 GCA_003506735.1 Nitrospinota bacterium
ACCTCGAGCGAGAAAAAGCCCGCCTCGTCGATCTCGGGGAAAGCGCCCAGCGCCATCTCGTTGGTCATGCGGGTGGCCCAGAGGGATTGGTGGGCGTCCCTGAGGGTGGTATCAGCTATCCCGACCTCCGGGGTATCCAGAAGGCGTTGCACTTTCACTGCGAGACTCATGCGGTGGAACTCCCCTTACCCGGGTGGCTTCCGCATGAAAAGGCTTCGCTGCCCAGGCAGGCGAGATTATGCGTCCGCAACCGCTGTTTTCC
>DNYS01000107.1:3003-4529 GCA_003506735.1 Nitrospinota bacterium
TTCTTAACCTGCTCAATCTACATGGCGCGATTGCCAGTTCAAATTCCTGGAGGCCCTCTAAATTACCTCTTGCCTTAAAGAAGAAGGCTGTCATCCATCGAGCACCGGGTCAGCACTTCGTGGCCATCCTCGGTGATGAGGACCGTTTCTTCAATTCTCACGCCACCGCCGCCGACGACATCCGGCACCCAGATAAGCGGTTCGACCGCGAACACCATACCCGGCTCCAGGGGCACAACTTCAGAATCCGGGTCCGGCTCACCAATGTACGGCGGCTCGTTGGGCGATGTGCCCAGGGCATGGCCGATGCTCAGGCCGAACCAGTTTTCCTCAAGACCATACTTTCGGGCCGTCCCCCATATTTCGTCGGCCACCTCCTGATTCGTATAGCCGGGCCGCATGCGTTCGAGCCCTTTTTCAAGAGCCTCGTAGACAGCCGTGTAAATCTTTTTTTGGAAATCCGAAGGCTTGCCGCAGATCATCGTCCGGGCAACATCCCCGAAATACCCGTTCCACTGTGCTCCGATATCGATAAAGACGATATCGCCGTTGCGCATGATTTTATCGGTCGCAAATCTTGCCGGGGGGGACATGTGTTCCCCCGAGGCGACAAAGGGGGAAACCAGATGCGCCATTTCAGCGGCATAATGGTGAAGCACCTTCATGGCCTCTGCCGCCACGTCACATTCGCGCACGCCCGGCTTGACGTTCTCCATCGCCTTCTCGCAAACCGCATCCGCGATGGCGCTTGCCTCGCGGATCATATAGACCTCCTCGTCGAGCTTGTGGCGCCGGACCCGGTGCATGAGCGTATCGCCGTCCACCAGCTCAATTTCCGGCAAAATTCGCTGGAAGGCGCTGAACATGTGGTATCCCATGACATCCACGCCAAGCTTTCCGCCGATAACCCCAAGCTCCTCGAGAACGGGCCGCAGGACGTTTTTCACCATCTTGTCCATTAGCTGCTGCTCTTCCAGCTTGGGCATGCTGTGAAAATGATCGATCCAGGGCATATCGCGCGTGATCCGGGGTATTTCTCCCCCGTTCGTGAACAAGTGGGGCTTTTCGCTCTGAGTCAGGAGTGTCATCGCCCTGACCCCTTCCCGGTGCGCCAGGAATGACGCGCGAAGGCTGGTCAGATAGCGGACATTTTCAACTTTCGTCATAAAAAGCGCATCGACGCCGGCATCTTTCATGAACTGCTGTGCCTTATCGACCCGCTTCGATCGCAAGGCGTCTAAATCAACACGCTGTTCGTAATCGACCATGAACTGGCCACGCGCAAATCCCGGCATATTCAAATACCTCCCCGGCAAATAAAATCGGCTTGAGGATAGAATTGTCCCTGCTCCCCGGAGAGGCAGGGATTTGAGAAAAAAAGGGTCAAACGGCTTTGAACTTAGGGTTCTTCCACCAATTCAATCAGGACGTTATCCGGCGCTTTGATAAAGGATGTTTTGGACCCCAGGACCCCCGGTCCCGGTTTTTTGGTGAATTCAACGCCGGCTTTTTCCAGTTTCTCGGCA
>DNYS01000107.1:4645-6086 GCA_003506735.1 Nitrospinota bacterium
GGCGCCCATATAATCAATTTGAGGCGTGTGAAGAGTTCCGCCAAAATGCGTGATGTAGAAGTCCGCCGCTACCTGCGGATCTTTCGCGACATGGTGAACGTGATGCACGCGATTACCCATTTTGAATCTTCCTCTATATTTTCAATTTACGAATTCCCTTAAAGACCGTCCCCTGCCGACACATAAGCGCCGCCCTTCACGGGATTTTCTTCCTCGCTGCGGGCGCCCCATTGGCCGGTCAAGGCATACATCGCGCGTACTTTTTTCATGTTGTTGCCGCCATCGCTCGAAAAAAGCATGTTGTGGCAATCGCGGAACCATTTCTCGATGAAATTTTCGCGCTGAACGCCCACTCCTGCGTGAATTTCCATCGCCATTTTGGTCACGTCGCAGGAAATTTCGTGCGCGAATGCGCTGGCCGCGAGGGTCATCGGCGGATCGACGGGAATTTCATGACGCATATCCTGGTGCCATGCGCCCTTCCAAACCAATGCCCGCGCCGCTTCGAGCTTGGTGTACATATCCACGAGCTTGATCCCGATGGATTGGTGATGTGCGATGGGGCGCCCGCTGGCAATCCGGTTCTGGGCGAATTCGAGGGAGGCCTCATACGCCGCCCGGGCGGTGCCAATCTGCCCGGCCGCGTTGATCAAGGCATCGCCCCGCAACTGCCGCCGGATATAGGAGACGCCGCAATTTTCCGGGCCGATGCGGTATTTCACGGGAATAACCGCGTTTTCGAAAATAATCTCGGCGTTCTGGTTCAACCTGTAACCGAGCTTGTTGTGGACCTTCCCCATCCGGACGCCGGGGGCATCCATGGGCACCATCAAAAGCGATGCGCCCTGCTCGACACCTTTGGACGGGTCGGTCCGGACAAAAGTGAACATCAACCTCGCCCATCCGACATTGGAGATGAAGTGCTTTTTCCCGTTGACGATGTAGTTGTCGCCCTCCCGGACGGCGGTGGTCCGGTAGCCTCCGTCCGCTCCGTTATAAGGAAGCTGGTTTTCAGAGCCCGAAAGCGGCTCCGTCGTCGCCGTGCCGATCAGAAATGTCGGATCCTTGACATACTCGCGCAGCCAATGCGCCGCCATCTCTTTGTCCTCGACGAGTTTGCTCGTCAGAATATGGGCGATTTTCGTGGAAGACAGCAAAAATCCGGTGGCCCCGCGGTCTCCCCATGAAATCTCCTCGCCCACCACGCAATGGGTCAGCAGATCGTCCACGCCGCCGCCGCCGTATTCTTTTGGAATACTCATCGTCCGCAAACCGGCCGCGTCCATTTTTTCAAGAAGATGCGGCATATAGGCCGCTTTCAGCGGGTCTTCTTGATGATCGAGTTCAAGGCTAATCGGCCGAATTTCGTCCCTGGCGAATTCGTGGGCGATTTTTTGATACTCCAGTTGCTTCTCGGTCAATCGAAAATCAATCACGGCGG
>DNYS01000107.1:6260-9211 GCA_003506735.1 Nitrospinota bacterium
CCACGGGCTCTCCTCGTTCGGCCGATTCCATAGCCGCCCAAACGATTCCCAGAACATGGAGGCCTTCCGGCCCTCCTACCTCGGGCGAGCGTCCTTCCCGGACGGCGCCGGCGAAATCGTCGAATTCTTCAATCAGGTAGTCGTGGCCCGGATACTCTTCATAGGGAATCCGCTCCTTTTTCTCTCCGTCTTTTCGAAGCGTGAAAATCCCGTCCCAGCGGTCATGATAAAGGTTCGCCTCGTCGCCGTAGGCATTGAGAAAGTAATTGTAGCGCCCGTTCGGGGTCCTCGGGCTGATGAAGCTTGTGCCCAGGGTGCCCAGCAAACCCGATTCGAATTCGAGCCAAAGGACGCAAACGTCTGGAATTTCGGATTTGGTTTTTATCTTGCTGAACGCGGCCGAGACTTTCCGAACAGGGCCAAAGAGATAAAACAGGTTGTCCACCTGGTGGATGGCAACCTGCATGAGAGGCCCGCCGGGCGACCCCGAAGCGTACCATTGCCAATTGTCCGGGGTGTAGTGAAGACCCCGATCGTTCGAGTAGTTCGTCTCGGCCAACGCCAGCGTCCCCAAGGTCCCCTCGTCGATGATTTTTTTGAACAGGCGGTGGCCTTTCAGGCGGCGGGAGCTTGCGCCCACCGCCAAAACCGATCCGGCATCGGAGCAAGCCTCGATCATGGCGTGTGCATCCGGGATGGTCGAAGAAATGGGCTTATCCACGAAAACATGTTTCCCCTCTTTCGCGGCGGCGACGGCCAGTTCGGAATGCCTGTTGTTGGGCGCCGAAATAATGACGGCTTCCACTTCCGGATTTTTCACGAGCGCCTCGTAGGATTTCTCTTCCCCGCAGCCGAATTTTTCGCTGAACGCTTTTCGCTTCTCCGGCGTCCTCGTGAAGCAAGTCACCAATTCCATCCGAGGGGTCCGCTGAATAATTCCCGCAAGCGTATTTCCCCAACGCCCCAGCCCGATGACGGCAACCCTCAATGGTTCCGTGCTCATAAAATATCTCTCCTGTTTTCGCGCTTCTATGAATGACTACAAGGATTTCATCCGAGGATCCAATATATTTCTAAGCCAGTCACCCACCAGATTCGATCCCAAAACCGTAATCGTAATGGCAAGGCCGGGAAATGTGACCAGCCACCATGACGTGTATAAGTGAATTTTTCCGTCACTCAACAACCCCCCCCAGGTGGGAGTCGGCGGCGGAACACCCAGGCCCAGGAAACTGAGGCCCGCCTCGATGATGATCATTCTGCCCAGATATAGGGACGCGAGAATGATAACGGGGGCGAGTACGTTCGGGAGTATGTGGCGGAATATGATCCGGATATCGCTGCCACCGATGCTTCGAGCCGCCTGAATGAACTCTTGCTCGCGCATGGAGAGAACTTCGCCGCGCACAACCCGGGCGTAGATCACCCATATCCGCATCGACATGACGAGAATCAGGACCGTCAGGCTCGGGCCGACAATGGCGATGGTAG
This sequence comes from Nitrospinota bacterium, assembly GCA_003506735.1. GTDB lineage: Bacteria > UBA8248 > UBA8248 > UBA8248 > UBA8248 > UBA8248. The sequence continues at coordinate 7,752 of DNYS01000107.1, forward strand.
CCAATGCCAGTAATATAAAAGGAAAAGAAAGAACCAGATCGACCAGCCGCATCAGGAAAAAATCAATCTTACCGCCGAAATATCCAGAAACGAGACCTACCAAAAGGCCAAAGCTTCCAGTGAGAAAAACCGCGAAAAAACCGACTATCAGGGAAACACGCGTTCCGTAGATAAGGCGGCTTAGAAAATCGCGGCCCAGATGATCCGTGCCGAGAATAAAAATACTCTGGCCGTCCGACCACATCGGCGGCTTGAGATTTCGGCTCAATAGCTGTTCATGGGGGCTGAAAGGCGCCAAAACAGGCGCCAGAACGGCAACAACGACAACACCCAAAAGAATCAGGACACCGAAGAGGGCGGACTTATCCTTCCGAAGCGACGCCATGGCCTTTCGCCAGCGGCTCTTCTCGCGGACCATCTCGGCGTCATCGAGGTACGCGGGAGACTGAATTTCCTGCCTAGTCATTGTCATGAGTAGGATATCCGCGGGTCAAGATAGGCGTAGAGCAGATCGACCGTCAGGTTGATAATGACGAATCCCGAGGCCATCAGAAAAACAGCGGACTGCACGATCGGAAAATCGCGGTTCGCAATCGCCTGAATTACCAGCCGGCCGACTCCCGGCCAAGCGAAAACCACTTCGATTATCACGGTGCCGCCGAGCAAAATGCCCAAATCCAAACCCAAAACCGTAATGATCGGAATAGCCGAATTTTTGAGGGCGTGGACCATGAGAATGACTTTCTCGTTCAAACCCTTGGCGCGCGCGGTCGTGATGTAATCCTGGCGCAGTACCTCGATCATCTGAGAGCGCATGAGCCGCGCCAGCCGCGCCAGGTGGTAGGTCGAGGCTGCGAAAGCGGGCATGATGAAATGCTGCCACCCGCCACGGCCGAATGAGGGCAATACGCCCATGAACACCGAGAAAACCATGATCAACATGATAGCCAGCCAGAAATCCGGGATGGCCTGAATCAATACAGATACCCCTACACAACCCTTATCGTAGAGGGAGCCCTCCTTGAACGCAGCCAAGCACCCGAAGGGAATCCCAATCACCACCGCAAACGTAAACGCGCCCAAAGCCATTTCCAGAGTCGCGGGAAGGCGTTCGAGCACAAGACCCATCGCGGGCTCGCCATGTTCAATCGAGTCCCCGAAATTTCCCTGAATCGCACCTTTAAAAAAGCGGGTGTATTGGACCCATAGAGGCTGATCGAAGCCCATCAATTTTTTTAAATAGGCAATATCTTCCAGGGTCGCGTCGGTGTCCAACATGACGGATACGGGATCTCCCGTCATGTGAAGAAGCAGAAAAACGACAATCATCACCAATTTGAGCAGGAAGACCGCCTGAATTACGCGTTTGACTACATAGGTACCCATTTACAAATCCGCTTATCGGACAATCCAGGACAGACGCACAAGCACCCCTGGCGGAGGGATGCGCATCCCTCCGC
>DNYS01000107.1:9268-24256 GCA_003506735.1 Nitrospinota bacterium
CCAGGGGTGCATCAAAAAACAGAAACTAGTTCGAACCCGCCAGACCCACTTCGGCGGCGATCAATTTACCGTCGGCGCGCGGCGTCCACGAAAGTTTCTTGCTCACGCCGAAGATCCGGAAGGTCTGATACAGGGGAACTATCGGCACTTTTTCGTGGCGCAAAATCCGGCCGATCTCCTGATACTTTTTCTCTCTTGCCTTATTGTCCATGGTGGATCTGGCTTCGTTGATCAACTTGTCGATGCCTTTATCCCGGAATCCGCCGTAGGCGGAGCGGCTGCTGATCGCGCCGGCGAACATATGTTCGGTGCTGAACGCCGTATTCATCCGCGCCAGGTAGTACAAGAACGGCTTCACGTTTTTCTTGTACTTGCTGAAGATAATTTTCTTCATCGAGCCCCATTCCATCACCCGGACATTCGCCTTGAGGCCGACCCTGGCCCACATTCCGGCGATGCCCTCGAGCGCTTCCTTGCCCATCATGAAGCGGCCGCGCGGAATATAAACGTCGAACGAAAAGCCCTTGCCGAAACCGGCGTCTGCAAGCAGCTTCTTTGCCCTGGCCGGGTTATAAGGATAAGGCTTCAGGTTCGGGTTATGTCCGAAACTGGCGGGACCATCAAGAACGGCCACGGGTTTCGCGAATCCCATCATTATGTTCTTGGTGATGGAATTGCGGTCGATGGCGAGATTCATAGCCCGGCGGACACGGACATCCATCCAGGGCGCGCCTTTTTTGATGACCATGAGAATGTAATTGGTCCTCGGAGACTGTTTCTTGATGACCCGGGCGCCCTTGCTGGAACTAACGCGGCCAGCGAGCCCGGGCGGCAGGTTGTCGATGATGTCCACATCCCCCGAGATCAGCGCGGCTACGCGCGTTGTCGATTCCGGAATGAACTTGACGACGGCGGTCTTGACCTTGGGTTTCCGCCAGGCGTTCGGATTTTCTTCGTAGATTAATTCCTCACCCTTGCGCCATTTCTTCACGACGTAGGGGCCGCTTCCAACCGGATTGCGGGCCAGGAACTTCTTGTCGTGCTTTTTGTAATACTTGGGCGGAACGATGAACCCGTAGATGGCCAGGAACGGCGGCAGCATCGGGTCCGGCTTTTTCGTGTGAATCCGGACGGTGTACTTATTGACCACTTCCAGGCTCTTGATACTTTTGAAGTAGCGGTACTGCTTGGACTTCAACTTGGGATCGAGAATCCGCTCGAAGCTGAATTTCACGGCCTCGGCCGTGATCGGATCCCCGTTGCTGAATTTGAGTCCTTCGCGAAGCTTGAACTCCCACACTTTGGGGCTCGCCATTTTGTAGCTTTTCGCCAGCAGGGTGGTCAGGTTGCCGTCCCGCGATCGAGTAAGAAGCGTTTCGAAAACATTCGTGTGGTGCATCGAAATCGGAAGCGAACTAAACGTATGCGGGTCGAAAGTGGACAGCGCTCCCGCCATGCCCAAAACGATTTTCCCCTTTGAAGCGGCTTTCGCCACACTCCCCGACAACATCAGTGCGGCTGTGACTGCTAATGCGAATACCCAATTTCTTTTCATCACGTTTCCTCCCTTATTTCCGGACGTTGCGTCCGTCAGAGACAAGCCAGCTCATCCGAGCACTTGTTCAAAGGCACATATCCATTTTCTTTCACCAAATAAGTCTCCCCCCAAAAAATCTGCCGATCGCGGCCAAGGTTGAACATCGGGTGAACCGTAACCACCATTCCGGGCTCGAGATCTCCGGTCGATTTAGGCGTGATCATATAGTCAGTGAGATCCAATCCCGTTATATGAACCAATCCATATGGCCAGACTTCGTAGCCCTTTTCCTTGAATGCCCGGTCCATCGCATCCACCAGACCAACCATCGGTTGGCCAGGCGCAAGGCACTCAAGCGCGGCGTCCCGGGCCAGGCGAACAACGTCGTAGGCATCAACGAGCCACTTTTCAGCCGGTCCTAGAGTGAGAACGCGTACGAGCTGGTTCCAATAGCCTTCCACGCGAGGAGAAATTTCGAGCAACAAGGCATCCCCTTTTTTCATGGCTCTTTTTGTCTGGGGAATCACATATCCCCAGGGCGCTTCTCCGCCATTTGCCATGCTTGCAAGCCCCATCATGTTAAAATTTTCGGTGCCCCCCTCGGGAAGAATCACCTTATCCATCTCTGCACGAATATCGAGCTCGGTAACGCCCTCATGCACAAATTCAAGGGCACGGTCCCAAATCCGATCACCGAGTTCGGCGGAGTGAGCGGAAAATGCAATTTCCTCTTCGCTTTGGATCAGCCGATTCTTCCATATCATCTCACCTGCGTCGACCCACTCTTTGGCAGGAATCTTATTTTGAAATTGTTCATACCAAGCGAAAGGAATTATCGAGAGCGTGGAAATTCCCAAACGCTTACCGGGGTCGGAAACCTCTTCGAGAAAGTTGCATGCCTGCTCTGGCACCGGCGTCATCGCTTCGCAGCGGACGTCGGAAATCCAACTTCTGCGAAGAGCCTCAATCCGCTGGTTTTCTACACCGACAAAAAGAACCGGCTCACCATTCCGGGGGAAAACGAGAATTTGCTGTCCTGAAAAAGGAATAAAGTTGCTGACGTATGCCAAGTTGCCCGTACGAGACCCCTGTCGTCCGCTATTCCCATAGACAACAAGGAAATCGATGTTTTCCATCTCCATGTCTTCTCGCAACTTCTGATAACGCCGGTCTCGCTCTTTATTTGTAAGACCCACAGGTTCACTCCCCCCAACAACAAATAAATTCAAGAATAATTATGTCGGCAAAAATTCTTCAACACGAAAAAATAACGCCTCCGAAGCATTCGATTTTAAAAAAATACTTTCCCCCCAGATACGGCCATATTGACTCCGGTGATGTAGGAGGTTTCATCGCCTGCGAAAAATACGACCGCCCCCACGACATCCCCGGGGGTCCCCAGGCGGCCTGCCGGAATCTCCTTGATGTACTCTTTCTGGTAGTCCCCCGAATGGAGAATCGGCCGCTCGGTGACGGTCAACCCGGGAGAGACCATGTTGACCGTGATCCCATGCGGCCCCATTTCGGTGGCCAGATTCTGGGAAAAATACAGCAGAGCGGATTTTACGGTTCCATATGAATTGGTCCGCGCCCGGTGCTCGCCGAGAACCGTGCTGAGGATATTGATGATCCTCCCCCAACCCTTCTCAATCATCGACGGCAAAATGGCCTGGCAACAGTTGAACGTCCCTCTGAGCATCACCTCGATTTGCGGAACATAATCGTCTTCCCAATTGAGCTCAAGAAAGGTTCTTCCTTTTACGAGCTGCCTCGCGTTATTTACAAGGATATTCACGGGCCCCAAGGCACCGGAGCATTCCGCGACCATCCGCTCGACTTCATCCCGGTTGCTAACATCGGACTGAAAAGCGGCCGCCCTGCCACCGCCGGACACAATTTCATCGACAACCGCATTTGCATCATTGGAATTCGAGTAAAAATGCACCGCCACGGACGCTCCCTGGCCTGCCAAAGCGAGGGAAATCGACTTTCCAATACTGCGGTTGGCGCCCGTAACCAGTGCCACTCGGCCCTCCAATGTCATGGAAATTCCCTCAAGGAATTCAGCGAATATAATAAGCGGGTAGAAACCTCCCTCCGCTGCCGGCAGACAGGGGAGGGTTCTCCCGAAAATCTCGAAATAAAAATCATCGCTAAATGGTATTATGAATAAGACAATATGGGGTTCATATCAGGAATTCAAGCTTTTTCTTCCGCTTCAGCATGAATTTTTGTTTATTGCATTTAATTAAAGAATATCACCTCTTCCATTCTTGTTTATGGAAATCTCCTTATTTATTGTATAAGAAACGTTTCGGCATCTTATCATTATTTGCACTCCGCCCTTGGTAATTTGGAAGGCAATCGGCCCGCGCCCCGAAGATAAATGAATGACCCCTCGAATCGATTGTTTGCTCAAAACCTAAAAACGATATAGACCCATACTTGTGATGCGTTTTTTAAGGAAAAGTATTTTTGATAAGGAAAATATCGATGGGCCTGATTTCCATAGAAAAACCGACGAAAAACAAATTCATCCCCATTTACTATCAGATCGCCAATCTCCTTCGCCGCAAGATCGAGCAAGGCGAACTCGAACCAGGCGACAAACTTCCGAACGAGATGGATTTGGCAAAAATGTTTGACGTTAGCAGGGTCACCCTCCGGCAGGCCCTCTCCCTCCTCGAGGAGGACGACCTGCTCGTGCGCGAACGGCGCAACGGAACCTTCGTCAAAAAAACGATCAACAATCCCAAAACGATCCATCTCACCGGGATCATCTGGGAGGACGACTCCGGCCAGGAAACCCGCCGTGTCATTTCGGTGGAAAATGTCCCCTGCACACCCTCCATCGCAAATTTTTTCAACCTATCCACCGGCGATGAGATAACGAGGATACATAGACTCCGGATGATGGGGAAAAAACCCTACTGCCATGTCATGAACTACCTCCCGAAAGAATTGGCGAAAAAAGTGAGCCACTCGGATATCCGGCGAAGCACCATGCTCAAAATTCTGAAAGAAAAGATCCGGATTCCGGTAGGGAAGATTCATCAGACTTTCGAGGCCCGGACCGCCGACAGCGAACTGGCCAGGCACCTGCGCATCGGGATCATGGACCCCGTCCTCTACGTCGAGACATTCATATTCGGGGAAAACGGCGATCCTCTCGAATATTCCCAAATTTATTACCGGGGGAATCAGCACAAATACAATATCGAACTGCTCACCAACGGAGAAATGGTTTAAACCGCGTAGTTCAGCGACCACCCTATTCGCCCGGCTGGCGAATGCACGCCCTCCCGCGACCATGAACCTCAGGCTCCAGCCCCCGCAAACCGCAGTGCTCCCGCTCATTTTGCTCTTTCCCATCCGGAGATAATTGAAATGGTTAAATCCTTAAAAGAAAAAACAATTGGCTTCATCGGCCTGGGCCTCATGGGCCAGGCGTTTTCAAAAAACCTCATTCATGACGGCTACGCGGTCGTTGGAACGGACCCCGTTCCGGCGGCGCGGCGGAAATTCAAAAAGATGGGGGGAACCCCCCTTACCTCTCCGAAAGAGGTGGCCGAGGAAGCGGATATCGTTTTCATCTCGGTCCCGAACTCGAAAATATCTCTCCGGACCGCCCGCGGGAAAGATGGATATCTTGCCTTCTCTCCCGGGCGCTCGCCCGAGGTGGTGATCGACACGACCACTTCCGACCCGGAGGATTCGAGAAAACACGCCCGGCTCTGCCTGAAGAAAAAACTCCCCTATCTCGACGGATGCGTGAGCGGAAACAGTGGATACGTCGCCGAGCGGGAAGGCTTGTTCCTGGTGGGAGGAGACAAAAAAGCCTATCGAAAAATAGAACCCCTGCTCGGTGAAATGCTTTCGGACCATATTTATTGCGGCCCTTCCGGATCGGGCGCCGAGATGAAAGTAACGGTGAACTACTTGACCACCATGGGGCGTTGCGTGATTTCCGAGGTGCTCCGCGTGGGGCTGCGCTGCGGTTTTTCAAAAAACTTTCTGCTCGATGCCCTCATGCGCAGCCGGGTGGGCGGATGGACGCAGTTCCGGACCCAGGCCCCTGCCATGGTCCACCAAAAATTCGGCAATCCCATGAGCACTCTCGACATTCAGATGAAGGATATCCAGCTCGGTGTAAATCTCGCCAAGCGCGTGGGGGCGGTATCCCCAGTGGGGAAGGCGTGCGTTCCACTCTACAAAGAGGGAATCGAAGCCGGCTACGGCGACCTCGACGGCATCTCCGTTTACAAGGCCTACCTCGACCGGGAGAGTTAAGGGTTATGTAGAGCGCGTCGAAACGGGCGGCAGTCCGGCCAACCGGCGAAGGACTTCCACCGCCGCGGCGTTGTCCGCATCTCCCAGACCGCCCAATTCGGCGGCCTGAAGAACTTGCTGGTGAACGCTGCTCAAGAGCATGGGGGAATTGAAGCGCTGTCCCTGCTCCAGAATGAGGCGGACATCCTTATGGTGCTGGCGGATGCGGGAGCTCGGATTCTCGTAGTCAGTCCGGATCATCCGCTCCCCCCGGTGCGCCATGGCCCTGCTGTAGGCAGCGGAATCTTTCAGAACCTCCAGAAGAGATTCCATCTCCATCCCCGCTTTCATCCCAAGAACAAGGCCCTCGGCCATGACCAGCCGGTTGAGGCCGGAAATGAGATTAATGATCAGCTTCGTACGAGCGCCCGATCCATTGGGCCCCATATAATGGCAGGATCTCGCAAAAGCCCCGATGAGAGTGCGTGCGCGCTCCAGATCGGACTTTTCTCCCCCGACCACCGCGATGATGTCATCCCGGCTGCCACTCAGGCTCGCATCGAGGAAGCCGATTTCGCGCTTGCGGAGTCTCTCTGCCGTCTCAATTGAGTCCTCGGGCCGCGATGTGGTCGTATCGATCACGACTAGCCCATCCGCCTGGCTTTCTGCCAAACCGTCCTTTCCAAAACAAACATCCCTGACGATTCCGCTGTGCAAAAGGGAGAGCACGGCAAACTGCGCGCCCTGGACAGACCCGGCCGGCGAATCCGCCGGTTTACCGCCGTTTTTTTCAAGGATTTCCATTTGCGCGTCGTCGATATCGTAACCACGCACCTCGAATCCCGCCTGGATGAGTTTCATTGCCAACACAGAACCCATTAACCCAAGTCCGACTACGCCTACTTTGTCCGACACAAAATTTCTCCCCTGTGTTTTTAATAATGACACCAAATCATGGTATGGCTTGAATAAGATGCTGGCTGTCAGCGAGAATCATTCTTGTTTAATTTGATTCAGTGTAAAATGATCCGCCACTTCCGGAGTATATATGAGCCTACCCTTTCAAATCCGTTTTGCGGGCTATTCCCCTCCTTACACCACGCATAGCCGCGCTGCGGCCCGATTCCGGGAAGCGCTCACCGACCGCCTCGGCGCCGCCGTTCGGGTGAATATATTTTGGAACGTGTTCGATTTCGGCTACAAGGGGATGGATCTGATTAACATGGTCGAACGCGGCCAACTCACGATGTGCTATTCATCGACTGCTTACGGCCTCTCCGACATTATTCCCGAGCTTCAGATCCTCGATCTCCCGTATATCTTCGAAAACGAAGAGCACGCCCACCAAGCGCTTGACGGTGAGCTGGGCGCCTATCTCACGCGGAAAATCGAATCCCTAAAAGGCTTCCGCATTCTGGGATACTGGGACAACGGCTTTCGGCACATCTCAAACCGCTTGCGTCCGATCCGCACCCCGGAGGACTGCGCGGGGCTTCGCATCCGCCTGATGCCGAACGAAATCCACAAGAAAACATTTAAACTGCTTGGAGCCGTTCCCATCTCCACGGATTTGGAACAAGGACTTGCCATGATGGCAGCCAGCGAACTCGATGCCCAGGAAAATCCCCTGGCGAATATTGCCGCATATGGCATTCACAAATTCCATAAACACATCACAATGAGTGGACATTTTTACGCAGCCCGCAGCATTTTTTCCCACAAAAAAAGCTTCGACGCCTGGCCGTCTGAAGTCCAGGCCGCCGTCCGGGAGAGTGTCCACGAGGCCATTGTCTTTCAAAGGGAGGCGGCCAGAGCCGAGGAAATCCAAAAACGCAAGGAATTAGAAAGTGAGGGCCTTATTTTCGTTGACCTCTCCGAAGATGAACGCTCCAGCTTCGTGAAGGTCGTATCCCCTGTTCTTGCGGAAGCCCGAAACCGGCTCCCGGATGAGCTATTCCGGATGGTTTCCCGACAATAATCCTCAAGAGGCGCCCGGCACTTCAAATGATCGTGAGCCCGCCGTCCAACACGATAACCTGACCGGTCATAAAAGAAGATTTCGGAGTCACCAGAAAAATAACGGAATCTATCACCTCATCGACCTCGCCGAAGCGTCCCAAGGGCATCCTCCGGTAGCGTTCCTCTAGATTTCCCGGCTGGCCATGCCCCTGGGCCCTGCGCCTCTCTGTAAGAATCGGACCTGGGGCCACCGCATTTACGCGGATGCCGAACTCCGCGAGTTCAACGGCCAGCGCACGGGTCAATCCTTCCACGGCACCCTTTACCGCAACGTAAATCACACGCTCTTTGACCGGAGTCCGAACATAAAAACTCGACATATTCACGATTGCTCCCCCGCCCCGCTTGCGCATCTCACGCGCGGCCCGCTGGGCGCAGAAAATACAGCCCTTCACACCCACCGCAAGGGCCAGGTCCAAAGTGGATTCATCAATATCGTCGAATGGAATGTTGGATCGGACGACGGCGCAGTTCACCAAAATGTCAACGCCTCCGTATCTCGCAACGGCTTCACTGAAAACGCGTTCAATCTCCTCCGCGCTACTCAGGTCCGCCTGGATACCCATAAAAGAATTGCCCAATTCGCTCTCCAAAGCGTCAAGTCCCTCTCCCTGGATATCCACACCGGCCACACGACAGCCTTCGGAAACAAATCGGCGAGCCATCCCCTCACCAATTCCCTGGGCCGCGCCAGCAATCACCGCCACCTTGCCTTCAAGCTCCATAACTCCCCCTGGAACGCACGTATTTCCGAAAGGTCGATAATACACAACCATCTCTTTTGCATATTATTTATGCACACGGCAAGAGTAGTTTTGAAAATTAAATTGATCGTGGACGTGGGGTAGGGGGAGGAGAAATCGATGAAGAGATTCTCCTTTAAAAAAACAGGGCCAGTAAAAAAACATCGTGGGGCCCCTCTGCTCCGCAATAATGGGATCCCCTAAAAATTCAATGCATTTAAATCCTGCCAATAATCCTATTCAAACAGTAACTTATGACTCGGCCATGTATTTGGGCAAGACGCCCTGGCGCGCGCCAAAAATCGGGGGCTTCGGCTAATTAGTGCCGGTGGAACCCGGGAAGTTTTATCCAAATATGGCCGGCTCAGGGGTTAACTCTCCGCCGCGTTTCGCTCGCCTCCTCCTGACCGGGCCAAAAATTCGCCGCGAAGGTTCTCCCCTACCATCGCCGGGGATGATCTTCGGGAAATGGTGCGCGAAAGGGGCCCGATCCGGTGTTTTGCCGGACATATGCGATTTGATTGTGGTCCGGCTGGAATTTTCCGTTCAGCGCGTCCCGGAGCCAATCGATCGCCAACGGATTTAGGTCCACTCCTCCCAGGCCCTTCATGCCCCACACCCGATGAAATTCATTTTCCAATACCCAGAATTCCTTCGGGCATTCCAGTTCCTCGAAAAAAGAAAAAGCGTCCTCCACCGGCGTCAGCGGGTCGAACTCTCCCGCCACCATTAAAACCGGACACCCGATCTGGCCGCCATAGCCCTTTATTGTCATCCGCATGGCCATCTCGTCGAAGGCGTCTTCGTCCGTCAGGCCGGCCATGTACATGAATATTTGCTTGAAGCGCGGCGAGGCCACATCGAAGATGAAGTTTTTATCGGCGAAATTGGCGCTTCCGGCGGCACAGGCGGAAACCCTGGAGTCGTAAGCTGCCGTCCTCGGCGACCAGAACGAGCCCATGCTGATCCCGAACACCCCGATTTTCCCGCTGTCGATTTCGGGGCGGGAACAGAGATAGTCGATCACCGCGCTGGCTGCCCTTTCGTAGTTATCCGCCGTGACCCTGATTTTACGGATATTCGACATCCCCTGACCCGGCCCGTCCATCGCACAGGCATGCATCCCCCTCCGGTGCATGTCGTTTTGAAGTACATAGGGATAAAACTCCTTTGTTTGATCCATCCCCGGCAGATAAAGAACACATGGAGCCGTGCGCCCGTCCGGAAGGAGGTGGAGCAAAATCTGGATCTGCTCTCCCTCGAAGGGAACCTCGATCCGCTCGATGGGATAATCCGCCAGCTCCATGACCCGCCCGTAGCAGCGCGACAATCCATCGTAGAGCTTGAGCTTCTGAGGATGATCGTCCTCGAAGATAGCATGCTGGCCGTGGCGGTAGGCCTCGGACGCCTTCACGTAAATCTCAAGCGCCGTCTCGGGATACCCGGCATCCTCCGCCGCGGCGGCAACCGCCTCTATGTGGGCCGCTTCCTCGCCCTTGAGCTTGCTGATCATTTTGTAATTCTTGACCCCGCGCGGAAGCTCGAATTTTTCGTCCTCGAAGTTCTGGACCATGCCGGCCGTCTTGGCCATGTAGTCAAGAATCCACTGCTGGCCGTCGCGCCGCCGGTCTGATTTGTATGGCATCGCCTGCTCTCCTTCCGCAAAATTCCGGTATGATTATTTCAGCCGCGCCAACACCCGGGACGCTGAGCGTTCGCAGGGCGGCCGAACACCATCAGGCCCCGAGTTTTTCCGTGAGCCAGTCGAAAATATAAGCCGTCCCGATGGCGAGATTGTCTCGCTGGCAATGCTGCGCACCGCCCTCGGCGACCGTGAAGACCTTCATCGTTTTATCCTTCGATCCCACAGCCCGGAAAAGGCGCCGGGCGTCCCTGAGGGAAATCTGCTTATCGTCCGCGCCGTGGGTGAGAAGGAAGGGACACCGCATCTTCTGCACCACTCCGTCGAGTCGAAAATCCTCGAGCTTCCCGAGGGCCTCGTCAATCGATTTCGATCCCGTCACCCATTGGATATGATGTCCGGGCACGGAAAGCTCGGCCCGGAACGAGGCCTCGATGCGCTTTTTCCAGGTCGTGTGGTAGTCCCAGATCGCCCCCCAGGCGACGCAGGCCTTAAATCTTTTGTCCATGCTGGCGATCCGGGGAGCATAGTAGCCGCCGAGACTGACGGCCATGACGGCCACCTTCTTTGCATTCACATCGCGGCGGGTCTCGAGGTAATCGAGCGCCGCCGAGCCGGCCGCCTCGTAGTCATGGCGGAGGGGGATGCCCCGGAAGCGGATGGCCTCGCCCGTTCCGGGGCCGTCCGAAATGAGCACGCTGATCCCCCGGCGCACGAGATCGAAAATCCCCCACATGTAGTGGAGCTCCTTGGTGCCGTCGAGGCCGTCGAAAAAAATCACGGCCGGAGGCTTGGCCCGCCTCGTGTTCTCGGCATGGACCAGATAGGCGGGGAGCTTTTTCCGCCCCTCGAAAGGATATTCGACGCGCTCGATTCTGGGCCGGTCGATGAGGCGGGCGAAGCGGGCGAAACAATCGAGCGCCTTGCGGTAGGAATCGAGAGCCTTTTTATCCTTCGGCGTTCGGAACCGCTCGCCCATCTGGTAGTAGCAACACGCCCGCTGGTAGTGGGAGGCCGCCGAAAGGCCGTGCCCCTTCCGCTCTTCGGCCCGGCCGAGCGTCCGCAGCCGGTCCCCCATCCGGGACCATTCGCGGAACCAGTGGCGGTCATCGCCGATTTTCTTTGCCAGGCGGCGGCCCACCTGATCGATTTCGCCGATCTCCGAGCCCCGCCACTTCGCCCACGAAATCATCCCGCATATCGCGGCCGACCATCGGTAATCTTCCGGAAAATACGTGTACCAGTTAGCGTTGGCCGGCGCTTCAGGCATTGGGCTCCTCCAACCCCTCAAGAGGGGATTTTCAGCATCTCTCTCGCCTCGGCCACCGAGGCCACCTCGCGGTTCAACTCCTTGGCGAGCCGCCCCATCCGCAAGACATGATCGTCGTTATCGCCCAGCACTCCCGGCGAGAGGTAGGGCTCGTCTTCGGTTCCCACGCGCACGTGACCACCCCGCATGACGGCCATCGCGTGCAGGTGGATCGCGTCGGGGCTGGTCACGCTCGTCACAAATTCGGAGCCCTCCAGAAGGCCCGAGGTCCGGTTCAGGAACTCCTCCACCGTGGGCGGAGACCAGCAACCACCCGGGCGCCCGAAGAAGATCGTCATCAAAAAAGGTGGCTCGACGAGCCCTTTTTCGGCCAAATCGCTCAGCAGCCACATCTCCCCCAGACCGAACACCTCGAACTCGGGCTTGACGCCGTTGTCCTTGCACATCCTCATCAACTCCTCGAGCTCCTCCCTCGGGTGGAGCATCATCATGTCCCGGTCCAGAAAAACCAGGCTGTGTGCGTTGAGGGCGACCGAGATCATCTCGGGCTGGTTCTGGATGACCTCGCGGCGCTGATCGACCGACTGGGTGGATATCCCGTACTGAAGCATGACATCGCAGCGGTCGCGGATGGCCTTCGTGTGCGCGGTCCAGGCGTCGAAATTCGTGGGCGGGGCGTGTATGTGGGCGATGGCCGCCCCGGCCTTCCAGGCCTTCTCGACCGAATCCGCCAGGACCTCGGTGTCGGCGAAGCGGTGGGGAACGCCGGGATGCATCGAGGTATCGGCTGCGCAATTGGTGATGATGAGTTTATTCATGATGGCGCTCCTTTTTATTTAAGTAACCCCTTCTGCCTTTTCTCAGAGTATTTATTTTACGGACAGCGGCCACGAAGCGATGCGCCCGGTCTCCAGGCCTTGAGCCGACAAGCTACTCCGGCACATAGGCCACAGCACGGATCCAGGCGCCGCTTGCTTTTTCGATCTTGATCGGAAACAAGGATATTTTGAATCCCGATCCCGGAAGTTGATCAAGGTTTGCCAGCTTTTCCACATGTAGATATTCGCGTTCGCGGGCCACGAAGTGCGACGGCCAAAGAGAATTGGGTTTGCCCGCGTCATAGTTTGCTTTCATAAATTTATAGGGAACGTCCCAACCCCAGGCGTCCGTCGCCGTCACCTTGATGCCCTGTTCGATGAGCCAAATTGTCGCCTCCGGGGATACGCCGGGAAAACACTCGAAAAAATCGGGTTTATAGTATCGCTTGTCGGCGTCTGTACGGACACAAACAATATCCATTGGCTTCAGGGAGTAATCGATTTTATCGAGTGCGTCTTTCATATCCTGCACGCCGATTTCGTATCCTGCGGGTTTTTCGTGAAAATCGAGGACAACCCCGTCCCCGCAACACCATTCCAGCGGAACCTCGTCGATCCGCTTGGCCGGTTTTCCCTCCGAGAGAGGTCCATAGTGATACGGCGCGTCGAGATGCGTTCCCGCGTGCGAACCCACCTTCAGCGTCTCGCTGGAGGTTCCCATTCCGTCCGGCAAATCGGCTGGGTCTACGCCCAAATTCCTACAACACTGCCGGCCGAAAAGTTCGTGGTCCCAATAGACAATTTCTGTGCTCTGGGGCTCATGGGAAAAATTCATGAGCGGAACGCTCAGATCGACAATACGGAAATTGGGCCAGTCCACCATATCCATCCACTCCTCACCAAATGCCAAAGATCCCCGGGCCAGGCCCGGTTCACCCCATGGCGATGCCGCCGTTGACGTCCAGGCAGATGCCGGTGATGTATGAAGCCTCGTCCGAAGCCAGAAAAAGGGCTGCGTTCGCGACATCTTCCGGCAGCCCCAACCGGCCCAGGGGAATCTGCTCCACCATTTCGGATTCCCTTGCGGGAAGCCAGTTATCGGTCAGGGGTGTCGTCGTCGGTCCCGGTGCGATTGCGTTGACAGTGATTCCGTGAGGCCCCAGCGTCTTGGCCAGCGAGCGCGTCAGACCGATCACCCCGGCCTTGGCCGAGGTGTAGGGAATCCCCCCCGCGAACCCGCCCGAGCGCCACGCCGAAGAGGAGAGATTTACGATTCGCCCGTACCCGTTTTTCATCATGTGCTCCGAGACGGCGCGGGCGCACAGGTATTCCCCCTTCAAATTGACGTCCAGAACGGCGTCCCAATCCTCCTCGGTGTAGTCGAGGTAGGCCTTTTTCGGGGAAATGCCCGCGTTGTTAATCAATATATCAACCCGGCCGAAAGATTCGATCGCCGTCTCCGCAGCCCGGCTGACCTCGCCTGACTTCGAAACGTCCACCACATGGGGAAGAACCGTCAGGCCCTCCGCCGAAAGCGCGGCGGAAAGTTTCTCCACGCCATCTTGATTCCGGTCGCAGGCGAAAACCTTCGCCCCCTCCCGGGCGAATCTCTTCGTGATCGCCTCCCCGAGACCGCTCGCGGCGCCGGTGACAATGGCCGTCCGATCTTTCAATCGCACGATGACCTCCTTTCCGCCCGGGCAGGCCTAGTACTGAACGAATCCACCGTCCACGTTGATGGCTTGGCCCGTAATTCCGCCGGAATCGTCGCAGGCCAGCAGTAGCGCCAGCGGAGCGCACTCCGCCGGATCGATAAAGCGCTTCATCGGAACTTTGTTGCGAAGCTCCTCGCGTTGTTCCTCGAAGCTCTTTCCGGTTTCGTCCGCCCATTTTTGGATGCTCTCGTCGAACATTTCGGTGGCCACAAAGGTGGGGCATATGCAATTAGCGGTGATCCCGAGCGCGGCCACCTCGGCGGAGAGCGCCCGCGTCAGACCGAGGACGGCATGCTTCGAGGCGGCGTAGGCGCTCCGGTAGGCCAGGCCAATCTTTCCAGAGACCGATGCCACGTTGATGATTTTGCCTCTCTTGCGCTCGATCATCGAGGGCAGGACCTCGCGAATCGCCACGAACGGGGCCTTGGCGTTAATCTGCATTGTGCGGTCCCACACTTCGTCCGGGAGCTCGTGCACGGCCTCGAAACTGACGATACCGGCGTTGTTCACCAGGATATCGACCGGACCGAGTTCTTTCGCGGTGGCACGGAGACCGCTCACAATATCCTCGTCTTTTTCCACGTCGCACTTGCAAACAAGGGCCTTCCCCCCCAAAGCGCGGACTTTTTCCGCCACCGCCTCGAGCCTTTCCACCCGGCGGGCGGCAAGGGCGACATCGGCGCCCTCTTTGGCGAAAATCATCGCGATTTCGCCTCCGATTCCGCCCGAGGCGCCCGTTATAAATGCGACTTTTCCTTCGAGTTTCATAATTCCTCCGGTTTCGTTCAGGGATTTTTGGGTTGCTCAAATATCTCCGGCCAGAACGTCCCTCGCATAGCGGCTGAGCTTCTCCGGCGGCACTTTCGTCGAGCGCATGCCAGGCGGGGGAGTCTCAAGCTCCAGCTGGAACGTGTCGTTCAACCGGTTCATCAGATTGAAATGACAGATAACGACAGTAAGTTCGATCAGTTCCTG
>DNYS01000107.1:24336-31751 GCA_003506735.1 Nitrospinota bacterium
AATTCCGCCCACCTGAGAATGCATTTCTCCTTTTCGGTGAGAGCGGGAGAATTTCCGAAATCCCCCTCGGCCGCGTTGATTTGCGCTTCCGTCAATCCGCTGACTTGACCAAGCCGCCGATTATGCCCCAGTCAGAAATCACAGGCGTTCACCACCGATGTGCGGATGATGGCGAGTTCCTTCGTCTTCGCGTCGAGCAGGCCTCCGCTTTCACGCTGGATTGCCGTGGTGAACGGGATGAGCCATTTTGCCACCCAGGGCTATGCGCAACCGTCCTCGTCGAATTCGACACAAAGCCAAGGAGTTCCTTCGCGCCATCGAATACCCGGCCGACCTCTTCCGAGGCTTCATCATCCATGATCTTAGGCAACCTGGGCATAAACGAGGCTCCTTTCAATTTCACCGCGCATCCATCATCAGACACTTTCGACTATCGACTGAAATTCCTCGTTGGTTATCTGGCGCTTGCGCCAGCGTATCTGCGAACGGACGCCCTGGACCACATCCGGCTCTTTTCCTTCGGGAATCGTAATGCCCAGCTCGCGCGCCTTGGCACGGACGGCCCAGGGGCCGGAGTAATGGCCGAGCAGGTTGTGCTTGGTGTTTCCGAACGTCTCCGGCTTCATACACAGATATGCCCAGAACCCCTCTTCGGTATCAGGTACAGTGTAATGAACTTCGACCAGGTGAGAAAAAGATGTCTTGCCGACAAAGGGCATCGTGTCCGTCATCGGCCATTTCATGATGTCCGAGACGAGCCTGGAAAGCTCATACATTTTGTCGAGCTGAATCCCGCAATCGATGCCGTAGTAAATCTGGATGACCGAAGCCACCTCGGCCAGCGGAGCGATGTGGGCGCGCTCACCGAGACCGTTGACGCACACGTCGATCAGGTCGGCTCCGCCCTCAAGGCCCGCATAAAGCGCCGCGGTCGCCATGCCGATATCGTTGTGGGTGTGAAGACCGATTTCGGTTCCCGGAAGGAGCCGCTTCATCTCCCGGACAACGTGTGTGTACACATGATAAATCGCCATGCCGTTGATATCGTCGAGCTTGATCATGTCCGCGCCCGCGTCCACGAGCTTGCCGCAGACCTCCGCCAGCCGGTCGATGGGAATCCGGGTGCAGTCCTGGATGAGGCAGCCAACTTTTTTATCCGGACCCGCCTTCTCGCGGGCATAGACCACCGACCCCATGGCGCGCTCGACCGCCTCGTCGATGGAAATCCGCGCGCCCGCCATGGACTCGAACAGACACATCTGCTCCGGAGAAAACGAAAAACACAGGGTCGTATAATCGGCGCCGTGGTCGAAGTTCATATCCACCTCGACTTTCGCCCGTTCGGGATTGAGAACGGCCGTCGGGTGAACCAGCGCCTCGATAATAACGCCGGGATGGCGCTTTTTGACCTCTTCCATCTCCTGGGGATCGTCATGATGCATCTGGAGCATGCCGACCCCCGCCTCAACCAGTTTGTCGGCGATGAGGAGCACTTCGTCCCGCCGGAGCGAGACGCCCGGCAATTGGCGCCCCTCGCGAAGGGTGATGTCGCAGATTCTGAAGTTTTTCGAAAACGTCATATTGGAGCGAATCTCTTCACTGAAACAGTGCTGGGAGATCCGCCACATATCCGTTCGCGGTTCGAGTTTGGTGTTTACAGGATACCCTGCCATCTACTTCTCCTTTTCAAATACGGCGGTAAAATACATATCCGAAAAACCAAATGGGTGGGCCGAAAAGAATCGCTCCATCTCTAGGTTCTTTTTCCGTCTATTTTGCTAATCGTTCATCCTCCCCCGGCCTGTGCATGGCGAATTGATAATTTTAGCTTGAATCCAGTCTTTTCAGCGCCTTGCTTCCGAAAACCAGTCTTCCTAACCTCTCCCGCCACGGAGAATCTATTCGTTGTTTTCGCCCACATCCTGGCCACCTCGCTCTTCACTCGGTGTCACAATTGCCAAACCGCTCACGCCTGGCGGCGCAAAGGCCCTTGTCTCCGAAAACCTCCTCTTGAAGCAGCAACCTCTCGTCATCAATCGATCCCGGCTGCGGGCATCCAATCTCACGCCTCTTGACCGGCTCTTTTTCGGGTTTTGCTACTCTTCTTGATCCACGGCGCACCGCGCGTTCGGCCATCATCATCAGGCCATCGACGATCATGGGTTTTTACGGGTGCTTGAGAAGCTGGGGGAGTTTCAGGATTACTACAACGACCACCGGGGTTATCAGGCACTAAATTTGAAAACACCCGAGAAAACCGCCGGGAAGGAATCGCCTACCCTGGCAGGATTGAGCAATTCTGCATGGCTGTCACATTGCCGAGGTCTATTTCAGACTCCTCTTGCCGCCTGATTAGTAATTCGCCATTCACACCGTCCTGTCCAAAAACTCGATCAAGTCAAAACGGTCAAACACCCAATATATCCACACAACTCAACTCTAGTAGGTTAATTGTCTCAGCCCGCTCGCAACCGGCGATATCGAGTTCATCGAGCGCCTCGAGCTGGCGCATCAGGCGGCTTACACCGGACGCCAGGCCATCGAGGCGATTCGGGTCCACCGGGTGGCCGAAACCGTTCGCGATATTTCCAATGTCATCGGCGGAAATTCCGGCAAGGTCGCTACTTTCTCCCGTTAAAGGCGAAGCCGCTAAAAATTTTTCTGGGGACTGTTCTTTATCTTCCAATGAAGGACGTTTACGCCATAAAGGTTTCAAATTCTCAAACGCGGCGCCGGCCCCAAGGATCAAGGCCTCCTCGCCCCACCTTCCGGCAATCTGAAGGCCTACGGGCAGGCCCGCCTGTGTAAAACCGCAGGGCACCTGGAGCGTGGGATTGCCGATGGTGCTAAAAGCCGCCGTGCAATCGCTGACGGCCCCCCAAACTTTCATTCCATCCAGGCAGTCTTCAACAGAAGGCGGGGCGATAGCGGCAGTCGGCGTCAAAATCGCGTCCACCTTCTGAAACACCTCGGCCGCCTGGCGAATAAAAAGCGTCCGGGCGCGCTGGGCCTGGACATAGCGCCACCCCGGAATAAACAGGCTCTGCTCGAAAAAATCTGCGCCCGGCGAAACGTACTCATCGCGCCTGTCCCTCAAAAACGCCCGATGGTAGTCGGCGCTCTCGGGCCCCACCACCGCCATATAGGCGATTTGTCCGAGCTTTGCCCAGGGAATCTCAACCTCCCGGATATCGGCGCCCATTCGCTCGAACTCGGAAATCGCTTGACGGACAATTTCCTCGACTTCGGGCTCAAGGCCCGGCCAAAAATGGTTTGTGGGCACCCCGAAGGTCAGCCCCTCCACCCCTCGGTGCAACATGGCGCTCATATCGGGAGGCGGTTTCGACCTCGTGGTGGGGTCCCCGGGATCGGGCCCGGCCATGGCCTGAAGGAGAATCGCCGCGTCCTCGACGGTCCGGGTGAGGGGACCCACGTTATCGAAGCTCAACCCCAGGGGTACCGCCCCCGCCCGGCTCACGCGCCCAAAGGTCGAGCGAATACCCACCAGATTGCAAAACGACGCCGGCAGGCGAACCGAGCCCCCCGTGTCGGAGCCAAGCGAGGCAACCGCCATGCCCGAAGCCACCGCCGCGGCCGATCCGCTGCTGCTCCCCCCCGGTGTGCACCGAAGGTTCCAGGGGTTCCGCGTTGGGCCGAAAAATGAGTTGGCTCCGGTTCCACCCCGGGCAAATTCCTGCAGGTTGGTCTTGCCGACAATGACGGCGCCGGCTTCGATGAGTCTCCGAACGCTCTCGGCCGTTCCGGCGGAAACATTGTCCTTCAGAATCCGGCTGCCCGCCGTCATCGGAAACCCATCAAGGTCGAATAGATCCTTGATGGCTATGGGAATTCCATGCAGCGGCCCCCGGACGTTTCCCTTTCGGACTTCCTCTTCGAGCAGAGTGGCCCGCTCGCGGGCGGAATCGAAAGTGCGCGTGATGAATGCATTGACCCGCGAATCGTCCACTTCTACACGATTGATGCATGCCTCAAGAAGTTCAGTCGGCTTCACATCGCCCGAGGCAATGCCCGGGGAGAGTTCCGTTATCGGTAAAAAAGAAAGGTCCGCGCTGCTCAAGAACAAATCTCCGATGCTGAGTGAAGCACTTCCGGTGAAATAGCCCGTAAATGTCAAATCGAACCGCGAGCGAGCCTTAGACCACGAAATGCTCCCGCTTCGCCGCACCGAGATGCGCCATCCCGGTCTCGGTGACGAGAACGGTATATTCCGCGTGCACCCCGCCCTCGCCGAATTTTCCCGAAGGCAGTTCGACGGAGAGCACGGCTCCCGCCGGGAAAGGGATATCCGACGTCTCTGGAAGAAACGGATCGTTCAGCGGGATTGGCTCGCTGAGCGTATAGGGAAGCTCGCGGGCTTCAATGCCTATCGTGTGGCCGCAGAATGCGCCGTTGTAATTCGGCAATCCGGCCTTTTTCGCGCCCGCCACGGCGGCACGGAAAATTTCCGAAGGCTTGACCCCTGCTTTGATGGTTTCAAACGCTTCCGCCAAGCCCACCTGGATGGCATCCCATCGTGTCTTGCGCTCCGCTGTGGGTTCGCCGAACGAGCCGCAACAACCCACATCGCCGCAATAATGTTCCAGCCGCATACCAGCATCGAAAAAGAAGCCGTCTCCCGTCTGAAACGGGCGATCGGAAGGCGGAAAAATCGAGGCCGAACGACGCCCGCCCCCGAGATGGAACCAGCTCCATTTTCCGCCTCCCGCCGCGACGGTCCGATAGTAGTGGCTGGCGATTTCGCGCTCTGTTTTCCCCACCGCAAGCTCGGCATGAAAGGCGGAGAGCGCCTCCTCGTTCAGGGTGGCGGCCGCCCGAATCCGCTCGATTTCCTCGGGAGTTTTCTGGAGACGAATCAGACGGAACAGATTCGCGCCATCTTGAAACGAAATGCCCGGCAACGCCGCTTCCAGGCTGGTCCGGGTGGCCGGCCGAATACCTTCGTTGTCGATGGCGATCTTGCCTTTCGATATACCCCGCTCCCGCAGCACCCGCACGAGCGCATCGGTGGAATTCGCCTCTCTCGGGGCATCGTCGGTGACAAGGCTCAGCAAATTCCGTTCTTCATCCGTAGCCCCCTGTTCGCCCGGCTCTATGTCGAGCGCCGAGCGGAGGCCGTATCCGCGGACATCTTCAATCCATGACCCGGTAGCCGAGTAATAAGTTTCATCCTGGCGGGAAACGATAAGTGCGGGCGCCACGCCGCCGTCCCTGAAAAAAAGCGCGAATGTTTCGGTTGTCGCATCGCCGTAGGTGTACTGCGCCCACCCCTGGGATCCCGACAGATAAAGGACGTTATGGCGCGTAGTCGCCAGAAGGGCATCGAGATCGTACTTGGCCATGAACCCCAGGGCACGTTCCCGGTTAAAGAGCATGAGCGACCCCACTGAATCCGAGTGAAAAAATCGTTTTGAAGAAAACGCTAAACGCTTGCCAGCTTCTTGTCCCTGAGCTGGCGAACCAGCGGAACACTGCCGAGGATAAACCCGATGACCAGCATGACAATGCTATGGAAGATGATGAAGAGAATTATAGCGGCAAAGGTGGCATACAACAAAACTCTTTCAAAAAAGTAGAGCCTTGTAAGAAGCCACCCTTGGGTCCCGGCGGAACTCATCCGCCCTCCAGGGATCGGCCGCCGAACTGCTTCGCCACCCCGGCGGTGCCGGCGGCCAGGCCCCCAGCGAGAAAGACCCAGTGGAAGGTGATGATAAACAGAATCGTCAGCGCCGTGCAGGCGAAGAGAAGAAATCGCTCCAAGAATCTCAGCGGCCGCAGGAAAAATCCCTGGGTCGCCGCCGAAAACGCCGTAAAGGCAAAGAGGGTCAGCGCGGTCACCGCAACCACGACCCAGAACCTGTCGAGGGCCAGAAGCGCGGGCTGGTACATGAACAAAAAGGGCACCACGAACCCCACGATGGCGAAGCGAAGGGCCATCATCGAGGTCTTGAAATACGGCGCCCCGGCGATCTTGGCGCCCACCAGCGAAGCGATCGCCACGGGCGGCGTAATCGCCGAGAGGATGGCGAAATAGAAAATGAACATGTGGGCCGCCACCCGGTCGCCCTTGATGGCGATGAAGGCATTCGTCCATTCGGCGCCGTGGATGGCGATCATCTCCGGACGCACGAGCGCGATCACCGCCGGGCCGCCCAGGATGGCCAGCAGGACGTAGGCCGCCGTCGTCGGCATTCCCATTCCCAGGATGGCGCACGTCACGGCCGTTAGGAAAAGCCCGACGAAAAACCCATCCACCCCCAGCCACCAAGTACAGCCGCCGCCCGCGGCCGCGCCGATCAGACAGTAATCGACCGAGAGGGTTTCGATGAGATAGGCGAACTTGTTTCCAATCCCGGTGATCGAGAGGACCTGGACGACCAGCTCGATGCTCGCCAGGGTGACGCCGAATTCGGCCCCCTGGCGGCCGCCCACTTCGAGTGCGTGGCGCACACTTCCCAGCCAGCGGGCGTTGCCCTCGGCCGCGGCCACGTCCGGGCCGTCGCGCCCTTCGCGCCTCGCGCGGCGGATATAGAGGTAGGGGTTGCAGAACCCGGCAGCCACCTCGCGCGTCCGGAGCGGAGAGGCATCGCCGCTCTCGCGCGGCGGCGCGAGGCCCCAGATGATGCGCTGGACGAGAGACGCCAGGCCGAAAAAGATGATCACATGGTAGATGAACCCGAAGGGCCGGACCCACTCGGAAAATTCCGAGATGGCCGGAAAGAGCGCGTAAATTCCCCACTGCGCGGCGAACACGGCCCCGTAGATGATCACGAAGAGCCAGGGAACCACGGCGTAAGTCTCAAAGCCTCTCCCGCGCGCGGCCAACCAGAGCGCCAGCCCTCCCAGGGAGAGGGCCGCGCCCGCCGTACCCGCGCTCCAGCCCAGGAACGCCCAGATCAGCGCCGCGCACAGCGGAAAGATCGAAAGCCAGCCGCGCCGGCACTCACGCCAGAAGGCGGGCGCTCCCGGAACGAGGCGGAGCATCGCCCCGCCCAAAGCGGCGCAGATCGCCGAGAAGGCGGCCCCCGATCGGGCAGCACCACGCCAAGAGGGGGAGGCGTCCAGCGCGAAAGGGCCTCCTGCCATGGCGTCCACAATCACCAAAAGGGCGTAGGCCACGCCGAGAAAAACGAAAAACGAGACCGGGACAAAAACGAAGACCGCGTCCGAGACCTCCCGCTCCCCCTCCCGGAGGGAGGCGAGAAACTCCGCCGCCGAGCGGTAGAACCAGATGCCCACCATGACGAAGACGGCCATCACCCCCGCGAAAGTCGGGGTCCTGCCCTCGAAGAGGAACCAGACCAGGAAGCCCAGCGGCACCAGGTAGATCCACCCGGAGCGAAGCTCATCGCGCCAGTCCGGGATCTCCTCGCGCGGCATGGGACGGATATCCAACG
>DNYS01000256.1 GCA_003506735.1 Nitrospinota bacterium
AGATGGTCTTGACCGGGTGGCCGGTCGCAGCGGCCGGGGTGGTTTTGTTGAGCCTGGGGGTTGCCTCCCAATGGATCAGGCGGCGGGATACGGCCTTTGAAATGAGCGGAGCCTAGTCGATGGGAAAACCCGTTTACGTTTCCTTCCTCATCGATTGTAATTGGCATGGCTTCTCTCCACTCAAACCCTCCAGCGTTTTCGCGGATGTCGGTTATACAGTCGGCACGCCGGAGAAAACCCGAATCCTTGGAGATATCAAAACCGCACTCGAACTCGTTGAGCGCTCCCTGAATGGAAAGTGCAATTGGTCCATCCTAAGCCATCCCGATCAGCGGTACTTACTTTATCGAGATCCATTTCTCGACTGCTGGCGGGAGGCCGTTCGCCAGGGCGGGGAGTTGAGTCTCCACCCACACGAGGACATCCCCAGGGAAGGTTCACGGATTAAGGATACAGACTACATGCGTGCGGTCCTGGAGGATCTGAAAAATGTGATCGTCCGGGAGGGCCTTTCATCCCATTCTTTCCGCTCGGGGTATTTCGGCCGGAACGATGAGCTTCCCGCCGTGCTCGCGGAACTGGGTCTTACCGTGGATTATTCGTCCGCACCCGGATACAAGGAGCCCAGCGTTGAATCCGACTGGATGGGCGCATCTCCGAGTGGTGGTTTTATCCGGGCGAGCGATGCCGCCTCATACGGTACCGGCAATGTGGACGAAACCGGGGTTTTCATGATTCCACTCGGCTGGGACGGAGCCGGGGGGAAATTCACGGAAAATTACCTGTTCAACGAGGCGGCGGAGCTCGAAACGCTTCTCTCGGTTTATGCCGCGATTCGAAGGCGGGCAGAGGCCGAGGGGCCGCAGTTCGTTCAGTACCTTTTTCATCTGAGCGCGATGAACGAACCTCGCTTCACTAAAAGGGTGGCGGATTTCGCCGGCCACCTGTTGCAAAACGATGGCGTCATCGTCACCGGCTCGGAGGCCTCCGAGGTATTCCGGAAAGGGTCCCGGGGGGGCTGAAATCCTTTGAACTTTTTCTTTTTCGAATTCTTATGCCGCGGGGCATATAAAACCAGGGGGTCAAGAAGTGGCATCATATCGAATCGGGATTGATGTAGGAGGTACATTTACGGACCTCGTCCTGCTCAACGAGGAGAGCGGCGAAGTCCACCATACCAAAGTCCTCACTTCCAATCCGAATCCGGCGGAAGGTGTGCTCTTAGCGCTGGATCGCGCCCTGGAGGAGACGGGGGTGGCGAGTGGGGATGTTAAAATTATTCTTCACGGAACGACGATTGCGACAAATTCTCTTCTCCAGCGCCGGGGCGCGCGAACGGCGCTCATTACCACCGAAGGGTTCAGGGATGTTCTCGAGATAGGCCGTCAGATTCGACCAAGCCTCTTCGACTGGCGCGCGGAGAAGCCGCCTGCCCTCGCTCCCCGCCGCCGCCGCTTTGAGCTGCACGAACGCGTTCTGGCGGACGGATCCGTGATGGTGGAGCCCTCCAATGAAGACTACGAAGAGGTAGTCGATAAAACGCTCGCCTCCAAGCCCGAGGCGGTTGCGGTATCGTTGTTGTTCTCCTTCTTGAATCCCGCCCACGAGGAACGGCTGCTTGAAGAACTTCATAAACGGCAACCCGATCTGTCGGTTTCTCTTTCATCGCGCGTTCTGCCTGAATACCGAGAGTTCGAGAGAACAAGCACCACCGTTGCCAACGCCTTTACCACACCGGTCCTGACAAGCTACTCGGCCAAGCTCGGAGAAGCCTTGGGTAAGCGGGGGCTTGCCGCCCAGCTCCGCCTGCTCCAGTCCAACGGCGGGCTCGGGACAGTGGACGCCCTCAGCGATCGGTGTATCAGCACGGCGCTCTCCGGTCCGGCGGGCGGGGTGACGGCGGCGGCCTTCCTCTCCGTCCGCCACAGCCTTGGCGACTGCATCAGCTTTGATATGGGTGGAACTTCGAGCGATATCTGCCTCATTCGAGACGGCAAGCCGGAGTGGACGGTCGATGCGGTGATTGGCGGCTTCCCGATTCGTATTCCGATGATTGATGTCCATACCGTGGGCGCTGGCGGAGGAAGCGTCATCTGGGTGGATAGCGGCGGCGGTCTCCGGGTGGGTCCGCGCAGTGCGGGGAGCAACCCGGGCCCGGCCTGCTATGGGTTTGGTGGAGAGGAGCCCACCACCACCGACGCACACATGGAGGTGGGCAGTCTCCAAACCGAATTTTTCAAGGGAAAAGGCATTCCATTTCGCCCGGAGGCGGGAACGGAGGCGTTGCGAAAGGTGGGTTCGGAGGTTGGCATGGAGCCGGCCGAAACCGCGGTCGCGGCGCTACAGGTAGTGAACCACGGTCTCGCCAAGGAGATTCGCGCCGTCTGCCTGACGCGGGGGTTCGATGCTTCGACTTTCACCCTGATCCCCTTCGGCGGCGCCGGGCAGCTTCATGCATGCGCCGTAGCCGAAGAATTAACGGTGGCGCGGGTTTTCCTGCCCAATGCGGCGGGTGTTCTATCGGCCCTGGGCGCTTCCCTGGCGGACTATCGCTACAACTTCTCAAGGGCCCTCATCCGGCGGAGCACCGATATAAAACAGACCGATATCAGTGCCGGCTTCAGTCAACTCGAAAAACTTGGCCATGAGCGACTGGCCGATTTTCCCGCCCGAGACGTGCAAATCGATCGCTCGGTGGATCTGCGCTACGTGGGACAGTCCTTTGAAATTAACGTTAAAGCCACCCGGAACGGAGACCTCCTCCCAATGGCGGAAATCCTCGACGACTTCCACCGGCTGCATGAATTTACTTACGGATTTTGCGATGTGGATGAACCGGTCGAATTTGTCAATTTGCGGTTATCGGCTTTTGGCCTCACCTCGAAACCGACTGAAATTCTCAAATCCGCCGCTAGTGGTGAGGCGGTGGCCCGCGAGGTTTCCGTTCTTTCGGTGGATGGAGAAAAAAAAGCCTACCGGCTGATCGATCGGAGTGGCCTCTCCGCGGGGGATAAGGTCGAAGGCCCATCGATCATTTACGATGCATTCGCCACGGCGCTCGTTCCGTCCGGCTGGACGGGTGCGACGGATGAAAGCGGTCATATACTGCTCACGCAGGCGAAATAGCTTGGAGAGGGAATTTGAAAATGGTTGCGGAAAATAACCGGGCGGACGTCAGCCCGGCAATGATAGAGATTATTAAAAACTCGCTGACCGCCATCACGGATGAGATGGGGATGGCGCTGAAGAAATCCGCTTATTCTCCCAATATCAAAACACGCGAGGATCACACCTGCTCCCTGTTCAATTTGAAACTCGAGATGCTTGCCCAGACGGCGCACCAGATTGGCCACCTGGGGGCATTTCCCTTCATCATCAAGAAGACGATGGAGGAGCACGACATCAACAGTCTCGAGCCCGGGGACGGCATCCTCGTGAATGATCCGTACCGCGGGGGGACGCACCTGCCGGATATTATTCTGATATCACCTCTCTTTTATAAAGACAGGCTCTGGGGTTTTGTCGGGAACCTGGCGCACCACAGCGATGTGGGCGGAATGTCTCCGGGAAGCATGAGCGGGACGGCGACGGAGATATTTCAGGAGGGGCTTCGAATCCCTTCCGTCATGTACATGAGAAAGGGGAAAGTGGTCCCCGACATTCAAAAAATGATCCTCGCGAACGTGCGCACGCCGGAGGAGCGCAAGGGAGACCTCGCCGCACAGATCGCCGCGAACAACACGGCCATCCACCGCGTGACCGAACTCATCGACCGCTATGGTGTCGATGATTTTGACCGTTATTGCGATGCGCTCGTCGAATACTGCGAGCGGCGCATGCGCGCGGAGATCCGGAAAATCCCCGATGGGGTGTACGAGGGCGAGGATTTCATGGACGACGATGGTACGACCGACGAGCCCATTCGCCTGAAATGCAAAATCACGAAGAAAGATGACGAGATCACGTTCGACTTCGAGGGTACTGACAGGCAGCGTCTGGGGCCTTGTAACGCGACTTACTACATGACCATGTCGCTCGTCATGTACACCATGAGGTGCATCACGGATCCCGACATTCCGCAAAATGAGGGGTGCTACCGGCCTCTTCATTTGAAAATTCCCAAGGGCGCGGCGCTGAATGCCAATTTTCCGGCCGCGTGCGCCGCGGGCTGGGAAATATCCCGCCGGGGAATCGATGTGGTTTGCCGTGCGCTCAAGGACGCAATGCCGGAGAAAATCCCCGCCGGAAGCAATGGCGCCATGAACCAATTTTCTTTTGGAGGCCCCAGGCTGAATGGCGGCCAATATGCTTATTATGAGACCACGGGGGGCGGCTTTGGCGCGCGCTACGACAAGGACGGCATGGACGGGGTGCATTCGGTTTCCAACACGAAAAACGCACCGATAGAAGAGATGGAACTCAACTATCCGGTCAGGTATCGCTGCTACGCGCTTCGGCCGGACAGCGAGGGTTCGGGTAAATTCCGGGGCGGGATCGGCATGATGCGTGAGGTGACTTTTCTCACCGATGTGACGACCACCTCGATATCCGATCGGGTAAAGTTCAAGCCGTGGGGCATCAAAGAGGGTGGTGGCGGGATCGGGAATAAATTTTTCATCGACACGCCCGATGGGCCGAGACCGATGAAGAGCAAGGATTTTCAGCGTGCCAAGTCGGGTGAGACGCTTTGCATTCATACTACGGGAGCCGGGGGCTATGGTCCCGTCGGAGAGCGCGATCCGGAGACTATACGGATTGACGTTGCCGATGGGAAAATATCCCCGGAACGGGCCCGCGAAATCTATGGGTGGGACGGAAAACCTCCTGAAAACGATAATTAGAAGTGCTTTTTTTTAAATTCCGCGAGATTGTCCATGAATGTGACTAATGACTCGCTGGGCGCCAGCCCGGCGATGATTGAGATTATCAAGAATTCTCTCACCGCCATCACCGACGAGATGGGGATGGCTCTCAAGAAATCCTCCTACTCGCCCAACATCAAAACGCGTGAAGACTACACTTGCTCGCTCTTCAACAATCGTCTCGAAATGCTCGCTCAGACGGCGCATCAGATCGGCCACCTGGGGGCTTTTCCCTTCATCGTCAAGGAGACGATGAAGGAGCACGACGTCAATCGATTGGAGCCCGGCGACACCATCATCTTGAATGACCCCTACCGGGGCGGTACCCATTTGCCGGACATTATTCTGATTTCACCCATTTTCCATGAGGACCGGCTTTGGGGTTTTGTCGGAAATCTGGCGCACCATAGTGATGTGGGCGGGATGTCTCCGGGCAGCATGAGCGGGACAGCGACGGAGATATTTCAAGAAGGAATTCGCATCCCTTCCGTCATGTATATGAGGAAGGGGAAAGTGATTCCCGATATTCAGAAGATGATCCTCGCGAACGTGCGCACGCCCGAGGAGCGCAAGGGAGATCTCTCCGCCCAGGTCGCCGCGAACAACATCGGAATTCGAAGGGTGCATGAACTCATCGATCATTATGGCCTCGCGAAGTTGGATCGATATTGCGATTCCCTTATCGAATACTGCGAGCGGCGTATGCGCTCGGAAATTCGGAAAATTCCGGATGGAACGTATGAGGCCGAAGATTTCATGGATGACGACGGGACAACCGATAAACCCATCCGTGTGAAGCTTCGCATCGATAAGAGGGATGAGGAAATCACCTTCGATTTCACGGGGACGGACGAGCAGCGCCTGGGGCCTTGCAACGCGGATTATTATCAGACCATGTCTCTGGTCATGTACACCCTGCGCTGCATCACGGATCCCGACATCCCCCAGAACGAAGGTTGCTACCGGCCGATTCGGCTGATAGTTCCTGAAGGTACGGTGCTCAACCGCAAATTTCCCGCTGCGAGCGCGGCGGGATGGGAGATCACGAGACGGGTGATCGACGTGTTTTGCAAGGCGCTTAGGGAGGTGCTGGGCGAGAGGGTGCCCGCCGGAAGCAACGGGGCGCTCAATCAGTTTTCATTTGGTGGCCCGATGCCCGAGGAGGGACGTTACGCCGTTTACGAAACCATGGGCGGCGGCTTCGGCGCACGCTATAACAAGGATGGAATGGACGGGGTTCACTCCGTCTCCAACACGAAGAATACGCCGGTCGAAGAGATGGAGTTGAGCTATCCCGTCCTCTATCGCCGCTACAGCCTTTGGCCGGACAGCGAGGGTCCGGGGAAATTCCGCGGGGGTGTCGGCATGATGCGCGAGATCACTTTTCTTACAGATGTCACGGTGACTTCGATCACCGACAGGGTGAAATTCAAGCCGTGGGGGATCGGAAAAGGTGAAGAAGGGTCGGGAAGTGAATTTCTCATTGATTCCCTCGATTCTCCTCGCCGGATGAAGAGCAAAGATCTCCAGCGTCTAAAGGCAGGCGATACGCTGTGTATGCATACGACGGGCGGTGGTGGGTATGGCGATTCGAAAGAACGCGATTCGGAATTGGTGCGGCTGGACGTGGCGGATGAGAAAATATCGCCCGGGCGCGCGCGGGAAAAATACAATTGGGATGGAAACCCGCCCGAGGACGATAGTTAAATAATAGGGCTGAATCGATCTCATCGTTATGAATTGAAAGTGGTTTCCTTGAATATCCCTCGGAGGAGGAAGATTCATGGACCTTAAAGATGGGCAATATGGATCCATTTGCCGAGTCGGCCTGGTCGTTCCTTCTCTGAATGTCGTCATCGAGCCTGAATTCCACAAGATGTCACCCGAAGGCGTATCGGTCCATGCGACCCGAATGTTGCTTCAAGGAAAAATGACCCGTGAGAGCTTTTCCCGCATGGCGCAGGACGCCTCCACGGCGGCCGCGCTTTTGGGAACGGCCAGGGTGGATGTCATTGCCTACGCCTGCACTTCGGGTTCGTTTGTGGAAGATGGCGCCCGGATTGCGGAAACGCTTGAGCGGGAAGGAGGCGTGCCCGCCGTCACGACGGCCCTGGCCGTGGTGGAGGCGCTCCATGCGCTCGGCCTGAAGCGCATCGCCGTGGGAACCCCCTATGTGGATTTCGTCAATGAGGCCGAAAAACAGTTTCTCGAAAGCGCCGGTTTCGAGGTGACCGGCCTCTATGGATTGGGATTGGGAGATACCCCCGAATCCCGAATCTCCATCGGCCGGCAAAAATGGGAGATGGTATTGGAGGTTGCCCGGCGAATCGATTCTCCCGATGCCGATGGGGTGTTCATCTCCTGTACGAATCTGGCCACGATCGGCGTGCTGGAACAACTTGAACAAGAGCTGGGTAAACCCGTTTTCAGTTCGAACGTGGCGACCTTTTGGTCGGTCTTGAGCCGGGGTGGATTCTCGGCATCCATTCCCGGCTACGGGTCCCTCCTTCGGGATTTTCCGTCCCTGCCGAAGATATCAGCGGGGCAGGAATAGCTAAATCGATTCGGTGGCCAATCGCGGTTGGATGGTCAGGCGCGCGGCGGGCCTGAGGCGAATGCTCCGTGGGTTTTCTCCTCGTAGAGAAAGAGGGCGATAAATATCCCGGAAAGCATGAGGAGGAGGACGATGGAAAAGGGAATGACGTAGCTCCCCGTGAAATCGAAAACAAATCCCGCCAGCGGCGGGCCCACAATTCCTCCCCCCGCATAACATATCGTCAGCAAACCCATCACGGTCCCGAACGATCGGTCCCCAAAGCTGTCGGCCGCCATGGATGAATGCATGGTGCTCACCCCTCCCGCTCCGAGGCCGTATAGGACGCTGAACAGAAAGCCCGGCAGGGGAGGATGGCCGAGATACCCGATCGAGAGCAAAACAACGATGCACAGGACGCCGAGACTGCATGAAAAGGCTTGGGCCCCGGGTCTTCCAACCTTGTCGCTGATCCATCCGATGAAGACGCTTCCCACCACATGCAGAAGTCCGGCCAGGCCGATGACCATCGCCCCGGTGGCTGTGCTGTAGCCCATGTCCACGAGATAGAGTTGGAGTTGACTCAGGATGGTGTTCGTCTGGAAGCCGATCATGAATCCAAGGAGCGCGAGCGCCCAGAAGTTTTTGTCACTTTTGACCCGGAAAAACACCTGTCCGATGCTTTTGCTCTCCTCCGTCCCGGCCTTCCGGGGGGTGGCCGCTTCCGTCTCCGGCCGGGGGAGGCCGTCTATGTTTTGTCCCACGTTTTCGGGGTAGTCGCGCAAAAAGATAAAATTCACCGGCGCCAATATTCCGAGCACGAAAAATCCGTAGACGAGATAGGCGATGCGCCAGCCGAAGTGGGCGATCAGCCGCTCGATCACGGGAGAGAGGAAAAGGCTTCCGATGCCGATTCCGGAGAGGAGGATGCCTGTCGCGATTCCCCGCTTTTGCCTGAACCATCTGGGCAGGATCGCGCTATGGGTGGCGAATCCGCTCAGCGCAGTGCCGAGACCGATGAACATTCCGAGCAACAGGTATACGTGCCAGAGGGAGGATATGAAAAAACCGCCGACCAGACCGATCCCCACCAATATCGACCCCCAGGGGACAACAGCCCGGGGGCCGAATTTGTCCAGCAGGTGGCCCGCAAAGGGACCCAGCAGGGCGTAGAGGCCCATCATCAGGGCGAATGCACTCCCAAGGGCGCCCCGCGTCCATCCGAATTCCGCGATGAGCGGCACCTGGAAAATGGCGAAAGAGAAGCGAGCGGTTAGATGAAACGCAATTGTGAGAAAAGAAAGCCCGACGATGATCCAGCCGTAGTATACCGACGGGAAGGATTTTCGATCCCTTTCGTCCGTGTGCTCCATTATGAGAGGAAATCCTTGGAAGAGTTAATGGAGGAAAACGAAGGATAAATTTTTGTGGCCGGAATTCATGTGGCCGAAATTTATTTTCCCATGGCTATGCTTGTATGCAGGGTCGATGGAAATTATATTGCTCTCCGTCTGGAAATGTAAACCAACAGCAGCAGGGAGATAATGAACGATGCGTTTTGGAATCAAGCCTCATCAGGGAGGCGGCAATTGGAATGAAGTTGTCGTGGAAACGAAACTTGCAGAGGAGTTGGGCTTCGACTCCGTTTTCTTTGGTGAACACCACGGGGTGGATTGGCCCCAGTTTTCCTCCCCCATGTTGGTGCTGGCGGCATTGGCGGGATGCACCTCGCGGATTCGACTGGGTACGAGCGTTCTTCTCTTCCCGCTGCACTCCCTCATGGGGGTGGCCGAGGATGCAGCCCTCCTGGATGTCGTCTCCGAGGGGCGGCTCATTCTGGGTCTCGGCGCAGGCTACCTGGAGTCGGAGTTCGATGCCTTCGGGGTCAAGAAAAGCGAGCGGGCGGCCCGGCTCGAGGAAGGAATCCCGTTGCTCAGAAGTCTTTGGGCGGGGAAAGAGGTAACCCATGAAAGCGCCCGCCTGAAGTTGGATCGATTCCGGCTGAACCCGTTGCCCCGCCAGGATGGAGGACCTGAAATTTGGTACGGCGGCTGGGAGAAAACGCCGGTTCAACGCGCCGCCCGCCTGGCGGACGCATATTTTCCGGGCCCCAGCGGAAACCGCGAGAAGTTGAGAATATGCTACCGCATCTATCTTGAGGCGCTTGAGGAGGGGAAGGGGGAGCCATCGTGCCGTCCTCTCATGCGGGATGTCGTTCTTGTGCGCGACGCGGCGGAGCGGCGGCGTGCGGAGGAGAGTCTTGTTCGTCTCTTCAAAGAAGGCTACAGCGCCTTCGGTCATCAGAACGTCAACATGGATACCTTTCAGGAGGAACTACGCCGGGGGGATCGATGTTTCCTCGGCGAGGCGGAGGAGGTGATCGATCAAATCCACTCATACCGGGAGGAATTCGGGATTGATTATCTTGTCATTCGTGTGCAGAACGAGATGACCCAGGGCGAACGGGGAAGAGAAATGATTAAGGAGTTCGCCCGAAAAGTTATGCCGGAATTCGTGTAGGCTACTCTCCGCAAAAATTGGACCCTACCTATATTGAATGGGTTATGAAGTTGGCTTGGTAGGGAGATGTCTTGTCGAATTTTCCGCTAACGAAAAATTAATTAAGAAAATTCCTTGAAGAGCGTGTATCATATCACAACCGAAGGAGACCGCATCTTTCACTACCCTTCACTCGGGTCCGAAATTCCCGAAGTATGGGCGGGCGCTCTCAAGCCGTTGGAGAAAGACGGATAGCCTGTGCATGGCGAATTACTATTTTTATTCGGAAATCCAGACATTTTGGATTCAGTTGAATTTTTGGACAGGACGTGAGCCAGGGTATCGGGACATGAACTTCTCGAATTGTCGAAAGAAGCCGGTTTGTGGGCAATATTTTTGATATCCTTATGAAGCACAAGTACTTTGGGGCCAGAGGAAATGAAACTTTTGTCGGAGGAAACAATCGAAATGCCTGCCTTTGAATTCAAGTGTCAGAAGTGCGGAAAAAAGGCCACCCTTGTGCTTTCTTTATCGGAATACGAAAAGAAAAACTATAAATGCCCCAAGTGTGGGAGCAAACGCCTGGAAAGACTAATTTCAACCTTTCAGGTAAAAACATCGAGGAAGAGCTGAAATCCTTCTGGGGGATACTATCTGGCCCACGGCCTGTGAGTGGCAAATTGCTACCTTTACGGGGGTGGGTGCTAGAAAGTAGGCATTTCCCTGATAATTCCCTGTTCGGTTTTCGGGGTGAAATCCTGAAGCCCTTTAAGCACAGGTAAATCCGGGAGAGTTTGGGGAAATAAGCCCTCAATATTGAAAAAATTCCCTGTATTTTC
>DNYS01000010.1:0-560 GCA_003506735.1 Nitrospinota bacterium
ATTTTCTTTTCTTTGAGGATATTGACCATCCGAACATCCTTGTGAGAACGGATTATTAAGATGGTAGATTCTGCACCACAACTGCACCACAATCAAGTATTCGCGTAAGTCATTGAATTATGGTGCCACAGGGCGGAATCGAACCGCCGACACGCGGATTTTCAGTCCGCTGCTCTACCGACTGAGCTACCGTGGCATGTATTTGAATGATACCGGCTTATAAATCGGGTCCCTCGAAGGAAGCCTCTGGCTCAAGGCTACCTGCCCTTCAGGCCAGCGACCCATTTTATATCACGCACTCATCCGCCGAGACAATCCCAATGCACCCGAACAAGCATCATTCGGTGCACCCCGAGGGACGACCGGATGTCCCCGGACTGGCGTGCCGCACGCCGCCGGGTAATGTAGGATAAAAGGTTCTTGGATCATATTTCCATTCCATCGATCGGGTGTTTGCCTCCCGGATCACCCGGCCCAGCGATAAAGGAGTTTGCTGGAATGTCAGATCAGGTTTGGAGAGTCTACCTCTCCGGCGAAGTTCATTCCAACTGGCGCACCGT
>DNYS01000010.1:706-1305 GCA_003506735.1 Nitrospinota bacterium
GGCGCCAGCGTAAACGCCATCCGCACCCGGACCCTCATCGAAAAGGCCGACCTTGTCGTCGTGCGATTCGGTGAAAAGTACAAGCAATGGAACGCTGCCTTCGACGCTGGATACGCCGCCGCCCTGGGAAAATCGATTATCACGCTTCACGATCCCGGAAACGGCCATGCGCTCAAGGAAGTGGACGCGGCCGCGCTTGCCGTCGCCGAAAAACCCGAACAGGTGGTGCGGCTGCTGAACTACGTCATCAACGGGACGCTCTAGGCCCGGAATGGCCAGGCTGAAAATGCTTGGGCCCGTTTCCCGACGGGCGGGGCGTTTTTATGCCGGATGAATAACGACATCCATCGGTTTCCGCTCGGAAAGCTTCCCGCGGGCATTCTCGGCGGGCTTCTTTCCGGCCTGGAGGTTCACCCCCGCCTCATTGTCGGACCCCGGGTGGGCGAAGACGCCGCCGTCATCGATATGGGCGGCCGCTACCTCGTCGCCAAAAGCGATCCCATCACTTTCGCCGAAGACCGAATCGGCCGGTACGCCGTCCATGTCAATGCAAACGACATTGCTTGCATGGGGGCGGACCCTGCATGGTTCCTCTCCAC
>DNYS01000010.1:1551-2278 GCA_003506735.1 Nitrospinota bacterium
GCCGTGCCCGTGGAGGGCGCGGCCATCCTGGCTAACGCCAAGGGAGCCGAGCTTGCCGCCGAACTCGGGGAGGGGTTGGTCGAGCGTGCGGCGGGATTTCTCGAAGATCCGGGCATCAGCGTGGTGCGCCAGGCCCTCGCCGCCGCGAATACCGGCCTGGTTCATGCCATGCACGATCCCACAGAGGGCGGGCTCGCAACGGGAATCCACGAATTGGCCGAAGCCGCCGGCCTGGGAGCCCGGGTGGATGAAGAGGCAATCCCCATTTCCGAAGAAGGCGGTGCAATTTGCCGGGCGTTCGGTCTCGACCCGCTTGGGGTGATCACCTCGGGCGCTCTTCTCCTAGCGGTTCCGCCCGGAGGAGAGGAGAAGGTTCGCGAGACGCTTCAGGAAACGGGCGCGCTGGGTGTGCGGATTGGCACCCTCGGGCCGGCCGGAGAGGGGGCCGTTCTATACAGGAAAGACGGAGAAGGTCCCCTTCCCCGGTACGATTCGGATGAAATCGGAAGGGTGCTATGAGACGGCCCTCATGAACCGCCGCCGGTTTCCCCCCCACTTTCAATCCCCGCCCTATTCAAAAGGGTCAACCCGTATAGGTTGCGCCCGAGCGCTCGCTCAGCTCGATTCGGATGTCCTCCGGCCCCCGGATAAAGACCGTTATACGCCCGCCCATTCCGCTCGCGCCAGGATCGCGGATGAATTCGGCCCCGCGCTCCTTGAGTTCAGC